>NZ_JASCOR010000056.1 GCF_029959445.1 Stenotrophomonas sp. PS02298 | reverse complement strand
GGCCTGAACCGGGGTTCAGGCCCGGCGGGTCAGGGCAGGGGGTGGGTTGACCCGAGCTCGGTCTGCCCGGTAAAATCCCGCTCCTGTCCGCCCTCGATGGCGGGCAAGGCGACCACAATAACTACAGAGGAAGTCTGGTCATGTA
Source organism: Stenotrophomonas sp. PS02298 (assembly GCF_029959445.1). Lineage (GTDB taxonomy): Bacteria > Pseudomonadota > Gammaproteobacteria > Xanthomonadales > Xanthomonadaceae > Stenotrophomonas. The sequence goes on along the minus strand of NZ_JASCOR010000056.1, from coordinate 26,121 downwards.
TGCAGTTCTGGTAACTGGCGGTAAGCAGTACCGCGTCGTTCAGGGTGAAACCCTGCGCGTGGAAAAACTCGAAGTCGAAGCTGGCAACGAGATCAAGTTTGACAACATCCTGATGCTCGGCGATGCCGACGGCATCAAGCTGGGTGACGCGCTGAAGGGCGCTTCGGTGACCGCCAAGGTTGTGGCCCACGGCCGCGCCGACAAGGTCCGGATCATCAAGTTCCGTCGCCGCAAGCACCACATGAAGCGTCAGGGTCACCGTCAGTACTACACCGAAATCGAAATCACCGGCATCGCCGGCTAATTGCTAAGGAGAATCCGTCATGGCACATAAAAAGGGCGTAGGTTCCTCGCGCAACGGTCGCGATTCCAACCCGAAATACCTCGGCGTCAAGATCTTCGGTGGCCAGGCCATCGAAGCTGGCAACATCATCGTGCGTCAGCGCGGCACCCAGTTCCACCCGGGTGCAGGCGTCGGCCTGGGCCGTGACCACACGCTGTTCGCGCTGGTCGATGGCAAGGTTGAGTTCACGGTGAAGGGTGCCAACAAGCGCCGTACCGTCAGCGTTGTCACGGAAGCTTAATTCCGTACGCGCAAGCCGCCCATACTCCGGTGTGGGCTGCTGACGAGAGCCCCGCTTCGGCGGGGTTTTTCGTTGGAACCCCGACATTCCGGGGTGCAGGGCCGATAATGGGCTGTACCTGCTTCTGCTGTTCCCCCAATCCCCATTTCCCAATCCCGGCGTTAAATTCATGAAACTTGTAGACGAAGCGGAGATCGAAGTCATCGCTGGCAAAGGCGGCAATGGCTGTATCGGCTTTCGCCGCGAAAAGTTCATTCCGCTCGGTGGTCCGGATGGTGGCGATGGCGGCAATGGCGGCAGCGTCTGGATCCGTGCCGACGAAAACCTGAACACCTTGGTCGACTTCCGCCATGACCGCATCTTCAGGGCGCAGCGTGGCGAGAACGGCATGGGCCGCCAGGCCTATGGCAAGGGTGGCGAAGACCTGGTCATCACCGTGCCGGTCGGCACCGTGGTGATGAACGTCGACACCGACGAAGTCATTGGTGACATGACCACGCACGGCGATCGCCTGCTGGTGGCCAAGGGTGGCAAGGGTGGCCTGGGCAACATGCACTTCAAGAGCTCCACCAACCGCGCGCCGCGTCAGGCGCTGCCGGGTGAAGAGGGCGAAGAGCGCCTGCTCAAGCTGGAGCTGAAGCTGCTGGCCGACGTTGGCCTGTTGGGCTTCCCCAATGCGGGCAAGAGCACCTTGATCCGCGCCGTCTCGGCGGCAACGCCGAAGGTCGCTGATTACCCGTTCACCACCTTGTACCCGAACCTGGGTGTGGTGAAGGTAGAGAATTACCGCAGCTTCGTGATCGCCGATATTCCGGGCCTGATCGAAGGTGCGGCTGATGGTGCCGGCCTGGGTGCGCAGTTCCTGCGCCATCTGCAGCGCACCCGTCTGTTGCTGCACCTCGTCGACATCTCGCCGATGGAAGGTGGGGTTGAGGGCATTTCCCCGGTTGAGCAGGTGCGTGCGATCGAGCGCGAGCTGGGCAAGCATGACCCGGAGCTGCTGGAGAAGCCGCGTTGGCTGGTGCTGAACAAGGCCGACCTGATGTTCGAGGATGAGGCCAAGGCAGCGGCTGAGCAGATCATCAAGGAGCTGGGTTGGACCGGCCCGTGGTATCTGGTGTCGGCACTGGGTCGTGAAGGTACCTGGCCGATCATGAAGGACATCATGGCGTTCTTCGATCAGCAGAAGATTCTGGAAGCTGAAGAGCGTCACGCCGCGGGCGAGTAAGTTTTTTGCTGGTGGTTGATGCATGAGGAAAACCCGGCGAAAGCCGGGTTTTCTGTTTTTGGTTTTTGGTTTTTGGTTTTTGGTTTTTGGTTTTTGGCTTTTGGTTTTTGGCTTTTGGTTTTTGGCTGTGGCCTTAGCCTTAGCCTTAGCCTTAGCCTTGGCCTTGGCCTTGGCTTTGGCTTTGGCTTTGGCTTTGGCCTTGGCCTTGGCTTTGGCCTTGGCCTTGGCTTTGGCTATGGCTTTGGCTTTGGCTTTGGCTTTGGCTATGGCTATGGCTATGGTCTTGGCTTTGGCTGTGACTTGCGCTTGAAGCCCCTCTCCCGCCTGCGGGAGAGGGGTTGGGGTGAGGGCAGGCTTTTGCTTGAAAAGCCAAGGCCAAGTCCAGATCAAAGGCCCCCTCATCCGCCCTTCGGGCACCTTCTCCCGCAAGCGGGAGAAGGGAGTTGTTCAGGCATTTCTGGGGAGGCCCAAAGCCAAGGACAAAGCCAAAGCCAAAGCCAAAGCCAAGGCTGGGTAGGGGGTATCTGCCTCGCTTCCCCCGAAAATCGCCCAACAAAAAACCCGGCACAGGGCCGGGTTTTTCATGCCGGGAGTCTTGCGACTCCTGGTGATCGCGCGGATCAGGCAGCCTTGATGGCCTTGATGCGAGCGGTCAGACGGCTCTTATGACGCGCAGCCTTGTTCTTGTGAATCAGGCCACGGGCGCTGAAACGGTCGAGGATCGGCTGGGCGACGGCAAAGGCTGCCTCGGCGCCAGCGGCGTCGTTGGCATCCAGAGCCTTGATCACCTTCTTGACGGCGGTGCGCAGCATCGAACGCTGAGCCGTGTTGCGCGCGTTGCGCACAACGGTCTGCTTGGCGCGCTTCTTGGCGGACTTGATATTGGCCACAGTGGTGGTTTCCTGAAAATCGGTGTGGTGGGAACAGCAAGCATGCAAGTATGATGGCTGACTGAAAGAACGTCAAGTCAAGTTGTCAAGAGGAAGATGCATGAGCGGTCGTTTGCTCAAATCCACTGCCGTATTCAGTTCCATGACGTTCCTGTCACGTATCAGCGGATTGATCCGCGACCAAGTTTACGCCCATGTGTTCGGTGCCAGCGCGGCAATGGACGCTTTCGTGGTCGCGTTCAGGATTCCCAACTTCATGCGCCGCCTTTCCGCCGAGGGCTCATTCTCTATGGCGTTCGTGCCGGTACTGGCCGAATACAAGGCAAAGGGTGACCACGCTGCCGTGAAGGCGCTGGTGGACCGGGTGACGGGTGTGTTGACGGGGGCGCTGTTGTTGATGACGGCGGCCGCCATCCTGCTGGCGCCCTGGCTGATGCGGGTGTTCGCGCCGGGGTTTGCGCCAGGCAGCGAGCAGGCCGAACTGGCCACGCTGATGCTGCAGATCACCTTCCCCTATGCCCTGTTCATCTCGCTGGCGTCGCTGGTGGGTGGGGTGCTCAACAGCTACCAGAAGTTCGCCATACCCGCGCTCTCACCGATCCTGCTCAATATTTCCATGATCGCTGCGGCACTGTGTCTGGTCCCGCACATGAAGGCCTGGGGCTATGAGCCGGTGCTGGCCTTGGCCTGGGGCGTGTTCGTGGCGGGTATCCTGCAGCTCGCCTTCCAGTTGCCGTCGCTGGCAAAACTGGGGCTGTTGCCGCGGCCCAGGTTCGATCTGGCCCATGCCGGCGTACGCAAGATCATGAGGCTGATGGTGCCGACGTTGTTCGGCTCGTCGGTGGCCCAGGTCAACCTGTTGTTCAATACGCTGGCGGCCTCGATGCTGATGGGCGGCAGCGTGACCTGGCTGTACTACAGCGACCGCCTGCTGGAATTTCCGCTGGGCATGTTCGGTGTCGCCATTGGTACGGTGATCCTGCCGCATCTGTCCAGTCGCCACGCCAGCTCGGATCCGGAAGGCTATTCCAAGGGCCTGGATTGGGGCTTCCGGCTGTGTCTGTTGATCGGCGTACCCGCATGTATCGGTCTGGTGCTGTGTGCGCAGCCCTTGCTGGCAACCCTGTTCCAGTACGGACACTTCTCCGAGCGGGACATGCGCATGAGCAGTCTGAGCCTGATGGCGCAGTCGCTGGCCGTGCCTGCGTTCCTGCTGGTCAAGGTGCTGGCACCGGCCTTCTACTCGCGCCAGGACACGCGCACGCCGGTGAAGGCGGCGGTGGCCTCGATCATCATCAATATCGTCTGTACGGTACTGCTGTTTGTCGCAATGTTCTCCTTCAGCCCCATGGGACAGGCTGCACTTGTCGCCGCCGATGGTCAGTGGCTGCCTGCGCTCAAGAAGGTGGAAGGTGCGCACGCGTTGCTGGCGCTGTCGATTGCCGTTGCCGGCTGGGCCAACGCCTTGCAGCTGTGGTGGTACCTCCGCCGGGCGCAGGTGTACCAGTCGCAGGCTGGCTGGGGGCGGTTCCTCCTGCAGTTGGTGGTGGCCAGCGTATTGATGCTGGTGGCAGTGGTGGCGCTGCGGCTGTTCTGGTCGGATTGGACGGGCTGGGCCTGGTGGGAACGTGGCTGGCGTCTGGCAGTACTGGTTGGCACCGGTGGCGCGGTCTATGCCGCCGGCCTGCTGCTGATGGGCTACCGGCCGCGCGAGCTGCGTGGCCAGTAAGCCGACAGCATGGCCGGCCCCGTTATACTTCAGGGCTACACACGACAGAACCGGCCCGTATGGGCCGGATCCGGATGGAATGAGCAGGCTTTTTAGAGACGTCGAAGGCGGGGTGTTGTTCCCGCAGGGAAGCGTGGTCTGCATTGGTGCCTTCGATGGCCTGCACCTGGGCCATCGGGCGCTGGTGCGCCACGCGGTTGCCCGTGCCCGCGCCTTGGGTGTGCCGGCCGTAGCCTTGGGCTTCGAGCCGCTGCCGCGTGAGTTCTTTGCCAAAGACAACCCGCCGCCGCGGCTGATGCTGGCGCGTGACAAGGTCGCCACGCTGCGTGAGCTGGGGGTCGACAGCGTCGGCCTGCTGCGCTTTGACGCAAAGATGGCGGCGATCACCGCCGAGGATTTCGTCCGCGACATGCTGGTGCGCCGGCTCGGTGCGCGTGAAGTCTGGATCGGTCCCAAGTTCCATTTCGGCAATCGCCGTGGCGGCGATATCGCGCTGCTGCAGGCGATGGGCGCCGAGCTGGGTTTTGCTGCCGGCGAGATCGAGCCGGTACACCTGAACGGTGAGCGCATTTCCAGCACCCGTATCCGCGAGCTGATCGTGGCTGGCGAGTTCGCCCATGCCGGCGAGTTGCTGGGCCGTCCGTATTCGATTGGCGGGCGGGTCGTGCGCGGGCGCCAGCTCGGGCGCACCCTGGGCTTTCCCACGGCCAACTTGCGTTTCCCGAAAACACCCGCACTTTCTGGTATCTACGCTACGTGGGTGCACGGCGTGTTCGAGCAGCCATGGCCGTCGGTGTCGAGCTTCGGCACGCGCCCCACGGTTGAAGGTGTGGAGCCGCTGCTTGAGGCACATCTGTTCGACTTCAATGGCGACCTGTACGGCCGTCACATCGAAGTGGAGTTCGTGGCCAAGCTGCGGGATGAAGAGAAGTTCAACGGTCTGCCGGCGTTGACCGAGCAGATGCACCGCGACGCAGAACAGGCGCGTCGCATCCTCAACGAACACAGATTGCGAGCTACCGCGTGAGCCAGGATTACAAAGCCACCCTCCATCTGCCAGCAACGGAATTCCCGATGCGTGGCGACCTGCCCAAGCGTGAGCCGGGCATCCTGGCACGTTGGGAAGAGCAGGGTATTTACGCGCAGCTTCGCGAGAATGCGAAGGGCCGCCCGCTGTTCGTGCTGCACGACGGCCCGCCGTATGCCAATGGCCAGATCCACCTGGGCCACGCGGTCAACAAGATCCTCAAGGACATCATCGTCAAGTCGCGCTACCTCGACGGCTTCGATGCGCCCTACGTGCCGGGCTGGGATTGCCACGGCCTGCCGATCGAAATCGCGGTCGAGAAGAAGTGGGGCAAGGTTGGCGTCAAGCTTGATGCCGAGCAGTTCCGGCAGAAGTGCCGTGAGTACGCCGAAGAGCAGATCAACTTGCAGCGCGCAGATTTCAAGCGCCTGGGTGTGATCGGTGATTGGGAAAACCCGTACAAGACGCTGAGCTTCGGCTTCGAGGCCAATGAAATCCGTGCGCTGGCCAAGATCGTCGCCAATGGCCACCTGGTGCGTGGTGCCAAGCCGGTGCACTGGTGCTTCGACTGCGGCTCGGCGCTGGCTGAAGCGGAAATCGAATACCAGGACAAGACCTCGCCGGCCATCGACGTGGCGTATGCCGCGCGTGATTCCAAGGCGCTGGCCGCCAGCTTCGGTGTCGATCTGCCGGCCGGTGTGGAAGTGGCGGTGCCGATCTGGACCACCACGCCGTGGACGCTGCCGGCATCGCTGGCGGTGTCGCTGGGTGCGGATATCGAATACGCGCTGGTTGAAGGCCCCGCCCACAACGGCCAGCCGCGCTGGCTGGTGCTGGCGTCGGCCTTGGCCGAGCGCTCGCTGGGCCGCTACGGCGTTGCCGAGGTGGTCGTGCATGGTCACGCCAAGGGTTCGGCGCTGGAGAACCAGCTGCTGTCTCACCCGTTCTATGCCAACCGCGACATCCCGCTGCTCAATGGCGAGCACGTGTCCGATGCCGACGGTACCGGTGCAGTGCATACCGCGCCTGGCCACGGCCAGGAAGACTTCGCGGTCAGCCAGCAGTACGGGCTGATGGACAAGTACAACGCTGGCCAGATCAATCCGGTCGATGGCCGTGGCGTCTACCTGTCGTCGACGCCGCCGGCTGGTACGGTTGAACTGGCTGGCCAGCACCTGTGGAAGGCACAGCCGCTGATCGTCGATGTGCTGCGCGAGAGCGGTGCACTGCTGGCGTTCATCGAGATCCAGCACAGCTACCCGCATTGCTGGCGCCACAAGACACCGGTGGTGTTCCGCGCCACCCCGCAGTGGTTCATCTCGATGGACAAGGCCAACCTGCGCGACGACGCGATGGCTGCCATCGACAACGTGGGCTGGTTCCCGAGCTGGGGCAAGGCGCGTATCAGCAGCATGGTCGATGGCCGCCCCGACTGGTGCATCAGCCGCCAGCGGACCTGGGGCGTGCCGATTGCCTTGTTCACCCACCGCGAAACCGGCGAGCCGCATCCGCGCAGCGTCGAGTTGATGCAGCAGGTGGCCGATCGCGTGGAGCAGGGCGGCATCGACGTCTGGTATTCGCTGGACGCCACCGAACTGCTCGGCGATGAAGCCGCCCAGTACGAAAAGGTCACCGACATCCTCGATGTCTGGTTCGACTCCGGCGTGACCCACGAAGGCGTGCTGCTGGCACGTGGCTATGGCAAGCCGGCCGACCTGTACCTGGAAGGCTCCGACCAGCACCGCGGCTGGTTCCAGTCCTCGCTGCTGACCGGCGTGGCCATCGACAAGCACGCGCCGTACAAGCAGTGCCTGACCCATGGTTTCACCGTGGACGAGCACGGCCGCAAGATGTCCAAGTCGTTGGGCAACGGCATCGAGCCGCAGGAAATCATGCGCACGCTGGGTGCTGACATCCTGCGTTTGTGGATTGCTTCTGCCGATTACAGCAACGAGATGTCGCTGTCGCAGGAAATCCTCAAGCGCAACGCCGACGCTTACCGCCGCCTGCGTAACACCGCGCGCTTCCTGCTCGGCAACCTGGATGGTTTCGATCCGGCCCAGCACCTGGTGGCGCTGCCGGACATGGTTGCCCTGGACAGCTGGATCGTGCATCGCGCGTTCGAGCTGCAGGAGAAGATCAAGGCTGCCTACGCCAACTACAACATGGCCGAGATCGTGCAGCTGCTGCTGAATTTCTGCAGTGTCGACCTGGGTTCGTTGTACCTGGACGTGACCAAGGACCGCCTGTACACGATGCAGGCAGATTCGCGTGGCCGTCGTTCGGCGCAGACGGCGATGTTCCACATCGCCGAAGCATTCGTGCGTTGGGTTGCGCCGATCCTGACCTTCACTGCCGAAGAGCTGTGGGGCTATCTGCCGGGCAAGCGCGTCGACAATGTGCTGTTCTCCACCTGGTATGAGGGCCTGGCGCCGTTGCCGGCGGATGCACAGCTGACCGCTGCCGATTTCGATCAGCTGCTGGCGCTGCGCGAGCAGGTCTCCAAGGTGCTGGAGCCGATGCGTGCCAATGGTGCCATCGGTGCGGCGCTGGAAGCCGAGATCACCGTTGCTGCCAACGAAGAGCAGGCCGCACGCTGGCAGCCGCTGGCCGAAGAGCTGCGCTTCCTGTTCATCAGTGGCGATGTCAGCGTGCGCCCGGCCACCACCGACGAGGTGTTTGTCAGCGCGCAGCCGACCGACAAGGCCAAGTGCGTGCGTTGCTGGCACTACCGCGCCGATGTCGGCTCGGTCGAGGCGCATCCGGAGCTGTGCGGCCGCTGCGTCAGCAATATCGACGGCGCTGGCGAAAACCGTCGCTGGTTCTAAGCAAGGCGTCAAGCGAAGCGGGTGAGATGCCTCTCATCCGCTTCATCGCAGTCAACTACAGGCGTATTACATGCAAGCAAAGGCTGTTAAACCCAACGCGTTGATCTACCTGCTGGTGTCCGTGGCCGTGATCGGCCTGGACCAGTGGAGCAAGGCCTGGGTGCTGTCCAGCCTGCCTGAGTTCACCCCGGTGCCGGTGATCGATGGTTTCTGGAACTGGTACCGCACCTACAACACCGGCGCAGCATTCAGCTTCCTCAGTGATGCTGGTGGCTGGCAGCTGTGGTTCTTCACCTTCCTGGCCATCGCGATCAGTGGCCTGATGGCGTTCTGGCTGTCGCGCACGTCGCGCGCCAACTGGCGCAGTGCGCTGCCGTATGCGCTGGTGATCGGTGGTGCCATCGGCAACGTCATCGACCGCCAGATTCATGGCCACGTGGTTGATTTCATCCAGTGGTATGTCGGGGACCATTACTGGCCGTCGTTCAACATCGCCGACGCAGCGATCGTGGGTGGCGCCATCGGCATCGCCTTGATGGGCCTGCTTGATGGCAAGGCCGAGAAAAAAGCCGGATGATGCCGGCATCTGTTCCCGCATTAGCGACCGTCAGCGGTCGGAGTCGTTGAAGATGGACGTATTGCTCGCCAATCCCCGTGGTTTCTGTGCCGGTGTAGACCGCGCCATCGAGATCGTCAAACGCGCCATCGAAACCCTGGGCGCGCCGATCTATGTGCGCCACGAAGTGGTGCATAACCGTTTCGTGGTCGATGACCTGAAGGCACGCGGCGCCATCTTCGTTGAAGAACTCGACGAAGTGCCGGACGGCAATACCGTCATCTTCAGTGCGCATGGTGTATCGCAGGCAGTGCGCGTTGAAGCTGACCGTCGTGGCCTGAAGGTATTTGATGCCACCTGTCCGCTGGTGACCAAGGTGCATCTGGAAGTGGCGCGCCACTGCCGTGCTGGCCGCGATGTGGTGCTGATCGGCCACGAAGGCCATCCCGAAGTGGAAGGCACGATGGGTCAGTGGAACCGCGAGAACGGCAAGGGCAACATCTACCTGGTCGAGAGCGTGGAAGACGTGGAAGCGCTGCAGGTCTCGCAGCCGGAAAATTTCGCGTTCACCACCCAGACCACCTTGTCGGTGGATGACACCCGTGCAGTGATCGAAGCGCTGCGCAAGCATTTCCCGATGGTGCAGGGGCCGAAGAACGACGACATCTGTTATGCCACGCAGAACCGCCAGGATGCGGTGCGTGACCTTGCCACCCAGTGTGATCTGGTGCTGGTGGTCGGTTCGCCGAACAGCTCCAACTCCAACCGGCTCAGCGAACTTGCACGTCGTGAGGGCGTGGAGTCGTACCTGATTGATGGGGCGGACGAGATCGACCCGCAGTGGGTGGTTGGCAAGCAGCACATCGGCTTGACCGCTGGCGCATCGGCACCGCAGGTGCTGGTGGATGGCGTGATTGCACGGCTGCGCGAGCTCGGCGCTGGCAGTGTCCGTGAAACCGGCGGCGAGCCGGAGACCATGGTGTTTGCGTTGCCCAAGGAGCTGCGTCTGCGCCTGGTGGACTGAGTTTTCGCCTGGTATCGCAGCTGATGAAGCCGGCCGTATGGTCGGCTTCACTCGTTCAGCTCTGGCCCGACGCTGCGGTGCTGGTGATGTTGAACAGGTTGCCTGCTCGCTTCGAGATGAACTCGATGAAGACGCGCACGCGCAGTGCCTGTGCGGACATCGGTGGCCACACGAGGAAGATGCCGAGGGGCGCGACAGCGTCACTACGGAGCACTTCCTGAAGTCGGCCAGTGGCGATTTCCTCCCGCACCACGAAATCCGGTAGTTGCACGATGCATAGTCCGGCCACGGCTGCTTCTGCCAACGCGTCGGCATCGTTGAGGTGGCAGTCCGGGGCGGGGATCGGAGGCCTGGAGATGGTGTGGTTCTGGAACCTCCACGGTTCCAGCCGCTGACTGCCACGGTGGCGGTAGTGAAGGCAGCAGTGGCTGCCCAGGTCGGCGATCGAGGTCGGCGTACCGTTCTCGGCAAGATAGCGCGGCGAGGCGCAGGTGATCAGTGCATACGATCCCACGCGCCGCGCCTGCAGGCTGGAATCCTCAAGCTCGCCCGCCCATAACGCCAGATCAAAACCTTCTTCGATGATATCGGGTCGAGGAACATCGAAGCTGAGGGAAACGTTGACCTCCGGGTAGAGCGCGTGGAAGTCGTGCAATGCGGGCACCAGGAACTTGCGGCCCAGAATGGGAATGGCGGTGATTCGCAAGCGGCCGCGTGGCGTGCCCTGGCGCGTGTTCAACTCCCGCTCTGCCTCCTGTAGATCCTTCAATACCTTGTCGACGTAGTGGTACAGCACCTCGCCTTCGCCGGTGAGGGCCAGTGAACGGGTAGTGCGGTTCAGCAGGCGCGTGCCCAGGCGAGACTCGAGTCGTTCCACCGCCTTTCCCACTGCCGAAGCGGATAGGCCCAGTTGCCGGCCTGCAGCCGAGAAGCCTCCCGTCCGCACGGCAGATGCGAACGCTATCAAGCCATTCAATGATTCCAGCGATGAGAGGACTGAGGACATTTGTTCCTGAGTGTCACGATGCGTGCATGGATTCCGCCAGCGCCGGGATAGGTCGAGGATGGCCACCGTGGTCCCGGTACCGCCAGTGCTTGCATCAACGTTCGCAGGTTACGGGTGATGGCAGGAAGGATGGGTTGCGAGGAGGTATTCGCCATGGTTACTCGGCAAAAATACGCTGGTACAGGCGTACAAGTGCATGGTGACAGTGCGCATGCGGTGGCGACTTCGGGTCACTCGTACTACGACGTGGTGGTTGTCGGTGGCGGCTCGGCTGGCGCGGTGATGGCGAGCCGGCTCAGCGAGGATCCATTCCGGCGCGTGCTGTTGATCGAAGCTGGGCAGGCTTATGCGCCGGATGCCTATCCTGATGCGGTGCGGCTGCAGCACATCATCGGTGGCGATTCCGCACACGACTGGGGCTATTCGGCCGAACCCAACATCTATGGCGCGACGATGCCGGTGCCGCGCGGCAAGGTGCTGGGCGGTTGTTCGGCGGTGAATGCGGGTGTGGCGATGCGCGCACCCGCGGGTGACTTCGAGCGTTGGACCGCCGCCGGTCTTGAACATTGGACTGCACAGGAGGTGTTGCCGTTCTTCCAGCGCAGCGAACGTACCGTGCACGGTGACGATGCCATGCATGGGCGAGGTGGGCCGTGGCCTATCCACTACCTGCAGGATGACGAAGTCTCGGACATGCAGCGCGCCTTCGCGGCATCCGCCGTGCAGGCCGGATTTGCCAAGGTGACCGACTTCAACGGCGAGCAACCGTTCGGTGTTGGTCCTTACCCGATGAACAACCGGATGGGGCAGCGGCTCAATACCGGCATGACCTATCTATCCCTGGATGTACGGATGCGCCCCAATCTGTGCATCCGCAGCCAGACCCTGGTGGACCGGGTAGCGTTTGATGGTCGCCGCGCGGCGGCGGTGGTGTTGGCCGATGGTCAGCGCATTGAAGCCGGCAGCATCGTCCTGAGTGCGGGCACCTATGGCACCGCAGCGGTGTTGCTGCGCTCGGGCATAGGTCCGGCGAAGGATCTGCTGGATCTGGATATCGATGTGGTCGCCAATCTGCCTGTCGGCCAACGATTGCAGGAGCACCCGTTCTTCTACACAACCTGGGCGGCGCGCCCGGACCGGCTCGGCCTGCCGCTGCCACCAGTGGGCGCGATCCTGTGGGCGCGGTCATCCAGGGCGGCTGCCAATGTCGGGGACTTCCACGTCTCGGCAGTGCATTACGGTGATCCGCAGGCATCGCCCACTGGCGCCATCTTCATGTTGGCCTTGGCGCTGACCCGGCCACGCTCGCTGGGTAGGGTGGCGCTGCGCTCGCGTGCTGCCGACGCGGCGCCGATCATCGCGCTCAACCTGCTGGCAGACGCGCAGGACCGGCAGTTGATGGTGGAGGGCATCGAATTGATCCGGCGCATTGCCCGGCAGGGACCGCTGGCGTCGATGATTGCCGAGGAAATGGTGCCTGGCGCGCTGTCGAGCTCGTACGAGGAGTTGGAAGCTGCGTTACCGGCGGCCCTGGATATCTATCACCATCCCACCTCCACCGCGCCGATGGGCGGTGCCTGCGATGTACATGCGGTACTCGATTACCAAGGGCGTGTGCGCGGCATTGATGGTCTGCGCGTTGCCGACGCCTCGGCGTTCCCGGATGTGCCCTGCGTGGCAACCAACCCAACGGTGATCATGTTGGCTGAGCGTATCAGCCAATGGATGCGGGATGCGAACGGCTGATGTGGCGCACCGAACTCGCACCGCGTTTGAAGCGTACCGCGCTGGTCTGGCTGGCAGTCTATCCGACCGTGCTGACGGTATTGAGTGTGCTCGGCCCGTATTTAAGGCAGTGGCCGTTGCCGCTGCGGGTGCTGGGGTCGACGCTGGTCATCGTGCCGATCGTGGTCAACATCAGCGCGCCATTGGTGGAGGCTCTGGTATCCGAGTTGCGTCGCTACTGGCTGCGTCACCGGCAGCGGTCTGCGGGTCATGAGTAGTCAACGTCTGGAGGTTCCATGAACGGTGCAACCAGGTCCCCGGAGCATTTGCGGCGCGCGGCCAACTGGATCAACGGCATTCCGCGCTTTGATGGTGTGCTCAAGGATTCGATCAACCCTGCTACCTATGAGGTGATCGGCAGCTACCCGGATAATGGCCGTGCGGCGGCGATGGCTGCGGTGTCTGCCGCATCGCAGGCGTTCCAGCAGACGATGTGGGCTCATGACCATGAGCTGCGTGCGCGGGTGCTGGAGCAGCTGGCGCAGGCGTTTGAGCGCAATCGCTCCCGGTTGGCGGAGATCCTGTCGTTGGAGAATGGCAAGATCGCTGCCGAGGCTGCGTTCGAACTGGACATGGTGCCGAGCAAGCTGCGCTATTCGGCAGCGACGGCGATGCTGGAAGCAGGCCGTGCCCTGCGGCCCAAACCGGGGCGGCTGTCGATGGTCCTGCGCCAACCAATGGGAGTGGCCGCGGTGATCGCGCCCTGGAATTCACCGGTAGTGCTGACCATCCGTTCGTTGGCGCCGGCACTGGCGGCTGGTTGTACCGTGGTGATCAAGTTGCCGTCGCAGGTGGCGCAGACCGCCAGCACCATGGCCAGGATCATGGCCGAGGCCGAATCACTACCACGCGGTGTGATCAACCTGTTTTTCGAAAGCGGCCCGGAAGGTTCCAGCTACCTGGTGGATGCACCTCAGGTGCCGGTGGTCAGCTTCACCGGTTCCACACGCACCGGCCGTGCCATCAGCAGCAGCGGCGCGAAACATCTCAAGCGTTTCGGCATGGAGCTGGGTGGCAAGACACCGATGATCCTGTTCGAGGATGCTGATCTGGGCCAGGTGCTGCCGGTGATTGAAAAAGCACTGACGGTATTCAGTGGCCAGTTCTGCATGACGGGGTCACGGCTGCTGGTGCACGACCGCATCTATGACGCAGTGCGCGATGGCATGGGCGCGCGCCTGCACATGGTCAAGGTCGGGCCTGCGGCCGACCCAAGCAGTGACATGGGGCCATTGATCGACCGCGCCAATGTGCAGCGGGTTGAAGCGGTGGTGCAAGAGGCGATCAGTTACGGTGCGGTGGTGGTTGAACGCGGTGGGCCCATCACCAGCGGCCCGCTGCGCAAGGGCGCGTTCTTCCGTCCGGCCCTGCTGGAAGTATTCGACAACGCGCTGGACATCATCCAGCAGGAAACCTTCGGTCCAGTGCTCACCATTCAACGCTTCAGCGATGAGGCGCAGGCGATTCGCCTGGCCAACGACAGCGAGTATGGATTGGCGGCCAGTGTATGGACGCGCGATGTTGATCGCGCGCTGCGCGTGGCTGAAGCGCTTGATGCGGGCTCGGTGTGGATCAACGACTGGGCGCGGGTGTTTGACGGCACGGAGGAGGGTGGTTTCAAGCAGTCAGGGCTCGGGCGGCTCAATGGATTGGCCGCCTTGGAGGATTTTCTGGAATACAAACACATCGCGCTGCGCCCAGGCTTGGGCGAGCGCTGACCAGCGCCGCATCTTCGCGAGCTGCTGTTTGCTGCCACGGTGGTGCGGTGGGAGGACACGGCGATGGCGACAGACATGTCGCAGGCGTTGTTTGCTGCCCTGCAGGCCGGGGCAAAGATAGCGGCCGGTGGCCGGGTGAATCACGCGCGTGGCCTGCTGGTGGAAGGCCACTTCCGGGCCACCGCAACGGCACCGCAGTTCTGCATGGCGGCGGTATTCGGCGGCGAGGACCTGCGTGTCCTGGCGCGGTTCTCAAGCTCCGGGGCAAATCCACATATCGACCAGCGCAGCCCTGCGGGCGAACCGCGCGGACTCGCGCTGCGGATCGGCAACAAGGCGGCGATGGTGCTGGTTGGTCATTCGCTTGAAGGCTTTCCGGCCAGTGACCCCGAAGCGTTTCTCGCTTTCTTGAATGCCGTGAATCAGCGCGAGCGCGTGCCAGCGATGCTGGTCGCACAGATGGCCGGTTGCCCGGCTGTCGCGCACTTCGAGGAATTGCGTGCGGGCGCAATGACCAGCAGCTTCAGTGCTTTGGATTACCACATGCTGCACGCCTACCGGCTGATCGCCCCGGACGGACATGCGCGCATCGGTCGCCTCAGCGTGCGCGCGACCAAACCTTACGTCGCTCGCGCGCCGCCGGACGGTCCGGATTACCTGGACAAGCGCCTGCGCGGGGAACTGTCCAAAGGCAGCGTCGTCTTCGCCCTGCTGTTCACCCCGGTGCCCGAAGGCGAGGACCCGGCCGACATCACCCGCAGCTGGGACCCGGCTACACCATCGTTCGCGCTGGGCCATATCTGGCTGGAGCGGCGGCTGCCGCAGCAGGCCAGCCAGCGCAGAACCGTGTTCGACCCGGCGCTGCTGCCGGCGGGGATAGGCTTTGCCGGCGACCCGATGTTGCATGCGCGGTTGCAGGCGTATCGGTTGGCTGCGGCGCGGCGGTTGGGGCGGTAGGCGTCACGACTTCTTAGTGCCTGCAGTTTTCAATCGCTAAACCCCGCTTGGTGCTCGACTTTTCCTTCAAGGAATTTGCACTAATAGGTTTGGCATGCTTGGCTGCGTATGCGTGCTCCCTATTCAGGAGAGTAGGCGTGGACTTTCAAGTGACATCGTCGGGATGCAATTGGATCTGCGAAACGGCTTCCGGCGGTCTGATCTACGTGCAGAACATGCAGTTGGATCGGTTCGTCGTTACACTTGGTTCATGCTCAAGTTCCCTGTGTCGAACGGAAATGTAGCGTTCTCTGACCGGATTTTGGCGTTGTCGATTTCTGTGGCGCTGCATGCACTGTTGTTTGGGTGGATTTTTTTCGTCCCCCCCTTGATGGGAAACGGAGACTCGGGATCGTTAGGTAAAGGAGTGGGATCTGCACGGACCAGTACGAATTTTCTTGCGGGGGATGAGTTTCGTCAGCGAATCGAAAGAGTGACTTCGCCTGTTGAGCCCTTGGCGAAGGTTGCTGTAGATGTGGTGTCGGAAAATGCTCTGCAGGAGCATACAGTTGATGCGATTGACGAGGTCGAGCCTGTTGAAATAGGAAGTTCTGCATTGGCAGAAGAGTCGGCCGTAGCGGGATTGGAAGTGTCGCAGATGCCTTCAGCTGATACCCCCTCCAGTCAGAATGGGGCAGGCCTTGGTGGAGGACAGCAGGAAGGGCTGCGCGCCGCTTATTTGGCCGCGTTACGTGACGCTATCTCAAAGCAATGGCCGCACGAGGGTTCGAGGAAGAACTGCCGTTTGACGCTGTTTCAATCTCCAGGTGGAGCGGTGAAAAGCGCGGTTTCTGCTGAGTGTGACTTGGATTTGAATGCGCGACGAGCGTTGGAGAGGGCTGCTCTGATGGCACAGCCGATGCCCTATGTGGGTTACGAGTCTGTTTATCGAGATTCGATCGATGTTGATTTTTAACAGTCGTGGCTGAGCGGCAACTGGTCCGATGCGCTGCGAGCGATCGGTCTACGTTTTTTCTAGATTTCTTATGATGGCGAAGGATTTTTCTACGATCAGTTCGATTGAATAGCATCGGGAACCTTGCTGGCGCCCTCAAACTTGCGAGCAGGCAACATCAAGTTAGCGTCCTACTCTCAAGATACTTCAAAACTGATATCTTGCCTTTGATCCAAAAATAAGCCAAATCAATGGTCCAAGCAGTATCCGAAGAAAATCTGCCCACATTGCTTTCCACTTCTTTCCCGTCAACCTGGCCACGCGAGAATAACCGAAAAATCCTGCAAAACGCCCGCGAAGTGCGGCTAGATAGTAGAAGTCAAGTGCCTTTAGGAAATCTTCGTCACCATTGATTTCATAATATCTTGCATATCCAAGTAGTAGTTCTGGACTTTTGCCGTAAGTGCTTGCGGCATTCAGACTTCGAAGGCAATCTTGATATTGTCCTGACAATAATTGCGTGCGGGCGACATTTAAAAAAGTTATCTCGCTGGGTTCTATTGCTGCGGCCTTCCTATATGCTTTAGTTGCTAATGAAAAATCAGGGGGGACGCCCCTCCCCCCCTCCTCATAAATTGCCCCCATGGACATATACCCATCAAGGCGATCAGATTCATTTGAGGATCGCACAAGGCTCTCCGCGATGACCAGCGCTTCTTTTGCCATGCCCTTGGTCAAAAGTGCGATTGCCTTGCTGTAGGTATATTCATTGTCGATTTTCATGGGAATGCGTCTTGCTCTCTCCGCTGACGGCTTTCTCTAATAGCCCCCTCTCTCAACTCTTGCAACCTTTTTTGTTGATCCAGTCGCTGACCAGGTGGCCTAGTTCCATTGCATACGCCAATCGCGATGCACGTATAATATACCGTCTCTCTAAGATTCTTCGATTTAATGGCTGAAGCTGTGACTGCCACGGCCGTCTCGCTGACTACAGGCGTCGCGCTTCCCGCTAGGGCCGCGGCAGGGGGGGAGGCCGTCACAATCATGGCAGGTAATGTAACTGTTCTTGTAAGCTCGCCAGCCTGCACCGCTTGCGGTACAGACATGTCTCGGCGCAATCCAGCGAAAGTTGTCAATTGAAAGAAGCTTGGGCCAGATTCCGACGAAGGCCTAGTAGCGGTCACCGTGATTTTATCCATATTCTGCACGGGTGGTGGAGGCGGCTTTAGCTCGTCCTTCGAAGCTCTGCCATCAGGATCAGTGAATCGATATGGATTATTGTTCGCGTACCAGTAGCGATTAAATGCGTCAACGGGGTCGCTATAGGCAGTCACTGGATCAACAGACAGAAATCTGCCGATTTGCGGATCATAGTAACGCTGCTCCATGTAGGTTAGTGATGTGGCGGAATCCGACACGTGGCCGGTAAAGCCTGGGGCATCCATCGGAACTTGACCCAGGCTTTGGCCATAGGGGTCGAATGCACTCTGCTCGACCAAACTTCCTGCGGAATCAGTAATAGCGATAGGTGAACCGAGGGCATCGGTGTGGATGTACTGAACGGTGCTCTGAGCAAGGGCACTAATCGACAGTGCGCACCCGCACAGAACTGCCAAAGCAGTGCCCCACAGCTTGTGCTGTGCCCGACTTGGTCCAATATCGATTTTCATATCAACCCCCATTGGCGACCACCGGTGCGGACCATGCGGAACACGCCCCTGACCTGCAGGCCCTCACTACGAAACTGGCTCCTTGGGGAGATCCGGTGTAGTTCAGCTGTACAGACGTCGCGGTTCCAGAGTAGTTAACTCGGCCGGACACTTCGTAGGAAGTAGCGCCCGCGACAGGGTTCCAGCTAAGGAAGTAGCGTGCTTGCCAAGGAGGGGATGGGCTCACTACTACAAACCGCGCGGTCAATCCCGTTGGGACTGCAGGAGCGATGACAACCGACACGGTTGCGACAGCGCTGTAGCCACTGCAACCTCCTTGGTTGCAAGCCGCTACGCGGTAGGCGTAACTGCCATCCGCTTTGCCTGAAATAGCGAGCGCGGTTGCGGAAGAGTTCTGGATAGCCACCCATCCTCCGCCATTAGTGCTCTCTTCCAGAACGTAGTTGCTTGCGCGCTCCGCCCCATTCCAGGTAACCGTATAGGCCCCATTGGTGGATTGCCCCGGCGCGCTGAGCGCAACGGCCAGTGGTGGACGCACAACCAGCACGTTGGCCTGTGCGCTCTGGGGTCCACAGCCACCGTCGTTGCATGCGACGAGACGATAGGAGTGCGTGCCGTCGGCCTTGCCTGAGCGAAGCATCGCCGTGGAGGATGATGCTTGGATCTCACTCCAAGCGGTGCCGTTGCTGCTTTCGGAAAGACGATAGATTGTTGCCCCTCCGGTGGCGCTCCAACTGACGGTGAAGTTGCCATCGGAGGATATGCTTGGGGCGCTGATCGTAGGTGCTGAACTTGGCGGGCGAACGACGCGGACAACAGCTGTCGCACTTGCACCACCACAGCCACTGCTGTTGCAGGCGGTGACGCGATAAGCATAGCTGCCATCTGGCCGTTGCGCGAAAGAGATGGAATTGGCAGCGGCATTGTGAACCAGTGCCCAAGCGGCGCCCCCCGCACTTTCTTCGAGGCGATACGTTGTGGCGCTGGAAACGGCTGACCAACTGACACCGTAGCTGCCGTTCGTCGATAGTGCCGGCGCGGAAAGGGTAGAGATTCCGCTGGGGATGCGCAGGGTTTGTACGGTCGCGGTGGCGCTGGTCACGCCGCAACCCGCAGCGTTGCACGCACGTACACGGTACGCATAGCTGCCATCCGGTCTGCCACTGAATGATCGCGAAGTCACCGCGCTGGACTGAACTTCACTCCACGCACCGCCATTCGTGCTCTCTTCCAATCGGTACGCTGTTGCTGCCGCTATCGGGTTCCAGCTCACAGTGTAGTCGCCGTTGATAGAGAGGCTTGGGGCGCTTATCACCGGGCCAGATGCGGGAGCAGACAGTACCGCGACGCTGGCGACTGTGCTCCAGTTGCCACAAGGAGTGTTGCGACAAGCGCGGGCGCGGTATGAATAGGTTCCGCCACTCTTATTGCTCAGACTGCTGGATAAAGCCGGGCCTGAGTAGATGTTCGACCACGCACCACCGCCTGTCTGTTCCTGTAGTTCGTAACGATTGGCTGACGCTACGCTTGTCCAGCTAACAACGTAGCTTCCGTTGCTGCTTTGAGAGGGCACGGTGATGCCGGGTGGGAGTGGGGCCGTCGAGGTAGCGACCAGTGCGATCAGGCTGCTATTCAGATAGATATATTCCAAGCTGCTTGCGTTGCGCTCGTTGTCCCGCCTGCGCAGCACACCATCGCGGCTGTACATTGAAACGATCGTGCCTGTACCGGCCTGCTGCAGCAGGCGGCGACCCCAGCCATCGTAGCGGTAGCTTTCAGCGCCACTGGCATCGCGCAGACGATTTCCAAAATCGAACAGGTATGCCTGTCCGTTTCTGTTGGCAAGATTGCCCTGTGCGTCGTACGACATGCCAATTACGGTTCCCGCACCGCTGTTGAGTACGTTGGTCAGGCGATTGCTGGCGTCGTACCAATAAGTATGGTCCTTGATGCCTGGCAGGGTAGAGGACCGTAGGTTGTCCAGTGCGTCATAGCTGTATGACTGTTCTCCATTGCCACCAAATGCTGGTGAAACTGCCTTGATCAGTCGGTCTCGACCATCGTAGGTCAACGTGCGCGAGCGTGAGGCTGCTAATCCATCAGTTATTTGTGTAACGTTGGCATTGGCGTCATAGCTGTAACTGTTGTCTAGCACTGAGCCATCCACGACTCTCACTGGCAACTGCCGTCCATTCTGCTGCATGGAATGGATGATGCCGTTGCCATAGGTGAAGCTGCTTACGCCGCCATTTGGGTGGTAAGACACGCCAATGGCATAAGTGCCAACGCGAGTGGGCTGGCCGAGTGCGTTGGGGGCGTAATCAACAAACAAACCGCTGGGGTACCGAACTCCTGCGACTGCGGCGTTGGCGTCATAGCTGTAGCCCATGGATAGCGTCGGAAGACCTATCTGTTCAATGGACTCCCCGGTCAGTAGTCGACGCTTGTTGTACACATACGTGTTGGTCACTTCCGCAGCAGTGCTGCCATTTTGAGTGACGATTCTGCTGACCTTTCCGTCAGCGGTGTATGTCCAGCCTTGATTTCCTTTGCCGTCGGGAAACGCGATTGTGCGCAAGCGATTTCGATTGTCATAGGTGCGGTCGATTCGGCGTGCCGCGACCACTGCGGAGACCCCTTCACCTTCGCAACCCGTTGCCGCGGGTAGTCCTGCGGCGCTCCAACGCAAGTTGCCCGCTCCATCGTAACCCATCAGGGTCGCGTTGGTTTCAGGCTCGACGCTACGGCATAGCTCGTGGAAGCTGTTGTAGGTGTAGTTGCGCGCCACTTGAATGGAGCCATCTGTGTTTGCGCGAATGATGGAGCTCGGCTTGCCAAATGCATCGCGAGCGATAGTGGTTACTACACCCTCTGGTTCAGCGATACGAATCGGGCGGTTGTAGCTTGGCTCGTCAAAGACTTGGTGCCACGTCCGTGTTTCGCCGCCACGTGGATTGCGCAAGAGCGTGAGACTGCCGGCGGCATCACCGAGATAGCTCATCGTTGTGGTCAAGAGTCCTTGCTCGGAATCCTGAGACTGGGACACCTGTCGTCCAAGGGCATCGTAGGACGTCCATACACCTTTGTCGGGATTGCTGGTGCTGGTTGGGTAGGAGGCAAATACCTCGCGTCCATCGTGGTCGTATTCAAATCCACGGAAGCGCGCGGTTCCAGCGATATTCCCTGTGTCGTATTCGGCTATCAACAGCGGACGCCACATGGCGTCGTAATACGTATTTGTGGTGGATGCTCCAACGGTCGCTGTCTGGCGCCAGTGGCCTGCCGGGATGCCGTATTCAGCCGCTGCGATCTGGGCGAAGCTTTTGCTGATGGAGTTCCAAGCCACCGTGTCGTCGATCGGGTATTGCACGCCGGTCAGCCTTCCCATGTTGTCGTAGCTATAGGAGGTGGCGTAGCCATTCCGATCGGTGACCTGGGTGATCAATCCACGCAAATCGACGATAGCGCTGCTTGCCGTGCCATCGGCGTAAGCGATCGACTGCGGGATACCGAATTTCCACGCACTGTAGACAGTAGCGTTACCGTTACCATCCTTGGTCGAAGCCACGGTCCCGTCGAGGTTGTAGCTCAGCGACTGGGTCAATTTTCCGAATTGCCGCATTTGCAGTGGCAGCGCGGATACGGGGTCGAACGTGGTCTGCTCTGAGGTCACGCCGTTGGTTGTGACGCTTTCAACCTGACCGAGGATCCATCTGCCTTCGTTATCGTGATAGCTGATCGTCTCGATCAACGAGCCGCTCTGGGCATGGGCCGCTGGTATAGAAGGGACGATCGCTGTTAGAAGAGCTGCTATTGCGGACAAAAGCCTTTCAAACCGCACACCGCATGACTGACGCACCATGGAAGATCTCCGAACAACTGTTCCCTGTGTTCATCGCCGGCCGGGTGCCGACAATTCCGATCGCTACGAAGCCTATGGAGAACTCGACCTGACCACGCGGATGGGGCGTGCAAACGCGTCGAACTGCTCCACCTGCAGCGTGAAAGTCCGCCCGTCCTGCTGGATGACTCTTCTGGAGAGTGGCTTTGGCATCTCCTCTTCCTTCGAGCAGACCCAGCATGGGTCCGCTCCCGCCCGCGCATAGCTGCCACTCGAGGTGCGCTGGTACTGGTAGTCGGTGCGACTGACTACTCCGGTAGTACTGGCATGCTCCTCTCGTAGCTTCTTCCCCTCCAAATCGCCGAATTTTTGGCTGAAGGTATATTTGTCCCAGGCGCCGTTCTCACGGGTTACGGTGACATCACGCGTTTCTGGGCAGGGCGTGGTCTGGCAGGCGATGTGTTGACCGGTATCCAGGCTGGCTGCTAGAGGACTATAGCGGTAGTCCCAGGAAAGGGTAGATAGGCCTGGCCCGGAGATCACCTTACGGTCGACCGACAGGACCTGGAGGATATGCGATTCGACTGGAAAGAACGACGCAGCATACGGGCGGCAGGTATTGCGGGCTCCAGTACGACCATGAAGGCGATTGTTCAACGAGAATGTCCCGGTGGCACCTGCGGGGTGGGTGATGCTAAAAGTTGATCCTGGTCCTAGGCCGGGTACATAGTCGGCGCAGTTTCGCCATCCGTTTAGAGGGTTGCCGTAGACTGGGCCCATGTTGAAACTCCAGCTTGAGCCGTCGGGCAATACGGCAGCCTCCAGTTTTGGGCGCTGCCCCGTTACGTTTGCGTAGCGGTAAGACCAGGTTCTGCCTCCCGCATCCACGTCAATGCCGGCTGTGCCATTCCGTCGAAACACAATCGAGCGGCCATCACTCGCGGTCATGGATTGAACAAGGAAGGGTTTGTCGTTGAAGTAGGCGAATGTGACGGAATTTCCATGGCGATCTTCCATTCGGGAGGGAAGCGCTCTGTAGTTCAGCAGCTGCATCCTGCTGACGTATTGATATACATCAACTCCGTACCAAGACTCCATGGTGCCGGCGGAAGAGGACACAATCCGGTCGAACCAATAGCGAGTGCCGTCGGGGGAGTGAGCCATGAACCCTTCGCCGGGGTGGCCATTGGAAGTGGAGGGTAGACAAGAGAACATCCAGCGGCTTGCCGTGGACCAGTAGTAGGCGCGACCGTCGTTTGGTGCCTTCGTTTCTGGCGCTAGCACCATCATTCGGCTTGTTCCTTCTGCTGGCAGGTGCAGGGAGTTGCCGGACCAATAAAAATGCGGATCGAAAGCGAAACCAACGTTGGAGCCGCCGTCCGCCAGAACATACTCGGAAGGAGGGCTGGCCTTCATGATGTCGTTTCTTGGAACCGAGCAACGGGGGCCTGCCGTTGAGACCCAACCGCTTTTTCCGTATGTTCCGGCAATATACGGAATCTCCAAGTCCCAGTCCGCGAACTGGCTCAAGTCGAGGGTCTTGGCGCCTGGCGAGTAGCTTCGTGTGACGCGCATTGGCAGACTGTTGTTGCCAGGCAAATCGATGTCTGTTTGTACAAACCGCATTTCACCAGTGAACAGGTTGATCTGATCACCAAACATGGAATTGTCCAAAGGCTTGAACTCTCCCATTGTCGCCAGCTTGCTTTCGTAGGAAATGCCAAATTGGCTAGTTGTTCGAGGTGGCCCTGCTTGTGCAGATACGGTTCCTGAGAACACGCCCGTGACGCCGATGGCCATTGCCAGCGCGATACCAAAATTGCCTGTTCTCACAATTTTCTCCGTCGTCAGTACTGCGTCCTTGGAAGCAACGGCTTCCTCCGTCAACCGCTATGGATGACGGGGGTGCAACGTCAGCTTATAGCGCCGTGCGCGTTTTTTGCGAGGCCGCGGTCGATTGCGAGCTGCAGGTGCGAAAAACGTACTGTGTGTCTTTTTCGAAAGAAGCAGGAGTGACGGAAAAGCGCTTGGCGCGGTGTCCTTGAACTTAAATTCTTTACGCACCGGCTTCCCCTGCTTGCTGTACTCCCATGCATGCGACCGACTTGGTCGAGGTTATAGGCACGGAATACTAAGTTCAATGACGCGGTGCCGCATGGTTCAGTCGCTTAAATGGTTGTCTTGGATGATTCGCAAAATGCGAGACATAGATAGTCGGGCATGTCATTTTTATGTCCGGTTGCGTGGCTCCATAAATGCATGGAAGTCCAGCTTGACGCCCTGATGGGACATTGCAAGTCTTGTTGTGGACGCATAAAATGCTGGGGCGTGGCCGGAAACATTGCTGGCAGCTGCCCCCTCGCCGGTTTTCATATTGCGGATTTCGTCGCTTCTCTTGCATGGGGTTTTGCAGGATTGGAGTTGAGAAACTTCATTGGCTACGCCAGTGTTTGGGGCGTTAATTGAATCTGAGCTCTTTCAGCCGCGCGTCAGTGAGCTGAGCTCCTGTCGTGGAGGTTCTCCTGATTGGATTGCTCCAGGTCGTTGGCGCGTCTGCGGCTTCAGCACTTGATTCAGTGCACTCCGATATGGTTGAAGCGTGGTTCGACGATATTGGGTCATTGTGCAGGACCTGCGGCAGGCGGTGTGGTGATGTGCGGTTTGATCTGGCACGGGAACCTCTTTCCTGCGAGGTTGCCTACCGCTTCGTTCCCTTCCGCGTTCTTTGCGGAGAGAGTTGGTGGATTGACCTTTCCGCAGGCCTTCATCTACAATTCGCGCCTTCGCCGGAATAGCTCAGTTGGTAGAGCGGCGCATTCGTAATCGCGACGCGGTAGTCGCGGTGACGGCGGCAGATGGCTTAAGATTCATGGCCTTAGGGCCGCCAGCGGTCCGATGGCAAGGCAGCACGGACACGGTTTGAACAAGTTTCAGGTTTCCGCCGGAATAGCTCAGTTGGTAGAGCGCGTCATTCGTAATGATGAGGTCGTAGGTTCGATTCCTATTTCCGGCACCACTTGATGTGAAAAGGCCACCCAGTCGGGTGGCCTTTTTGCTTCACAGCGATGGTTGGATATTCGCCGCGGCCATTGCCGCAGCTATACGCAGCTTCACTGGGTCCAAGTAGCACTCGAACTCCGTCGCGCATGCCCGCTCGAACTCCTCACGGGCGCGCCTCACCGGCTCCGTCGCCTGCAACATGCTGGCGCCGCGCAGCTCTCCTTCGGCCAGCCGCTTGGCGTACTCCATCATCGTCAGCATGAGCCACTCCTTGCCGAACAGTTCGCGCAGGTCGAGGTAGGCGTCGAGCGACTCGAAAGGGAGACCGTAGCCGAGGGCGAAGTCAGTATGGTTCGAGGTGGCCTCGCTGTCGTAGGACTCGAACAGACGGTCGTTGCCGACCAGATCGTCAACTGCCTCGAGCAAGAGGTCTGCGTCGAAGTGTTCGCGGCCGCCGTGCTCCCGCATCGCCGTGTCGGCGGCGATCGCGCGGACGCCCGATGCGTGCTCCAACTCCAGGCCGACCAGCTCGATCTGGTACAGGTGGGAGTTCATGACATTCTCGTAGACGCGCTTGGTGATGTTGTTGGCGTTTGCCATGGTGTCTTTCTCCTAGATGTTGGTTTCGGTGGTGCAGGCAGCCTTGGCGAACTGCGAAGACTTGAACGTTGCGTAGCGCAGTCGCGCGCTCTCCCACGAACTCCTTGCCATCGCTTCGGCCTTTTCACGCTCGATCCCCTCGAAGATCTGTAGGTAGTCCACGAGCGAGGCCAGCGGCCATTCGTCGGCGCCGTAGGCGTGGGCCAGCCTGATGTAGTGGTCGTACCATTCGATCTCGCTTCGGTCCTCTAGGCCGTGCACCGCTGTCGCATGGTCCAGATCGCTCCACACCGCGCTGCCTAGGTTGTCGGCGAACTCGCGCTCCCCTGGCTCGTAGTCATCTAGGCTCTCGCCCAGCGTCTGCCACGCGGACACGACACGCTCGGGCGAACCCTTCCAGTCCAGCAGGTCGAACATCACGGCGAACAGCATCGGGCGGACTAGTTCGTGGACAACCGCAACCTTCGTGGTGTCCGTCTCGTTGGTACTCATGTTTACTGCTCCTTGATTCGTGAGGTGATGGGAGCCGGGCGTCCCCGGCTGACCCGATGTCATCGCGATGGGATGCAGTATCGGAAGGCCGTCAATGGCAGTAACCCATGATTTGTTGAAACTGTCGTTTGCCCAGCAAATCTCGGGAATAATGATTGACATCGCAGGGTGGCTACTGACAGGTCATCGGGGGCATGGCATATCTGCGCTGGGGCACGTTCACAGAGGGGGAGCCTATGAAGTGGTTCGGGG
>NZ_JASCOR010000055.1 GCF_029959445.1 Stenotrophomonas sp. PS02298 | reverse complement strand
GGGGGGTTTCGACACGAAACCCCACTCTGACCCCGGTTTGCTCCCACAGGGTCAGCTTGAGCACGTCTTCGTGGTTCAGTGTGCGGCGGTGTAGATGTCCTGCAGCACTGCTTTCTCGAGTTCCAGTTCGCTGAGCAGGTTCTTGACGATATCGCCGAGGCTGAGGATGCCGACCAGCTTCGAACCTTCGGTCACCATCAGGTGGCGGTGGCGCGAGTAGGTCATCAATGCCATGGCCTGCTTGAGGCTTGCCTCGGGTGCGATGCCTTCCAATCCGGTGGAGGGAAGGGTGGAAATGACGCGGCGTCCTGCCTGCGGGCCATCATCGGCAAGGCTGCGCACGATGTCTTTCTCGGAAATGATGCTTACCGGTGCGTCGTCTTTCATCACCACCAACGCAGCGATCTTGTGCGCGCTCATCTTGTGCGCGGCAGCGCCAATGGTGTCTTCCACATCGATGGTGACTACGGTTTGTTTCTTTGACTGCAGGAGTTCGCGGACGTTCATTGATGTTTCCTGTTGCAGGTTACTCAAACGGGATAGTTCGCCTTGCTACCTGTGTGGTGGTAGCGATACTGCCGCGATGTCCTCGGCACTTCGATTCTACGAGTGGGAAAGCCGCGATGTATTTGCGTATATGAGACGGTTTGTCGCGGATTTACGGCTGATTCATTCCGTGTTCGTTTAGGCAGAAAGGTTACGTATGACACTGTGCGGGTGTTGTTCTCTTGCGCGTGCCGCGATGCACTCCCATGCCTTGAATCGCGGTTTGCGCGTGCGTTTCCAGATATCGCCGGAACTTATGTCATGGCGCAGCTTGGATACTGGAGCGAATGAAGTGTTGTCCTCGCAGAATGCGCTTTCGTTTTCCATCGTCATCCGTAAAAAGCCGGGAGGCGGAGCTCTACCGCCTCCCGGCGCGGACGTCATCGCGACATTCGCGCAGTCCAAGGGACTGCAGGACTCCACGGTCGGGGGAGAGACCGGGAGGCATCCCCGCTGAAGGAGAGTCAGCAGGAGATTGGTTTGGCCTGACGCATCCGCTTGATCGTGTGCGCCCAGCCGTTGTTCGATGCAGGGACGTGATCGTTGCAGCTACTGTGAAACGAACAGCGGGACTGGAACCTCCGCCAGCAGGGTCCGGGTCACGCCGCCGAACAGCGCTTCACTGAGTTTTGGGCGGCTATACGCACCAAACACGACCATATCGCACTGCGCGTCCTGTGCATGCGCAACGATCACCTCGGCGATGGGAACACCTGCGGAGGTGACGCGCTGCAGATCAACTCTCACGTGATGGCGGGCGAGATAGGCGGCCATGTCGGCGCCCGGTTCGTCGCCGTGCAGCTCGGCGTTGCGCTCTGCATCGATGATCAGCAAGGTGACTTCTTCGGCCTTGATGAGCATCGGCATCGCATCGGCAATGGCGCGGCGTGATTGCCGGCTGCCGTTCCATGCGACCAGTACCTTCTTCCCGATGGGTTTGTCCGCCCAATCACGCGGCACGATCAGGATGGGTATGCCGGATTGCTGCAGGATCTGCGGTGCGGACCAGGTCAGTGGTGAGGCCGGGATGTTCGGGTGGCTGACCACCAGCAGGTCGCAATACAGGGCGTGGAGAGAGGACTCACTGCTGGATTCTGCATGCGAGATCACCCGCAGCTCGCCACTCACGGCGTGACGACTCAATGCATCGTTCAAGTTCTGCCCGAGTTGAAGCGCACGCGCGGCCATCACCGACTGGTGGCGGACGATCACTTCATGCAGTGCCTCACCCTTGGCAAAACCTGCCTGCAGGGTGGCTGGTTGCTGGGCCAGTGCGGTGATGCCGATCAGATGCGAGGCATGGCCGCCGGCAAGCCGGCTTGCCGTATCCAGGATCTGTTGACCGGATTCGCTGGCGTCGAACAGCACTGCAATGTCTTTCAGCAGGGTGGTCATGGGTGTGCTCCGTTGTGCTCGGCTCGGAGGCTGGGGGCCGTCCGTGCTTCCGATCAAAACTAGAATGATCGTTCTAGTTAGAATGATCGTACTACAGTGCATGCCCGCGGTCATGCATCAATCCGACCCAGACACTTCCAGGTTCACTTCATGAATGCGAGCAGCAGCGCTCCGATGGGACAGGAAAAGGGCGAGGCGCGCCGCCAGCAAGTGCTGGACGCGGCCAGCGCCTGTTTCCGGCGCAATGGATTCCACGGCACCAGCATCGCCAAGATCTCGAAGGCGGCCGGGATGAGCCCGGGGCACATCTACCACTACTTCGAGAACAAGGAAGCCATCGTCGAGGCCATCGCCAAGCGCGAGGAACAGAACCTCTCCGAGCTGGCCCGCAAGCTGCAGGAAGACGAAAGCGGCGGCAGCCTGGCAACCCGTGTTGCACGGCAGACCAGCGATTCGGTGGACCGCTGCCTGGACCCGTCCTACCTGGAGCTGCAATTGGAGCTGGCCGCCGAAGCCGCACGCAACCCGGCCATCCGCCGCATCCTGCGCCAATCGGACAAGGTGGTGACCGGCGAGTTCATGGCGCTGTCCAATCGGGTCGGCCTGCCAGCGGGGATGGACGCGGCCGAGGTGGAGCTGCGGATGAACATGATCTCTGCGATCTTCAACGGCGTGATGGTGCGCGGTGCGGTGGGGGCGGAGGTCGACCGAGAACAGGTAAGCCGTCTGGTCGAGAAGCTGGTGCGCTGCCTGCTGGACGATGCGGATTGAAGATGCGTTGCCAGGTGCTGCAGACGAGCGCTGCCCATGAACCTGGCGGAGCGACATCCAGAGGGCTTGCTGTGTGCAAGCTCGGCGAGCCGGATGATCACGCAGGGCGATAGCATTCAATGCAAGGATTGCCAGCGGATTTGACCCGGCCGCTTGGCCGGTGCAAGCTCGGGTACAGTGCTGCGCAACTCAGGAGTCCCGATCATGACTGCTGTCGGTTCGATGAGTACCCCGGGCGACAAGTCGCCGCCCTCGCATTTGTGGCGTGTGTTCTGGCTGCAGGGGGTGATTCCCAGCAACCTGTTATGGGCCGCGGCGCTATGGGCGCTGATGCAAGGCAGGACCAGCCTGCTGCTCGGCCTGTTCGCCGTATTGCTGCTCTACACCGGATGGATAATTCCCACGGTGTGGCGGGCCGCGCCCAGCGCGCACAACCCCAACTATGGCTTGGCCGCACGCGGGCTCACCGTGGCGTGGGGCTTGAACACCGTGCTGGTGATCTTCTTCCTGTTGCTGCAGCTTGCGACCTGACCGGGTCGCAAGCGGGCCAGGCTGGGTGCTAGTAGAACTGCACCGGCGCGCCGTCGCGGTCAAACGCGGCGAAGCGGCTGATCTGGCCGTCGTTGACGGCATTGACCATCAGGCGCAGTGGCTGCGCGGCTTCATCACTGGAGGGAGCGATGCCGGCGCGGCCATCCAGCGAGGCAACGAATACCAGATCCCATGCCAGGCCGGTCTTTGCGGACTCGGCGGCAAGTGCAGCAAACGAGGCGATTTCCTGTGGCGCCTTGTCCACGCACAGCACCGGGCTCAGGGTGCCACCTTCGCCGCTGTCATGGCGCGCATGTTGATCGGCGGTTGGAGATTCAGGCAGGTCGGCTTTGACGAATACGAACAACAGGCGTTGTGGCTCGGTCTGCTCCAGCGAGGCACGCAGTAAATCGCCGAAATCACTCAGCATCATGATCGTTTTCACAAGGAGGAAGCCATTGAGTGGCCATGCTGCCACAGCCGGGCAAGGTCTGGCGGAGGTCCGGATTGATTTAAGTCATGCCATCGTCGCAATGCCCCGCGTAGGCTGACAGCCTGTCAACGAAGGTGAGGGTATCCCGGCATGCCGGGCGAGCGTGCAAACGTGGAGTCAGAAGGTGAAACAGCCATGAGCCAACTCACCGACGGCTTCGGTCGCAGTTTTCCATACCTGCGTCTGTCGCTGACCGAGGCCTGCAACTTCCGTTGCAGCTATTGCCTGCCCGATGGTTACCAGGCCGACGGCCGCCCGCAGTTCATGGCGGTGGATGAGATCGAGCGACTGGTGCGCGGGTTTGCCGCGTTGGGCATGCACAAGATCCGCCTGACCGGCGGCGAGCCAAGCCTGCGCAAGGACCTGCCGCAGATCATCGCCACCGTGGCGAAGGTGCCGGGCATCCGCAAGGTGGCCATCACCACCAACGGCTGCCTGCTGCCACGGCACCTGCCGGGCTGGCACCGCGCTGGCCTGACCGCGCTCAACGTCAGCATGGACAGCCTGCAGCGCGAGCGTTTCCATGCCATCACCGGCCACGACCGCCTGCCCGAGATCATGCAGGGCCTCAACCTCGCGCAGGCCCTGGGCCTGCAGTCGATCAAGCTCAATGCGGTGCTGCTGCGCGGCGTCAACGATGACGAGCTGCCGGCGTGGATGGAATTCCTGCGCGAGCGCCCCATCAGCGTGCGTTTCATCGAGCTGATGCGCACCGGCGACAACCGCGAGTATTACGAGCGCCATCACCTGCGTGCCGATGTGGTCATCGAACAGCTGCTGGCTGCCGGCTGGAGTGAGCGCAAGCGCGCTGCCGATGCCGGCCCGGCACGTGAGTTCAGCCATCCCGAGCATCGCGGCAGCGTTGGCATCATCGCCCCGTATTCAAAGGACTTCTGCAAAGGCTGCAACCGCCTGCGGGTCACCGCGCGCGGCGATCTGCGCCTGTGCCTGTTCGGTGACTTCGGCGTGGCGCTGCGCCCGCTGCTGCAGTCCGACGACGACCAGGACGCGCTGCTGGCGCGCATCACCACCCAGCTTGGGCTCAAGGCAGCCGGGCATGGATTGCATTTCGGCCAGACCGGGCTTACCCCGCACCTGGCCTCGATTGGAGGATGAAACACGCAATGAGTGGGCAGATAAGTGCGGCATTCCACATGGCCGATGTACGTGACAAACGCATCACCCGCCGCCGCGCGGTGGCGGTCGGTGAGCTGATCGCCGGGCCGATTGCCTACCCGTTGATCGTCGAGCGGCGCCTGCCCAAGGGCGACGCGCTGGTAATGGCCGAGATTGCCGGCCTGCAAGGGGCCAAAATGGCCTCGGCATTGATGCCGATGTGCCATCCGTTGCCGTTGGAGCTGGTGCGCGTCTATTGCGCGCCGGTGCCGGAACGGCAGGCGATCCGGGTCTGGTGCGAGTGCGCCAGCGAAGCGCGTACCGGCGTCGAGATGGAAGCCCTGGCCGGCGTCAATGCAGCCCTGCTGACCTTGTATGACTTGAGCAAACCGGTCGAGCCGGCATTGGAAATCAGTGGTATCCGCCTGCTGTTCAAGGAAGGCGGCAAGAGCGGCGTGTGGACGCACCCGCAGGGCATGGATGCAGGCGAACTCGAACGTTTCCGCCCGCGTCCGCCCAAGACCTTGGGCGCGGCGCGCTGTGCGGTGATCACCCTCAGTGACCGCGCAAGCCGCGGCGATTACGTCGACGAGTCCGGGCCGGTGCTGGTCCAGGGCCTGCAGGCCTTGGGCGGCGATGTGGTCAGCAGTGAAGTATTGGCCGACGGCATCGAACCGCTGGTCGCGCGCCTACGCGCGCTGGCCGCGGACGGTGTGCGCCTCTGCCTGTGCACTGGTGGTACTGGCCTGGGCCCGCGTGATCTGACGCCCGAGGCCTTGCAGGCATTGGGTGGACGCCCGGTACCGGGACTGGCGCAGATGCTGCGCGGGCTCAGTGCCCAGCACACTCCGATGGCCTGGTTGAGCCGTGCTGAAGTGGTGCAGCTGGGTGATCTGCTGGTCATCGCCCTGCCAGGCAGCCCACGTGCCGCCGCGCAATGCATGAATATCCTCACCCCTGTGCTCGGCCATGCCTTGGCGATGATGGATGGGGGCTCGCACGCATGATCAGTTATGCGCAGGCGCTGCAGCAGTTACTGATGGCTGCACCGGCAGCGCGCAGCGAACAGGTGCCCATCGATACTGCCGCCGACCGGATACTGGCTGCACCGTCAAACAGCGCGCAGGACCTGCCGCCGTTCGACAACGCCGCGATGGATGGCTTCGCGCTGTGCGCGAACGGGCAACCGGTGCCAGCGGGCACCGTGCTGCAGGTGCAGGGTTGGCAGGCCGCAGGCGATACCGCTGCTGCAGACGGCGATTCCACGCAGGCCTGGGAAATCATGACCGGCGCACGCATGCCGTCCGGTCTGGACAGCGTGGTGCCGATTGAACAGGTCGAGGTGCTGGAGGCCGTGGATGGCCGTCCTGCGCGGGTGCGCCTGCAGGCAACAGTGAAGCCCGGCCAGCACGTTCGCCTTCGCGGTCAGGACGTGGAACTGGGCGAAACCGTGCTGGCTGCGGGAGCGCTGCTGGACGTCAATGCGATGACCTTGCTGCATGCACTCGGCGTTGCCACCGTGCAGGTACAGCATCAGCCGCAGGTTGCGGTGATCAGTACCGGCAAAGAACTGATCAGCGATGCGACGGCGGAACTGCAGTCCGGACAGATACGCGACAGCAATCGCCCGTTCCTGGTCAGCCGCCTGCGTGCTGCGGGTGCTGATGTGGTCTGGAACGGCGTGGTCAGTGATGACGTTGCCGCTTTTTATGCCGCGCTGGATGCGGCCTTGGCCGCCGGTGCACGTGTGGTATTGAGCACCGGCGCGGTGTCGCAGGGGCGCTACGATTTCATTCCCGATGCGCTGCGTGCACGCGGTGCCGAGATCATCTTCCACAAGGTCGCGATCCGCCCGGGCAAGCCGCTGCTGTTCGCGCGCCTTGCCGACGGCGCCTTGTACTTCGGCCTGCCGGGAAACCCGATTTCCGCTGCGGTTGGGCTGCGCTTCTTCGTTGAGCCGGTGCTACGAAAGATGCTGGGTCTGGCCGAAGAGACCGTTCTGCAGCTGCCATTGCAGGCCGACGTGCGCAAGCCGCCGGGCCTGCGCTTCCATGCGCGCGCGCGCGTGCAGGCCGATGCCAGCGGGCAGTTGCGAGTGAGTGTGCTGGCCGGGCAGGAATCATTCCGTCTCAAGACCATGCTGCGCGCCAATGCGTGGGTGGTGCTGGAGGGTGACGACGATCTGGCCACGGCCGGCAGTCTGGTACGTGTACAGGGCTGGGGCCACCGCGAGCCGGTGCAGCTCAGCCCGCAGGAGATGTCATGAAAGAGATAGTGGTGCAGCTGTTTGGCGCATTTTCGGAGCTGGACCCGCAGCGCGAGATCCGCGTGCCGGTCGAAGGCGGGCAGGTCATCGACCTGCGCAGGGCGTTGCGCGCGCTGCTGCAACAGCGTTTTCCGCAGTTCCGGGCAGGCCTGGTCGATTACTCGGCATTTGCCGATGAACAACGCGTGTTGCGCGACAACGATGTGCTGCCCCGCGACGGGCGGGTGGCCATCCTGCCACCGGTAAGTGGAGGCTGAAATGAGCTTCGAAAGTGTATGGAAAGTGGTGGACCGTGCCGACGCGGCGATTGATCCGGGTGAAGGCATCGCAGCCGTGTCCGATCCAGGCTTCGGTGGCATCGATGTCTTCATCGGCAAGGTGCGTGATCTGAACCAGGGCAGGCCGGTGTTGGGTATCACCTATGACTTGTTCGAGCCGCTGGTCTTGAACGAGTTCCAGCGGCAGATTGACGAAATCACCGCCGACTTCGGCCCCCGCATCAAGCTCTATGTGGCGCATGCCAAGGGTCGGCTGGCGGTGGGCGACGTCGCCGTGGTCGTCGCTGCGGGAAGTCCGCACCGTGACGAAGCCTTCCGCGCCTGCCGGCAGTTGATCGAAGGGGTGAAGCACCGCTCGCCGATCTGGAAGCAGGAGCATTACCAGAATGGCGACAGCGAGTGGAGTGAGGGCTGCAGCCTGTGCCAACCCGACACCGAGCACGCGCATATCGATGGGCATGTCCACGACCACTCGCATTGAACCAGCGCCGGTCGCCGGCATCGTGCTGGCCGGCGGACTGTCCAGCCGCATGGGCCAGGACAAGGCGCTGCTGCGTTGGCGCGGGAGCTCGCTGCTCGAACACAGCTGCGCGCTGCTGCGCGCGCTTGGTGCCCAGCCGGTGAAGGTGAGTGGCGACTATCCGGGCTTCGATTCGGTGCCCGATGCGGTGCTGCGTTGTGGCCCGCTGGGTGGCCTCCACAGCGTGGTGGAAACCCTGGCCGATGGACCGGCTTGGGTGGTACCGGTGGATATGCCGCTGCTTGATGTGACATTGCTGCGACAGCTGCGCGAGGCAGGCACGGCGCCTTGTGTGACGTATTCAGAAGAACCGGTACCGATGTACTTGAACATCGACGGCACATGCCGCAGTCTGCTGTTTGAAATGGTCACGGGTACAGACGGGCCACGCTCGCTACGGATGTTCCAACGCCGCCTCGGTGGTCTGGAACTGCCATTGCCAGCCGGTGCCGCCGCCCGCCTTGTGAACTGCAATACCCCCCGCCAATGGGAGGAAGTTGCGTCATGAAAGTCCAGATCCAGTCGCAGTCGCTACGGCTGCGCATTGATGAAAGCGAGCTGGCACGCCTGCTCGCTGGCGAGGTGCTGGAGAACCAGACCTGGCTTGGCACGCCCGGAGCCCTGTCGCAGCGCTTGCAGCTGCACGACACGGCGGAGGCGCTGCTGGATGGCGATACCCACGCATTGATGATCACGTTGCCGCGTGAAGAGGTGTTGGCGCTGCAGGCACGTCTGCCATGCCGTGACGGCTTGAGCTTCGTGCTGCCAACGCAGGCACTGCCACTGCAGCTTCAGTTCGATGTGGATGTGCGTGACAGCGTGCGCCAACGCGGCGTGCAGCGCCGCAATTCGTCCGACGCCGTAAGCATCAGTTGATATTTGTCAGGTAGGTGGCGCGAGAGCGCCATTGGATTGATCAAGATCAAGACTGCCCCAGGGGGCGCCGGGCCTAATGACGCCGTGGCGACTGGGCAAGCAACCGCACAGCAAGCCAGCGCCGTATCACACAGCCTTGGAGCCATGCATGAGTGCCAGTCGGGATGTCGTAAAGCAGAGCAATGCCGGTCCCGGTCGCGTCATCAGCGATTGGAGGCCGGAGGATCCCGATTACTGGGAACGCACCGGCAAGAAGGTCGCCACCCGCAACCTGGTGATATCGATTCCGGCGCTGTTGCTGGCGTTCTCGGTGTGGGTGCTGTTCTCGGCAGTGACCATCAGCCTGCCCAAGATCGGTTTCGCCTTCACCACTGACCAGCTGTTCTGGCTGGTGGCCCTGCCCAGCCTGTCCGGCGCGACGCTGCGCATCTTCTACTCCTTCGTCATCCCGATCTTCGGCGGCCGCCGCTGGACCGCGCTGTCGACGGCATCCTTGCTGTTGCCAACCTTGTGGCTGGGCTTCGCAGTGCAGAACCCGGCCACGCCGTATTGGGTGTTCGTGCTGATTGCCATCCTCTGTGGCTTCGGTGGCGCCAACTTCTCCTCGTCGATGTCCAACATCTCCTTCTTCTATCCCAAGCAGCGCCAGGGCATGGCGCTGGGTTTGAATGCAGGTCTGGGCAATGTCGGCGTATCGGTATCGCAGGCGGTGGTGCCGTTGGTCATCAGCGTCGGCGTGTTTGGCGCGATGGGCGGCGCTCCGCAGGCGGTGGCCGACGGCGGCGCCCCCCTGTTCGTGCAGAACGCCGGTTTCATCTGGGTGCCGTTCATCGCCTTCTTCGCGATCGCCGCCTGGTTCGGCATGAATGACCTGACCAGCGCCCGCTCCTCGTTCTCCGAGCAGGCGGTGATCTTCCGCCGCAAGCACAACTGGCTGATGTGCTGGTTGTACATCGGCACCTTCGGTTCCTATATCGGTTTTTCCGCCGGCTTCCCGATGCTGGTCAAGAGCCAGTTCCCGGATGTGAATCCACTGGCCTACGCCTTCATCGGCCCGCTGCTGGGCGCGCTGATGCGCTCGGTGGGCGGCAGCATGGCGGATCGCTGGGGCGGCGCACGGCTGACCTTCTGGGTGTTCGCGCTGATGATCGCAGCCGTGTTCGGTGTTCTGCACTTCCTGCCCAGCAATGGCCAGGGCGGCAGCTTCGTCGGCTTCCTGCTCTCGTTCATGGCCTTGTTCGTGCTCAGCGGCATCGGCAATGGCACCACCTTCCGGATGATCCCGGTGATTTTCCGCACCCTGCACGAGCGTCTGTCGGCCAATGAAGGCGCCGAAGGCAAGAAGGCCGCTGCCCATCAGGCCAGCATCGAGTCCGCCGCCGTTGTCGGCTTCTCCGGTGCCATCGGTGCCTACGGCGGTTTCTTCATCCCCAAGAGCTACGGCTCCTCCATCACCTTGACCGGCAGCCCCGATATGGCGCTGTACGGCTTCATTGCGTTCTACATCACCTGCCTGGCGGTTACCTGGTGGTGGTACTACCGGCGCGGGGCTGAAACCCCCTGCTGAGAAGGCAATGCACCGCAGCCAGATGCAACACACAGCCACGATGCAGCAGTTTGCGAACGGAGATTCACCATGAGCTATTTCCTTGATCGCTTGCAGTTCTTCAAGCGTGATCCACAACCCTTCGCCGATGGCCATGGGTTCAGCAAGAGCGAAGGGCGGGACTGGGAAAACAGTTATCGCGCGCGCTGGCAATACGACAAAATCGTACGTTCCACTCACGGCGTGAACTGCACTGGCTCCTGCAGCTGGAAGATCTACGTCAAGAACGGCCTGGTCACCTGGGAAACCCAGCAGACCGACTACCCGCGCACCCGCCCGGACTTGCCCAATCACGAGCCACGTGGCTGCCCGCGTGGTGCCAGCTATTCCTGGTACCTGTACAGCGCCAACCGGCTCAAGTACCCGCTGATCCGCGGCACGCTGCTGCGCATGTGGCGGCAGGCCCGCAAGACCCTGTCGCCGGTCGAGGCCTGGGCCAGCATCGTGCAGGACCCGGCCAAGTCGCGTGAGTACAAGCGTCGGCGCGGCATGGGCGGTTTCGTGCGCCTGAACTGGGACGAGGCCAACGAGATCATCGCCGCCTCCAACCTCTACACCACCAAGGAATACGGCCCGGACCGTATCGTTGGCTTCTCGCCGATTCCGGCAATGTCGATGGTGTCCTATGCGGCCGGTGCGCGCTATCTGTCGCTGCTCGGTGGCGCCTGCCTGTCCTTCTACGATTGGTATTGCGATCTTCCGCCGGCCTCGCCGCAGGTGTGGGGCGAGCAGACCGACGTGCCGGAATCAGCCGACTGGTACAACAGCCGCTACATCATCGCCTGGGGCTCGAACGTGCCGCAGACGCGTACGCCGGATGCGCACTTCTTCACCGAGGCCCGATACAACGGCACCAAGACGGTGTCGATCTGCCCCGACTACTCGGAGCTGGCCAAGCTCACCGACCATTGGCTGCATCCCAAGCAGGGTACCGATGCCGCACTGGCATTCGCCTTCGGCCACGTGATCCTGCGCGAGTTCCACGTCGACACGCCCTCGCAATACTTCCAGGACTACTGCCGCCAGTATTCGGACATGCCGATGCTGGTGCGCATCGAGCGCCGCGCCGATGGCCGCTTGGTGCCGGGCCACTTCCTGCGCGCCAGCGAGCTCGGTGGGCTGGGTGAAAGCAACAATCCCGAATGGAAGACGCTGGCGTTCGACGAGAACAGCGGCGACATCACCGTGCCGAATGGCTCGGTCGGCTTCCGCTGGGGCGAGAAGGGCAAGTGGAACATCGAGGAAAAGGCCAGCGATGGCCATGACACGCGCCTGCGCCTGAGCCTGGCCGATATCCACGATGGCATCGAGGCGGTGAGCTTCCCATACTTCGGCGGCATCGAGAGCGACGGCTGGACCGCCGCACCGGCCGAGGAAGTGCTGGAGCGCAATATCCCGCTGCGCCGCCTGCAGCTGGCTGATGGTGGCGAAGCGCTGGTGGCCACGGTCTATGACCTGCTGCTGGCGCAGTACGGCGTTGATCGCGGCTTCGGCGGCGGCAATGTCGCCAAGAGCTTCGATGACAACGTGCCGGGTACGCCGGCCTGGCAGGAGCGCATCACCGGCGTGTCACGCGCCGAGGTGATCGAGATCGCCCGTGAGTTCGCCCGCACCGCCGACAAGACCCATGGTCGCAGCATGATCATCGTCGGCGCCGGCATGAACCACTGGTTCCACAACGACATGAATTACCGCGGCCTGATCAACATGCTGGTCATGTGTGGCTGCGTGGGCCAGACCGGTGGTGGCTGGGCGCATTACGTGGGCCAGGAAAAGCTGCGCCCGCAGACCGGCTGGCAGCCGCTGGCCTTCGGTCTGGACTGGAGCCGCCCGCCGCGGCAGATGAACGGTACCTCGTTCTTCTACTTCAACACCGGGCAGTGGCGTTACGAGAAGCTGCAGGTGGACGAACTGCTGTCGCCGCTGGCCGATGCCTCCAAGTACAGCGGCAGCCTGGCCGACCTCAACCTGCGCGCAGTGCGCATGGGCTGGTTGCCGAGTGCACCGCAGCTGGACCGCAATCCGCTGCAACTGGTGCGCGAAGCCGAGCAGGCTGGCGTCGCACCGGCCGACTACGCGCTGTCCAAGTTCAAGGACGGCTCGCTGGACTTCGCCTTCGCCGATCCGGATGCGGCGCAGAACCACCCGCGCATGATGTTCATCTGGCGCTCCAACCTGCTCGGTTCCTCCGGCAAGGGCCACGAGTACATGCTGCGGCATCTGCTCGGCACGCGTCATGGCCTGCAGGGCAAGGATCTTGGTGAGATGGGCGCGGTCAAGCCCGAGGACGTGAAGTGGCATGACGAAGCCCCGGAAGGCAAGCTCGACCTGCTGGTGACGCTGGACTTCCGCATGTGCACCACCGCGCTGTACTCGGACATCGTGCTGCCAACCGCCACCTGGTACGAGAAGGACGACCTCAACACCTCGGACATGCATCCCTTCATCCATCCGCTGTCCAAGGCGGTGGACCCGGCCTGGGAATCACGCAGCGATTGGGAAATCTTCAAGGGCGTCGCACGCACGCTCAGCGACATGGCACCGGGCGTGCTCGGTGTCGAGAAGGACCTGGTGCTGGTGCCGACCCTGCACGACACGCCCAACGAACTGGGCA
This sequence comes from Stenotrophomonas sp. PS02298, assembly GCF_029959445.1. Lineage (GTDB taxonomy): Bacteria > Pseudomonadota > Gammaproteobacteria > Xanthomonadales > Xanthomonadaceae > Stenotrophomonas. The sequence goes on along the minus strand of NZ_JASCOR010000055.1, from coordinate 13,836 downwards.
TGCCGTTCGGCGTCGCCGACTGGAAGAAGGGCCAGTGCGAAGCCATCCCCGGCAAGACCATGCCGAGCATGGCGGTGGTCGAACGCGACTACCCCAACCTCTACCGCAAGTTCACCTCGCTGGGCCCGTTGCTGGACAAGCTCGGCAACGGCGGCAAGGGCATGAGCTGGGATACCAAGCACGAGGTGGAATTCCTCGGCAAGCTCAACCACACCGTGCTGGACGAAGGCATCAGCCAGGGCCGGCCGGCGATTGATACCGCCATCGACGCTTGCGAAGTGATCCTGCACCTGGCACCGGAAACCAATGGCCATGTCGCGGTCAAGGCCTGGGAGTCGCTGGGCACGTTCACCGGCCGCGAGCATACGCATCTGGCGTTGGGCAAGGAACACGAGGCGATCCGCTTCCGTGATATCCAGGCGCAGCCGCGCAAGATCATTTCCTCGCCGATCTGGTCCGGGCTGGAAGACGACAACGTCAGCTACAACGCCGGCTACACCAATGTGCACGAGCTGATTCCGTGGCGCACGGTGACTGGCCGCCAGCAGTTCTACCAGGACCACGAGTGGATGATCGACTTCGGTGAGGCCTTCATGAGCTACCGGCCACCGGTCAATACACGCACGGTGGAGCCGCTGCTCAACAAGCGCCAGAACGGCAACAAGGAGATCGTGCTGAACTGGATCACCCCGCACCAGAAGTGGGGCATCCACAGCACCTACAGCGACAACCTGATCATGCAGACCCTGTCGCGTGGCGGTCCCATCGTCTGGTTGAGCGAGGACGATGCACGCAATGCCGGCATCGAGGACAACGACTGGATCGAGCTGTTCAACGTCAACGGTGCGATCGCCGCGCGTGCGGTGGTCAGCCAGCGCGTGATGCCGGGCATGGCGATGATGTACCACGCCCAGGAACGCATCATCAACGTGCCGGGTTCGGAGATCTCCGGCACCCGCGGCGGCATCCACAACTCGGTGACCCGCATCGTGCTCAAGCCCACCCACATGATCGGCGGCTACGCGCAGCTGGCCTGGGGCTTCAACTACTACGGTACCTGCGGTACCAACCGCGATGAGTTCGTGATCGTGCGCAAGATGGACAAGATCGATTGGCTGGATGACGAGCAATCAAACTCGAATGCCTCGGGCGCCGCACGGGAGGTGGTGTGATGAAAGTACGTGCCCAGATTGCGATGGTGTTGAACCTGGACAAGTGCATCGGCTGCCACACCTGCTCGATCACCTGCAAGAACGTGTGGACCTCGCGCGAAGGCGTGGAGTACGCCTGGTTCAACAACGTCGAGACCAAGCCCGGCATCGGTTATCCCAAGGAATGGGAAAACCAGGAAAAGTGGAACGGCGGTTGGGTGCGCAACGGCAGCGGCAAGCTGGTGCCGCGCGCCGGTGGCCGCTGGCGCATGCTGGCCAAGATCTTCTCCAACCCCGACCTGCCGCAGATCGACGACTACTACGAGCCGTTCGACTTCGATTACCAGCACCTGCATGACGCGCCTGAGCTGAAGCACCAGCCGACCGCGCGTCCACGCTCGCTGCTGACCGGCCAGCGCATGGAGAAGATCGAGTGGGGCCCGAACTGGGAGGAAATCCTCGGCAGCGAGTTCTCCAAGCGCTCGCGTGATTACAACTTCGACAAGGTGCAGAAGGAGATCTACGGCGCCTTCGAAAAGACTTTCATGATGTACCTGCCGCGGCTGTGCGAGCACTGCCTCAACCCGGCCTGCGTTTCGGCCTGTCCCTCGGGCGCGATCTACAAGCGCGAGGAAGACGGCATTGTGCTGATCGACCAGGACAAGTGCCGTGGTTGGCGCATGTGCGTATCGGCCTGCCCGTACAAGAAGATCTATTACAACTGGAAGAGCGGCAAGTCCGAGAAGTGCATCTTCTGCTACCCGCGCATCGAGATGGGCGAGCCCACCGTGTGTTCGGAAACCTGTGTGGGCCGCATCCGCTACCTCGGGGTGATGCTGTACGACGCCGACCGCATTGCCGAAGCCGCGTCGGTGGCAGCGGAGAAGGACTTGTACCAGTCGCACCTGGACATCTTCCTTGACCCGTTCGACCCGGCGGTGATCGAGGCCGCGCGTGCTGAAGGCATTCCCGACAGCTGGCTGGAATCGGCCAAGCAGTCGCCGGTCTACAAGCTGGCCATCGACTGGAAGCTGGCGCTGCCGCTGCACCCGGAATACCGCACCTTGCCGATGGTCTGGTACGTGCCGCCGTTGTCGCCGATCCAGTCGGCGGCCGAGCGTGGCCACGTCGGCATGAGCGGCGAGCTGCCGGACATCGCCTCGCTGCGCATCCCGGTGCGTTACCTGGCCAACCTGCTGACGGCAGGTGACGAAGCGCCAGTCATCCGCGCACTTGAGTGTTTGATGGCGATGCGTGCCTGGCGCCGTGGCAAGAACGTGGATGGTGTGGAAGACATGCGTGTGCTCGAACAGGTCGGTTTGACCCCGAGGCAGGTGGAGGAGATGTACCGCTACCTGGCCATCGCCAACTACGAGGATCGCTTCGTCATCCCGACCGCGCACCGCGAGTACGCCAACGACGCCTTCGGCGAACGTGGCGGCTGCGGCTTCACCTTCGGCAATGGCTGCAACGGCGACAGCCCGGCCGATCTGTTCACCCAGCGCAAGAGCACCACGTTCGCGGTGCATCCCAACCGCCAGCACCGGCATGAGGTGGTGAAATGAGTGTGCTCAAGCTGATTGGCGTGTTGCTGGACTATCCGCGTGACGAGCTTTGGCAGCATGGCGAGGAGCTGCTCGAGGCCTGCGATGATCCGGCGCTGTCGCCGGCCCGTCGCAGGCAGTTGCAGACCTTCGTCCGTGACCTGCTTGCCACCGACCCGCTGGACGCACAGGACCGCTGGCTGGCCACCTTCGACCGTGGCCGCTCGATGAGCCTGCTGGTGTTCGAACACATCCACGGCGAATCGCGTGACCGTGGCCAGGCCATGGTCGACCTGATCGACGCCTATCGCAAGAACGGTTTCGAGCTGGATGCGCGAGAGCTGCCGGACTACCTGCCGCTGCTGCTGGAATACCTATCGCATCGGCCTCAGGCCGAGGCAAAGGACTGGCTGCACCACATCGGCCACATCGCCGGCATGCTCGCCGCCCGTGCCGCCGAGCGGCAGCTGCCGCATGCGGTGCTGCTGGAGATCCTGGTCGAGGCGGGCGAGGGCAAGGTCAACCTGGCCGTGCTGCGGCAACGCGCCAGCGAAGAAGTGCGCGACGACACCGTCGAAGCCATGGACCGCCTGTGGGAAGAGGAAGCAGTGCGCTTTGGCGCCGATGCACCTTCGCAGGATTGCGATCCACCCCATCGTTCACCGGCACGCGCGCAGCCGCGGGAGATCCAGCCATGAATTACCTCAATCAATTCGCCTTCCAGTTCTATCCCTACATCGCGGTGGCGGTGCTGTTGATCGGCAGCTGGGCGCGTTACGACAAGGCGATGTACAGCTGGCGTACCGGCTCCACCCAGTTGCTGTCTGACCGCGGCATGCGCTTTGGCAGCAACTGTTTCCACATCGGCATCATCGCCATCCTCGGCGGCCACTTCGTCGGCCTGCTGACCCCGCATGCGCTGTACGAGCCCTTCATCACTTCCTCGCAGAAGCAGTTGCTGGCGATGGTGGTTGGCGGCTTCTTCGGCGCGCTGTGCTTCGTCGGCATCACCATCCTGCTGGTGCGTCGCCTGACCAATGCGCGGGTACGTGCGATCGGCAGCTTCGGTGACACGCTGGTACTGGTGCTGCTGTTCGCCCAGCTCTGCCTTGGCCTGTACAGCATCAAGGTCTCCGCCGGCCATCTCGATGGCGGGGTGATGGTGATGCTGGCCGAGTGGGCGCAGCACATCGTCACCTTCCGTGCCGGTGCCGCCGATTACGTCGAAGGCGTGCATTGGGTCTACAAGGCGCACATCTTCCTCGGCCTGACGCTGGTACTGATCGCACCGTTCACCCGCCTGGTACATGTGTGGAGCGTGCCGATCAGCTACCTGTGGCGTCCGTACCAGGTGGTGCGTCGTCGCCAGGCCACGCTGCGCTACGGTCCGCGGGAGTAACTCATGGGCAGCCTGCCACGCATTCTCCCGATCACCGTCATCGACTCAAAGACACCGGTGCCGGCCGAGGCCGGCCACCATCACGATGCCGATGACGGTCCGCGCAGCCTCGGCCAACCGGCGCCGTGCAGCCTGTACGTGCAGGACACGCCGATCAGCGAGGCCGACATCGCCCGCGAGATGCAATACCACCGGGCGATGCGCCCGGAGCAGTCGCGTGCCGATGCGGCGCGTGCGCTGGTGGTACGCGAACTGCTGCGGCTGGAAGCCGAACGGCTTGGCCTGGCCGATGCCCCCGGCGTTGGCCAGGAGACCAGCGAGGAAGCGCGCATCCAGCAACTGATCGAACAGATGCTGGAAGACCGCGTACCCAGCGAGGACGACTGCCAGCGCTATTTCGCGCAGAACCCCGAGCGCTTCCGCTCGCCCGACCGTATCCGTGTGCACCACATCCTGCTGGCGGCACCGGCCGACGATATCGCCGGTCGGCTGAAGGCACGCACCCAGGCCGAGAAGCTGATTGCCGAACTGCTGGAACAGCCGCATCTGTTCGCCGATCTGGCCGCGCGGCACTCGCAGTGCCGGTCCAGCAGTGAAGGCGGCGATCTGGGCTGGCTGCAACGCGGCCAGACCACGCCCGAGTTTGATCGCCAGGTGTTCCGCCTGCGGCAGGGCTTGGCGGGTTTCCCGGTGGAATCGCGCTGGGGCTACCACGTGGTCAGCATCGATGCGCTGGAAGCCGGCACGGCGCTCACCTTCGAGCAGGTGCAGCCGCAGATCAGCGATTACCTCGAATTGCAGGTGCGCCAGCGCGACGTGCAGCAGTTCCTGCTCGAACTGCGCGAGCGTTACCCGGTGCGTGGGCTGGAAGACATCGAAGCACAGGCTGAGTAAGACGTAATCCCCCAGGAGCGGCAATGAGCCAGAATTTGCAGAACATCAGCAGCGGCGAGCAGCAACGTGCGTTGTGGCTGAGTACCTTCGCCTTCACCGTGTGTTTCGCGGTGTGGATGATCTTCGCCATCATCGGCATCCAGATCAGCGAGCAGTTGGGTCTGAACGACACCCAGTTCGGCCTGCTGATCGCCACCCCGGTATTGACCGGTTCGGTGATCCGCGTCTTCCTCGGCATCTGGTCCGACCAGTTCGGCGGGCGCAAGGTGATGACCCTGGTGATGCTGTGCGGTGCAGTCGCGACATGGCTGCTGACTTACGCGCAGACCTACCCGCAGTTCCTGTTGGCAGCGCTGTTCGTCGGCATCGCCGGCGGCAACTTCTCGGTCGGCGTCACCTATGTGTCCAAGTGGTTCCCGGCGGAGAAGCAGGGCACCGCCTTGGGCATCTTCGGTGCCGGCAATATCGGTTCAGCGGTTACCAAGCTGCTGGCGCCGCTGGTGATGGTGGCGTCGGGTTGGATGATGGTGGCCAAGCTGTGGGCCGTCGGCCTGGCGGTCACCGCCATCCTGTTCTATCTGTTCAGCAAGGAAGATCCTTCGCTGGAAGACCGCCGTCGCAGTGGCGTCAAGCCGATGTCCTTCGCCGAGCAGATGGCGCCGCTGAAGAACCTGCAGGTGTGGCGCTTCTCGCTGTACTACTTCTTCGTGTTTGGCGGCTTCGTCGCGCTGGCACTGTGGCTGCCGCACTACCTGGTCGGCGCCTACGGCATGGACGTGGGCACGGCCGGCGTGCTGGCTGCGTGTTACTCGATCCCGGCCAGCCTGTTCCGGGTGGTGGGCGGCTGGATGTCCGACCGCATCGGTGCACGGCGGGTGATGTACTGGACGCTGGGGGTGTCGGTGATCTGTACCTTCATCCTGGCCTATCCGGATACCCGCTACATCGTGCAGGGCATACACGGCGAGATCAGCTTCCACCTGGCGATCAGCGTGACTCTGTTCACCGTGCTGGTGTTCGTGCTCGGCTTCTTCATGTCGCTGGGCAAGGCCGCGGTCTACAAGCACATCCCTGTCTACTACCCCCAGCACGTGGGTTCGGTGGGCGGCGTGGTCGGCATGATCGGCGGCCTTGGCGGCTTCATCCTGCCCATCGTGTTTGGCGCCTTGAATGATGCGCTCGGCATCTGGAGCAGCTGCTTCATGCTGCTGTTCGTGCTGGTCAGCATTGCGCTGGCGTGGATGCACTTCGCCATCCGTCGGATGGAGCGTCGCAACTTCCCGCAGCTCGATCGTGAGACCGACCTGCCCGAAGCCATCGACGCCGCCGCCGCGGAGAAACAGCGGCGGGCTTGATCCAGATCAGTGAAACCCGGCGGTCGCTGCGCGAGGATGGATGCATGTCAGTAGAGACCGCCGGGATGGATGACGCCACATTGCATGTTGCATTGCTGCAGCAACCCGCGCACGTGTTGTTCCCGGCGCCGGCGGAGCTGAGCCCCGGCTTCGCCGAGGCGGGTTGGCGCGCGGCCATGCAGGCCAGCAACGAGCATCTGATTCCACGTGCGTTGACGCTGGGCTTCTGCGCACCCCCGCATGAGCTGGAGCGCGCCGAGAACGTGCTGGACGCGCTGCTGGTATGCCTGCGCCTGCATGCCAGGATGCTGGCCAGCGACCGCGAAGTGGCGGCCATGGTGCTGCAGCCCGGCATCGTCGAGCATCTGCCCCCCGCCCTGCTGGGCCGCCTGTTGGATGCGGTGCCGGAGCAGCTGTGCACCATCGCCCGGCCGCAGGTGGAAGTTCGCCTGGATGCGGCCAGCGATGTCGCACCGGCTGCATTGCGCGAGGTCGGCTGTACCCGGATGACGGTGATCGACCATGCCGGCGTCGATGGCCCGGCGATGCTGGCGCAAGCCCAGCAGACCGGATTCACCGCGTGTTACTACCAGCTGCGCGTGCCGTGCTACGCCGATGTGTCGTTCCTGCAGCGGCTGCAGCGTGTGCTGGAGCTGGCGCCCGAACGCATCATCCTGCCGTCGCCTGCCTTGCTGCCCGAGTACCCGTTGCCAACGGACTGGCTGCAGGCCTGGCGGTTGCTGCGTGCAGGCGGCTACCTGCCCCTGGGCGGTGACCACTACCAGCGGCCGGACCTGCCAATGCCGCTGCGCAACGGTGATGGCCAGCGTCATTGCGACCTGCTCGGGGTGCCGCGCCGCGAGCGCCATGACCTGCTCGGCATTGGTGTGGGCGCCTGCAGCCAGATCGGCGATGTCATCTGCCGCATCGAGCCGGAGCCGAGCCATTGGCGCGCCTGCCTGGTGGTTGGGCAGCCAGGAATATCCTCGGGGCTTATTCTTTCCGAGCATGAACGTATGACCGATGAGGTGGTGCAGAGCCTGGCCTGCGACCACGCTTTGGACATGCGCGCCTTCGAATGGCGCAACGCACAGCCATTCGATGCCTGTTTCGAGCACGCGTGGAGCCGCGTCGCCATGTTCATCGAACGCGGTTGGCTGCGCCGGGACGGCGACATGCTGTTGATCCAGAACGAAGGTGAGCTGCTGTGGCGTATGATCGCAGCGTGCTTCCGCCCCTTGGCCGCTGTTGCTTGAAAACGGAATGACGTCACCTACACCCCCACCGCGCGGCCCCCTGGGCACCGCGACGCCGAATCCAGCCGCTGCCGGCGACGGTGACGCGCTGCATTTCTGCACGACCTGTGCGTTCTCCGATGCCTGCAGTTCGCAGGGTTATGACAAGACCGCGCTGAACGAGCTGCATGTGATGGTCGACCACGTTGGGCCGTACCACGCCGGTGACTACATCTTCCGCGCGGGTGAACCCTTCGATGCAATCGCTGCGGTGCGGGCCGGCATGGTCAAGACCTTTGTCGATGACAGCCTCGGCAACGAACAGGTGCTGGGCTTCGCCTTGCCTGGCGAAGTGATCGGCCTGAACGCCATCCACGGATCGCGTTATCCCTGCAATGCGGTGGCGTTGGATACCGTGCATCTGTGCCGTATCTCGTTTCCGCGCATCAGCATGCTGGCCAGCCGCATGCCCGGCCTGCAGGCCAAACTGTTCAGCCTGCTCAGTGCTGAGATCGGCAAGGCGGCGCTGCTGGCCGCCAATTACCGCACCGAGGAGCGCATGGCCGCGTTCCTGCTGGATATCTCCAGCCGCTACGCGCGGCGTGGCTTCTCGGCACACCGCTTCAACCTGACCATGACCCGCACCGAGATCGCCAATTACCTGCGCATGGCACCGGAAACCGCCAGCCGGGTATTGCGCCGGTTGAGTGACGAGGAAGTCATCGCGGTGAAGCAGCGCGAGATCATCCTGCTGCAACCCGAGCGGCTGGCGCTGATGGCGGCCACCGATGACGCAAGCGAATGATGCCCAACCGAGGATGCATGCATGAACAAGCTGTGGGCGTTGTTGTTGCTGGCCGTCACGCTGCCGGCAAGCGCGGCTGATCTGACGGTCTCCGCGGCTTCCAGCCTGACTGAAAGCTTTCGCGAGATTTCCGCTGCGTATGAGAAGGCGAACCCGGGAACGAAGGTAGATCTGAACTTCGCCGCCTCCGGCACCTTGCTGCAGCAGATCGCACGCGGCGCGCCGGTCGACGTGCTGGCCTCGGCCGACCAGGCCACGATGACGCAGGCCAATACCGAAGGTCTTATTGATCCAACGACACAGAACGTATTCGCACAGAACAGCCTGTGGGTGGTGGTGCCGCCGCAGGCCAGCAACAAGCCGACCACGTTGGCGGCGCTGGCCAAAGCCGATGTGAAGCGCGTTGCCATCGGCAATCCCGACAGCGTGCCGGTTGGGCGCTATGCACGCGGTGCGCTGCAGCAGGCCGGTGTGTGGCCGGCAGTGCAGGCCAAGATGATCAGCACCCAGAACGTGCGCCAGTCACTGGACTATGTGGCACGTGGTGAAGTGGATGCAGGCTTCGTCTATGCCACCGACGCACAGGCCATGAGCGAGCGCGTACAGCGCGCCTTCCAGGTGCCGGTTGCAGGTGGCATCAGCTATCCGCTGGCAATGGTGAAGACCAGCCGCAACGCCGCCGAAGCCAAGCGCTTCATCGCCTTCGTGCGCTCGGCGCAGGGCCAGGCCATCCTGCACAGGCACGGCTTCGGCAGCCCTTGATGCTGGATCTGGACTGGAGCGCGCTGTGGTTGTCGTTGAAGGTGGCCGGCTGGGCGACCGCGATCAACCTCGTGCTCGGTGTCGGATTTGGTGCCTTGTTGGCGCGGCGGCGCTTCCCCGGCCGTGAGTTGCTGGACACGATATTTACCCTGCCGATGGTGTTGCCGCCAACCGTGCTCGGCTATTACCTGCTGGTGCTGATCGGCAGCAAGGGCCCGCTCGGCGCATGGCTGGAGAGCAGCTTCGGCATCAATCTTGTGTTTACCTGGCAGGCAGCGGTGATCGCTGCCGCAGTCGCGTCGTTTCCGTTGGTGTTCAAGCCGGCGCGTGCGGCCTTCGAGGATGTGGATGGGCAGCTGGAACAGGCCGCGCGTACCTTGGGCGTATCCGAGCTGGCGCTGTTCTTCCGGGTAACCTTGCCACTGGCATGGCGCGGCATTCTTGCCGGCCTGCTGCTGGCGTTCGCCCGCGCGATGGGCGAGTTCGGCGCCACCATCATGGTCGCTGGCAGCATTCCCGGCCGCACCCAGACCTTGTCCATCGCCATCTACGAGGCGGTGCAGGCAGGCAATGACGGTCGCGCCAACGCCTTGGTGCTGCTGTCCTCGCTGGTCTGCATCAGCGTGCTGCTGCTTGCCGCGCGATTGGTCGGGCGGCGGCAGGAGGGGGCACGCAATGTGGCTTGAGCTGGATATCCAACGCAAGCTGCAGGCTGCAGGCCAGCACTTCCAGCTGCAGGCGGCCTTGCGTTGCACACAGCGCAATGTGGTGTTGTTCGGTCCGTCTGGTGCAGGCAAGAGCCTGACGCTGAAGGCCGTTGCCGGGTTACTGCAGCCGGATACCGGTGCGATCCGCATGCACGGGCAGGCACTGTTTGATGCGGCGGCAGGTATCAACCTGTCACCGCAGCGGCGCCGCATCGGCTATGTGTTCCAGGACTACGCCTTGTTCCCGCATTTGACGGTGCGGCAGAACGTGGGCTTCGGCCTGCAGCAGGGTTTGTTGAACCCGTCGCGCGCACGTCGCGTCGATGCGGTGGAGCAATGGCTGCAGGCTTTCCGCATCGATCACCTCGGTGACCTGCTGCCGTCGCAGATCTCCGGCGGCCAACGTCAGCGCACCGCCTTGGCACGTGCACTGGTGACCAAGCCGCAGGCACTGCTGCTGGATGAGCCGTTCGCTGCACTTGACCACGCCTTGCGTGCGCATCTGCGCCAGGAACTCGAAACAGTGTTGGACCAGACCGGCATCCCGCTGCTGCTGATCAGCCATGATCCCGAAGATGTGGATATGTTCGGCCAGCAGGTCGTGCATCTGGCTGACGGCCGCGTGCAGGTCTGAGCGCAGCGCTCAGTCCGGTTTGCCATCCGCACGCGGGCGCCAGTAGATCCACGCCAGCCGCAGCAGCCACGGTGCAAGCACCAGCAGCCAGCCTGCGGCGGCGACGGCATGCCAGCGCCAAGGGTCGCTTAGCAGCGGCGCGAGGATGCGTAGCAGTGCAACCAGCTGCAGGCCGAGCAGGGCGATCCAGGCGACCACCGGCATCACCAGCGCACGCCCGGAATGGCCCTGGGTCACGCGGGTGACCATCGCCACCAGCAGGCTGCCGAACAGGCCAATCGCCAAGGCATGCAGCGGCGCGCGCTCCAGCCAGCCGGGATGGCCGGCCAGCCCGGCGATGTCCTGCAGCAGATACAACAGCATCGCCAACGGCCACCATGCCAGCCCGTAGAACAACACGCTCAACAACGGCGGCTTGGGACCGCGCGGCCACCAGCGCCACAGCGAGTACAGCGACAACAGCAGCAGGCCGGCATCGGCCAGCAGCATGACCAGTGGCAGCAGCAGCGCTTCGCCGAGCAGGTGCAGCAGGCACAGCGCCCACAGGGTCGCCAGCCACTGCGGTGGCCGCCATGCCTGATAACTCGGCACCACATTGCCGGCGAAGAACGGGAACATGCGGTGGGCGACGCTGGTGTAGATCGGCAGCAACAGTCCGAAGGTGCCGATCGACACGCTCAGTGCCTGCCAGCGGACATCACCGCCTGCGGCAGCAATCGCGAAGCAGAGCAGGCCTATCCAGCCCAGCAGCAAGCCGGACCAGCACGACCACGCATGCCAGGTGCGGCCTTTCTCCTGCAGCAGCAAACGGTCGAGTGCGACCAGGCCGAATGCCCAACCCAGCAACGCCAACAGCAGGGCCAGCCGCATTCCTGGTTGCCAGCCGAGGCTGGCCGCAAGCAGCGCGATCTGCGCCCCGAACAGGCCACCGCCGACCCCGGCGTACTGCCAGCGCGGAAGCGCCGGCAATCCCATCCAGCGTGGGAATACGGTCAACAGAAAGCCGAAGATGAAACTGGGCAGCACCAGGTATTGCATCCACAGCCCATGCAGCCAGGCCGGCGGCAAGCCGGGCGCGGGCAGGGGAGTGCCCAGCTGCAAGCCGGCCAGCCACAGCGCCCACCAGCCCATCGCCAGGCCGAGGTTGGTCACGCCAATGAAGAACAACAGCCGGTGCGGGGCGGCAAGGAGGATTGGCATGGGTGAGGTCTTGTTCACGGGCCGAGTATCCGCCCGGCTGCGGCGGCGCTGCCTGATAAAAGTCATCTTCGCCGCGCACAATCCGGCTATGCCTGCTGCGCTGCCGCAAGGCGGATGCGGGTCGGCTCGCTAAACTGATTTCATTTGCAACGGAGGTCGTATGGCTGGTTTTCGTCCGGTGTCGCTGATTGGCGTGCCTACCGATGTGGGTGCGGGCGCGCGTGGTGCGCGGCTGGGTCCGGAGGCGCTGCGCATTGCCGGCTTGCCTGAGGCGCTGGTCGAACGCGGCGTGGACGTGCGCGATATCGGCAACCTCGATGGCCCGCGCAATCCGTGGACCGGTCCGGTGCAGGGCTACCGTCATCTCGACGAAGTAGTCGCCTGGAACCACGCGCTGATGGAGGCGAGCTACGCCGAGCTGAAGCAAGGCCGCATGCCGATCATGCTCGGCGGCGACCATTGCCTGGGCGTGGGTTCGATCACCGCGGTCGCGCGCTGGTGCCGTGAGCAGGGCAAGCAGTTGCGCGTGCTGTGGCTGGATGCGCATTCGGACTTCAATACCTCCGATGTCACCCCGTCAGGCAACATCCACGGTATGCCGGTGGCCTGCCTGTGTGGCCTCGGCCCGGAAGGCCTTACCCACCTCGGCGGCAGCGCCCCGGCGATTGCACCGTGGCAGGTGCACCAGATCGGCATCCGCTCGGTCGACCCGGAAGAGAAGCGCCTGATCAAGCAGCACCGCGTGGATGTCTACGACATGCGCTACATCGACGAAGCCGGGATGAAGCGGACGATGGAAGCCGCGCTGCATGGCATCGACGCCAATACCCACCTGCATGTCAGTTTCGACGTGGATTTCCTCGACCCCAGCATCGCGCCGGGCGTTGGCACCACGGTTCCGGGTGGCGTGAATTACCGTGAAGCGCAGCTGGTGATGGAGATGATCGCCGACACCGGGCTGATGGGCTCACTGGACATCGTCGAACTGAACCCCTTGCTCGACCACCAGAACCGCACCGCTGAGCTGGCCGTGGACCTGGTGGAGAGCCTGTTTGGCAAATCCACGCTGATGCGGGATTAACAATCGGCCGACATCGATGAACGTGGGCTGCGCGGCTTCACGCGGAGCACACGGCCCAGCCGCCAGATTCGTCTTCACACACGACGTGCCTGCCGCCGGTTACCGGCGACGGCATCTGCCTTGAAAGAGAGGAGGAGACGAATGATGAAGCGACTGTTGATGTTGGCCCTGGTGGGCGCGTTCTCGGTTGGCATGCTCAGCGGCTGCAATACCGTGGCGGGCGCAGGCAAGGACATGCAGAAGGTCGGTGAAAAGGTCGAGGACAAGGCGCAGGATTGCAAAGACGGCAAGTGCTGATGAACACGCGGTCCGTTGTGGACCGCACCGATGGAACCACCACAGGAGAAACACATGAAGCGTTTGGTTGCCCTGATGATGTTGTCGCTGTTCTCGGTCGCAGTGCTGGCTGGTTGCAACACGGTAGCCGGTGCCGGCAAGGACGTGCAGAAGGTGGGCGAGAAAGTTGAAGGTGCTGCCAAGGGGCATTGATCCCGTAGCGCCACCCAGATGAACGAAGAGGCCGGCAATGCCGGCCTTTTTCATGCGCGGAGTTTGCTAGCTGAAGCGATGTTCACCAAGGTCAGTGGCGAACAACGAAACATGGACCTGATGCCAACAGCGCTTGGGCGAAGGTGGCCCCACGCGAATCAAACGCGTATCCCCCGAAGGAGCAGCGTAATGAACAAAGACATCATTTCCGGCAAGTGGACCCAGCTCAAGGGCAAGGTACAGGCCAAGTGGGGCGACATCACCGATGACGACATGAAAGTGGCCGAAGGCAACGCCGAATACCTCGCAGGTCGCCTGCAGGAGCGCTACGGCTGGGCCAAGGACCGCGCGGAAACCGAAGTGCGCGACTTCCAGAAGGCGCTGCACAAGGACTACCCCGATTACCACTGATGCCGGGTGACTGAGGGAAGTCGTTCGCCTCAATCAGGAACCGATGCCAGTCCTCTGGCATCGGTTTCTTTTTTGCCTTTGTGGGAGCGGCGTAAGCCGCGAAGCAAGGGCGTCATCAGATGGCACAACTTGCAAAGGTTGGGGCAATGTCAGCTTCGCGGCTTACGCC
>NZ_JASCOR010000054.1 GCF_029959445.1 Stenotrophomonas sp. PS02298 | reverse complement strand
CCAACATGATCATCCTCCACAACGTGGAAGGCATGAGCCGGACCTTGGCCGAGATGAGGAAGGAGGGGATTGAACTGACGCCCGAGATCCTGGCCGGCCTGTCGCCTTATCGGACCAGCCACATCAACCGCTTCGGCGACTACCATCTCGACCTTGATAGGGAAGTGGCGCCGCTGAGCTATACAGCGAAAGTCCTTGAACAGGCCCCATAGACGGGGAGATGCGCTATCGGGACAAGGCAATTATCATTGCGTTTCAATCGCTTAGGTGGTTTTTGGCCCTGTACGTAACGATTCCCTGCCGACCCTCAAGCGCGCTTGCGTTTCTATGCGCCACCGGATGTTGGACACCATTGCGATGTGTCACTGCGCTGTAATCGTTTTCCTTCGCCACGGCGTACACACGGTTTTCACTTCAGCGACGCCTGCTGTACTGCATGATGTTGCTGCGTGATCGGTGGAGGCAATGCATCAGGGGGAAGTGCAATGCTTTGGGACGAGGCTGTTGAACCGTCACCAGGGAGGGGGCGATTGACGGATTTGTATGTGCAGTTGCAGGCAGTGTTGGACGCATTGCCGCAGATGGCTGCGATGGTTCACGATGGCGTGCCCGTGCAGGCCAATCTGCGTTGGCGTGAGTTCTTCGGCAATGATGCGGCGCTGGGAAGTTCACGTGATTGGCTTGAGCGTGTGCATGCCGATGAGCGTGTGCTGGCGATAGCGGGCTGGCGCGAGTTCCTGCTGCATGGACATGCGCCCGCATTTGAATGTCGTCTGCAGGACGAGGCTGGCATCGAACATTGGTTCGAGGTGCGCCTGGGGAGCCCCGCTGCGGAGGTTCCGTTGCAGGCGGTAACAATGACGGATATCAGTGCCAGGCGTCGCCTGCGTCATTCTCTGGAGCAGAGTCTGGATCTGCAGGACCGGATGCTGGATGCCAGCATGGACTGCATCCAGGTGATAAACAGCGACGGCACGGTGCGGCACATGAATCGCTCCGGCTGCGTGGCATTCGGGCTGCCGCAGGACGAGCGCACGTTCGGAATGCAGTGGGCCGATCTTTTGCCTGCGGCTTTTCGCAACAAGGGACGGCGAGCATTGGCGCAGGCCGCGGGTGGGCGGGCGGCGCGCTTTGCGGGCCAGACCGGCAGCGAAGGCGCGCTTACGCAGTTCTGGGACAACGTCCTCACCCCGATGTTTGACGGGCAAGGACAGGTGAACGGCATCCTGTGTGTCTCGCGTGATGTCAGCCGACAGCAGCACGCCGAACGGCGGCTGCGGATCGCCTGCGAAATCGATGAGTTGACCGGTTTGCCAAATCGGCGCTCGTTCAATCGCAGGCTGCGGCTGAGCTTGCAGCGCCAACGTGAGTGCAATGGAACCCTTGGGTTGATGATCATCGACCTGGATCACTTCAAGCACGTCAACGACACGTTGGGGCATTCGGCTGGCGATCACCTGCTGCGGGTGCTGGCCAGGCGGGTTGCGGCGCACGTTTCCGACACGACGCTGGTCACGCGCCTGGGTGGCGATGAATTTGCGGTGGTACTGGAACACATTGCCGGTGAGGCGGAGTTGCTGCAGGTCGCCGAAGGCATCAGCTTGCTGGCGGAAAGCTCGGTGACCTTTGCCGGGCAGGTGATCAATACCGGGATGAGTATCGGCTGTGCCATGTATCCACGCGATGCCTGTGATCCGGCGGAGCTGTTGAAAGCAGCCGACACCGCCTTGAATGATCTGAAGGCCAACGGGCGCGGTGGTGTGCGTTTGTACAGTCGGCGGTTGATGGCCATCGCCGAGGAGGCAGCGAATCAACGCTTGATGGCGCGCCAATTGGTGCGCGACGGTGGCGTGGTGCCGCATTACCAGCCGAAGGTGAACCTGCAGGATGGTCGCGTCGTCGGTTACGAGGCATTGCTGCGTTGGCCTTGCGTCGAAGACAAGGGTATCGGTGAAGACTGCCAGCTTGATGAGGCGTTTCGCGACTATGAGCTGGCTTCCCGTCTGGCCGAGGCCATGCATCTGCAGGTACTGGCGGATATCCGTGCGTGGCAGGCGCAGGGCCTGCAGGTGCTGCCGATCGCGATCAATGCCGCGCCAGTGGAGTTCCTCCGTGACGACTTTGCCGAGATCCTGCTGGAGAAGCTGCAGCGGTTTGCCGTCGACCCGGTGTTGATCGAGCTGGAGATCACCGAGCAGGTACTGACCGATCGTGGCTCTGCTTTCGTTGCCCGTGCGCTGGGTCTGTTGAAGGAGGCCGGCATGCGGATCGCACTGGACGATTTTGGCACCGGGCATTCCTCATTGGCGCACCTGCGCGATTACCCGATTGATGTGCTCAAGATCGATCGCAGCTTCGTCGCCCGCATGGTGGCCGAGCCATCGATCCGCGCGATAGTCGAAGCGGTCGGCAAGCTTGGGCCGAGCTTGCGCCTTGATCTGGTTGCCGAGGGGGTGGAGAACGCCAGCCAGCGGCAGATCCTGATCGAGGCCGGTTACCGGATTGGCCAGGGTTTCCTGTATGACCGTGCGGTCGACGCTGCGCAGGTGGCGCAGCGCCTGCAGGGGGCGCCGAAGTTGTCGACGGCGTAAGTATCAATCGGCCTGGTTGTGCTGCGCCTCCACCAGCCGCAGCCAGGCCTGCGCGGCGGCGGACAGATAACCGCCGCGACGCCAGGCCAGCACCATTTTCCAGTCCAGCTCCGGCTCATCCAGCGGCACGATCATGACGTCCGCACGTGGGCGGGCGTTGGCGATCATGCGTGGCAGCAGGGCCACGCCCAGACCCGCCGCGACCAGCGCGACGATGAAGTCCGGTTGCCCACTGCGGGTGACTTCGCGCGGGCTGAAGCCGCGAGCCTGGCAAGCCTGGATGATGTGGCGGTTCAGCAGGAAGCCCTTTTCGAACAGCACAAAAGGCACCTCTGCCAGATCCTGCAGCTGCAGGCTGGCCGAACCCGCCAATGGGTGCTGGCGCGGCAGCAGCGCGACCAGCGGTTCGGTGCGGACCGGTTGCCAGTCCAGGTCGTCGGCGACCGGCAGCAGGCTGGCGGCCAGCTCGATTTCGCCGGCGCGCAGGCTTTCCTCAAGTGCCTCGCTGCCACGTTCGAGCACGCGCAACTCGATCTGCGGATGGAGCTGGCGGAAGCGTGCAAACACCGGCGCGAACAGGATGTCGCTGCCGAGCGAAGCCAGGCCCAGGTGCAGTTCGCCTCGCTGCAGATCGCGCAGTTCTTCCAGTTCGCGCAACATGTCTTCGCGTTCGCCGAGCAGGGCCAGTGCGCGGCGGTAGACGATCTGCCCGGCCGGGGTCAGCCGCACGCCATTGCGGGAGCGCTGCAGCAGCACTTCACCCAGCTCATCCTCCAACTGGCGGATGGCCTTGCTGATGGTTGGCTGGGTCGCGAATACCGCTTCGGCGGCCGCTGAAAAGCCGTCATGGCGGACCACTTCCACCAACATGCGTAGCTGCCTGATATCCATTCTTGAATGGAATCCTGTGGATGCAATCAATTCATTTTATTTATAGATAAGCCCGGCGTACATAGGAGGAATGGAAACCTTGGTGTCGTCATTGCGTCGCGGCCAACTGGGCCTGCGACGCGGGTTGCGCCGTAGCGCCGGCTTGCAGATCGGCGTGCTGGTGGTGATCTGGCTACTGGCGCAGGCGCTGATGCAGCGTCTGGGCGTGCCGGTACCCGCCGGTATCGTTGGCTTGTTGGTGCTGCTGCTGGCCTTCGCGATGCGCTGGTTGTCGCCGCGCTCGTTTGCGCGTGGTGCGCAGTGGCTGCTGGCGGAAATGCTGTTGTTCTTCGTGCCAGCGGCAATGATCCTGCTCGACAACCGGCAGATGTTCGGTTTGCTTGGACTGAAACTGTTGCTGGTGGTGGTCGGCGGCACCTTGCTGGTGATGGCAAGCACGGCGGTGACCGTCGAGCTGTTGCTGCGGTGGAGCCTGCGCCATGAAGCTTGAGGCGCTGATCCAACAACCGGGGCAATTGCGGTGGCCGGTGTTCTGGGCCGTGCTGACGGTGGCGGTCTACCTGCTGGCCAAACAGTTGTATCTGCGCAGCGGCAAGGCCTGGGCGTCACCGTTGATCACTGCGCCATTGGTCCTGCTGGGTCTTGCGTTGGTGTTGCACGCGAACTACCAGGACTACCTGCGTGGCACGCATTGGCTGGTGGCAATGCTGGGGCCGGCGACCGTTGCGTTCGCGGTGCCCATCCATCAGCAGCGGGCGTTGATTGCGCGGCATTGGAAGGTGCTGGGTGCAGGTGTGTTGGTCGGTAGCGGGGTGGCGATCGTCGCTGCGTGGGCGATGGCCACGGCCCTGCATCTGTCGCCGGAGCTGCGCCTGAGCCTGGCGCCGCGCTCGGTCACCACACCGTTCGCGATGGACGTCTCCGGGCGTATTGGCGGCATCCCCGGGCTGACCGCAGTGTTCGTGATCATCACCGGCGTCTGCGGCTCGCTGTGCGGGCAGGTGCTGCTCAAGCTGCTGCCGGTGCGCAGTGCGATGGCACGTGGTGCGCTGTTTGGCATGGGCGCGCATGGCATGGGTGTGGCCAAGGCGCGCGAGCTGGGCGAGAGCGAGGGTGCAATCGCCGGGCTGGTGATGGTGATGGCCGGTGTGTTGAACGTGGCCGTCGCGCCGTTGCTGGTGATGCTGCTGCAAAGCTGACGACGGCTGGGCTCAAGTCAGGCCGGGGTGTCGCCGGCCCGGGCGTTCTGCAGGATGTCTTGCCGACGCGCCAATACCGCTTCGCGGTGGGCGATGTAAGCGTTGGCGCCGAGGATGATCAGGGCGCCGATCACGGTCCAGCGGTCCAGTGTTTCACCGAACAGCAGCCAGCCCATGACTACCACCAAGGGCAGCTGGGTGAAGCTGATCGGGGTAAGAGCAGAAACTTCGCCCAGCTTGAGCGCGCGGGTCCACAGCAGCTGGCCCAGTGTGCCCATCACGCCGGTTGCCACCAGCCACAGCCAGGCGATGCCGGTCGGCCAGACCCAGACGAACAATGCCGGAATCAACGACAACGGCACCCAGAACACATAGGTGTAGAACACCACGGTATCCGGGCTGTCGACGCGGGTGAGCTGCTTGATCTGGATCGCGACCAGCGCGCTGAGCACGGCGGCCAGCACTGCGATCAGGCTGCCGAGTTCGAAGCTGTGGGCGCCTGGACGGACGATCACCAATACCCCGATGAAGCCGACAATCACCGCCGCCCAGCGGCGGAAGCGGACCGTCTCGCCCAGCCACAGCACGGCGGCGATGGTTACGAACAACGGTGTGGAGTAAGACAGGGAGATGGCCTGCGACAGCGGCAGGTGGCCGATGGCCCAGAAGCCACACAACATCGAGGCAAGGCCAATTGCGCTGCGCAGGAAGTAGCGCGGCAACTGCTGGGTACGCAACGGCGCGTGGCCCGGCCGCAGCAGCATCGGCAACAGCGCCAGCAGGCCGAAACTGTTGCGGAAGAACGCTACTTCCTGGGTGGGGACATAGGCGGTTGCCAGGCGGATGGCGATGGCCATCAGGCCGAAAGCCATGGCGCTGCCGAACATCAGCACGGCAGCGCGCATTGCGGTGGAGCGGGGTGCAGCCAAGGCAGTATTCACCAGCGGGCGCCAACCAGCCTTGGTTCGGGCTCAATCGGTACGCCGAACTTCTCCAGCACGGCTGCAGACACACGTCGGGCAAACGCCAGCAGCTCGGCGCCGGTGGCATTGCCGTGGTTGACGAGCACCAGGGCGTGGTTGGGCGAAACGCCGGCATCACCGTCGCGCTGGCCCTTGAAGCCGGCCTGCTCGATCATCCATGCCGCCGATACCTTGCGGTTGCCGACATCGTTGCCGGGGAACACCGGCAGCTCGGGGTAGTGCTGCTGCAGCACGTCGATCTGTTCCAGCGGCAGGATCGGGTTCTTGAAGAAGCTGCCGGCATTGCCGAGTACATCCGGGTCAGGCAGCTTGCGTTGACGGATGGCGATGACGGCATTGGCGACGTCGGCAGAGACGGGGAACTCAATTCCCATGGTCTGCAGCTCCTCGCGGATGCCGGCATAGTCCAGCTGCAGCTCGTGCAGCAGCGGCAAGCGGAACTCGACGGCGGTGATCAGGTAGCGATCGGCCTCATGCTTGAACAGACTGTCGCGGTAGCCGAAGCGGCAGGCTTCCTGGTCCAGGCGCACCCAGGCCTGTTCCTGCCGGTCCCAGGCCTCGACGATCTGGATGAACTCACCGATCTGGGCGCCATAGGCGCCGATGTTCTGGATTGGCGCGGCGCCGACGGTGCCGGGGATCAGTGCCAGGTTCTCAAGGCCGGACAGGCCTTCGTTCAAGGACCACATCACCAGTTCGTGCCAGATCACGCCAGCGCCCGCGCGGACGATGGTGTGGTCGGCGCGGTGTTCCAGTGCGCTGATCTCGCGATTTTCAAACACCAGCACCACATCTTCCGGATCGGCGGCCAGCAGCACGTTGCTGCCGCTGCCAAGCACAAGCAGGTCTGCCGCACCGATGGCGGCCAGCGCTTCAGGCAGGGCAATGGGATCGGCGATACGCAACATGCGCGGTGCACGGGCGTCGACATGGAAGGTGTTGAGGTGGCGCAGTGGAGCGTTCTCGGTCAACGACCAAGCTGGGGCGGCATTCGTCATAGCGGAGCGACGGCGCCTCCCGACGGGGATTCACGACGGCGACGGATCGCATTCACGCAGTCGCCGATCAGGCCAGGGCCCTGGAAGATCAGCCCGCTGTAGCACTGCACGAGGGTCGCGCCAGCTGCCATCTTGGCGACAGCATCCGCGCCCGAACTGATGCCACCGACGCCGATCAACGGTACCGACTCGGGCAGGCGCGCACGCAGGCGCCGCAATACCAGGGTGGATTGGCCGAGCAAGGGCGCGCCGGACAGGCCACCGATTTCCTTGGACAGTGGATCGGCTTCGACCGTGGGTCGGCCGATGGTGGTGTTGGTGGCGATGACGCCATCCACGCTCAGTTCGCCCAGTACGCGGGCGGCGGCATCGATGTCGCGGTCACTCAGGTCCGGCGCAACCTTGACCAGCATCGGCACGCGCTTGCCGTGCTTGGCTGCCAGTTGCTCCTGCGCCTCGCGCAGGCCGCCAACCAGCCGCCGCAATGCCTGCTCTTCCTGCAGTTCACGCAGGCCGGCGGTATTAGGCGAGGAGATGTTGACGGTGATGTAGTCGGCCAGCGGATAGACCTTTTCCATGCAGATCAGGTAATCGGACAGCGCGTCCTCGTTGGGCGTGTCCTTGTTCTTGCCGATGTTGATGCCGAGCGGGCCGGGACGATGCTTGACCGCCTCCACGTTCTTCACCAGTGCATCAACACCGAGGTTGTTGAAACCCATGCGGTTGATGATGGCGTTGTGCCGAGGCAGGCGGAACAGGCGCGGCTTGGGGCTGCCGGCCTGCGGGCGCGGAGTGATGGTGCCGATCTCGACATAGCCGAAGCCCAATGCAAACAGGGCTTCGATGTGCTCGCCGTTCTTGTCCAGGCCAGCGGCCAGACCAACCGGGTTGGGGAAGCTCAGGCCGAACGCCGGGGTGGGAAGCGGCTTGATGCGACCGGCAATCAGCGGCGTGGTGCCGGTGCGCCAGGCAAGATCCAGCGCGGACAGGCCCAGGCCGTGCGCGCGCTCGGCATCAAGGGTGAACAGGAAGGGGCGGGCAATGGAATACATAAGCTCAGTTCAGCGTGCCAACAAAGGCGCGGGTTTGGTACTCAAAGGCAACCTTGCCATCGACCGCATGCGCATCAAACAGGCGCTGCAGGGCCTCCAGCATCGGGGAATGACGTTCGTGGCCGGCTTGCGGCGCGTACGAGGAAGACAGCAGCCGGCCGCGCAGGCCGTCGTAGTCCAGGAACTGCACATTCGGCAGGTGGACGAGGCCGCGCAGCCCATCGCCGAACCAGTCGCGCATGGTCTGGTCGTCCTGGTAGCGCTCGGCGACCTCGGTGTAGTCGGTGCCGTAGTCCAGCAGCAGCTGCTCGTAACCGGCGAGGAACGGCGAGGCATCGAGCAGGCGTGAGTTCCAGTACACCAGGGCCAGTCCGCCCGGACGCAGGATGCGCATCCATTCGCGGCGTACCGCATTGGTATCGAACCAGTGGAATGCCTGCGCGGCCGCGACCAGATCAACACTGTGGTCGGCCAGGGTGGTGGCCTCGGCGGTGCCGGCGACGGACTGCAGCTGCGGATATCCGGGCAGCAGCCATTGTTCAGCGGCGGCGCGCATTGCGGCATTGGGCTCAACCGCGATCAGCGGATGGCCTGCAGCCAGGAACAGCTCGCTGGAGATACCGGTGCCGGAACCGATATCGGCGACCAGGGCAGAGCGGGGCAGGCCGATATCGCGGTGCAGCCATTCCAGCAGCGTGGACGGATAGCCCGGGCGATAGCGCACATAGTCTGCTACCCGGCTGCTGAAACGTTGGGTTGAATCGGATTGCCCCATGCCGGCCTCAGGAGTGCATCGCCGCGAGGCCAGCCAGGCCACCGAAGAACACAAGGATGGCGATGAAACAGATGATGCCGATCAGCCACAGCGCGGTGGCCAGCCAGCCCAGCACCAGCCCAGCCACGGCCAGGCCATCGCCTTCCAGTTGACCGTTGCTGCGGCGGATTTCGCCACGTGCCATATGGCCGAAGATGATGGCGCAGATACTGCCGATGGCCGGTAACAGGGTCCAGCCAAGGATGCCGGCGACCAGGCTGATCACGGCGTAGCTGCTGGTCTGGCGAGGTGCAGGAATGCTCATCGGGAACTCCGTTTCAGCGAATTAAGCCCCTCTCCCGCGCGCGGGAGAGGGGTTGGGGTGAGGGGAGGCTTTTCAGCTCAGCACTCTCCCGTTCCAACGCCCCGACCAAAGCCAAGGCAGGCACCATCAAAGATCAAACTTGATGCCCTGGGCCAGCGGCAGCGAGTCGGAGTAGTTGATGGTGTTGGTCTGGCGACGCATATAGACCTTCCATGCATCCGAACCGGATTCGCGGCCACCGCCGGTGTCCTTCTCGCCGCCGAAGGCGCCACCGATCTCGGCACCGGACGTGCCGATGTTGATGTTGGCGATGCCGCAGTCGCTGCCGGCAGCCGACAGGAACTTCTCGGCGGTCTTCAGGTTCTGGGTGAAGATCGACGAGGACAGACCCTGCGGCACGCCGTTCTGCATGTCGATGGCTTCGTCCAGGGTCTTGTACTTCATCACGTACAGGATCGGCGCGAAGGTCTCGTGCTGGACGATTTCATCGCTGTTCTTCAGACCGGTGACAATCGCCGGCAGCACGAAGTTGCCGGCGCGGTCGATGGCGGTGCCGCCGGTCTCGACGGTGCCACCGGCAGCCTTGGCCTTGGCGATCGAGGCCAGGAACTGCTGCACGGCTTCCGGGCTGTTCAACGGGCCCATCAGGTTGGCGGCGTCGGTCGGGTCACCGATCTTGCCCTCGACCTGCTTGTAGGCCTTGATCAGCGTGGCCAGCACGTTGTCGTAGATGGATTCATGCACGATCAGGCGGCGGGTGGTGGTGCAGCGCTGGCCGGCAGTACCGACGGCGCCGAACACGATGCCCGGCACGGCCAGTTTCTGGTCGGCGGTCTCGTCCATGATGATGGCGTTGTTGCCGCCCAGTTCCAGCAGGCAGCGGCCCAGGCGCTGGGCAACTTTCTGGTTGACGGTGCGGCCGACCTGGGTGGAACCGGTGAAGGAGATCAGCGGCACACGGCGATCGTCGACCATCTTCTCCGACAGCGCGGTGCCGGCATCGTTGATCAGGAAGAACAGGTTCGGGAAGCCAGCACCTTCGAGCGCCTCATTGCAGATCTTCATCGTTGCAATGGCGGTCAGCGGGGTCTTGTTGGACGGCTTCCAGATGCAGATATCGCCACAGATGGCAGCCAGGAACGCATTCCAGCTCCACACCGCAACCGGGAAGTTGAAGGCCGAGATGATGCCGACCAGACCCAGCGGGTGGTACTGCTCGTACATGCGATGGCCGGGACGCTCGGAATGCATGGTGTAGCCGTACAGCATGCGGCTCTGGCCCAGTGCGAAGTCGGCGATGTCGATCATCTCCTGCACTTCACCGTCGCCTTCCGGCTTGGACTTGCCCATTTCCAGCGCGACCAGCGAGCCCAGTGCGTCCTTGTGCTTGCGCAGTGCTTCACCGCACAGACGCACGGCTTCGCCGCGGCGCGGTGCCGGGGTGGTGCGCCATACCTTGTAGGCTTCCTGCGCGCGGGCGATGACGGTTTCGTAGTCAGCTTCGGTCGTCGCCTGGACCTCGGCGATCACTTCGCCGGTGGTCGGGTTCTGCGGCTTGAGGACGCCCGCGCCGGTGGCGGCGGACCATTCCCCGTTGCCCATGTAGGTGCCAGCGTTGGTGGCATCCAGCGCCAAGGCCTTGAGCAGCTCGGAAGACATTCAAACTCCTGTTTCTTAACGTTATTTTGGCGCCGTCGGAAACTGCGGGTGGGGGCGACGGAGTGAGTACTACATAGTATCAGAGTGAACCGATTGGCCCCGTGCGGCTTGGTTGGGTTGATGGGACGGGTTGTGCCGGAGGCAAGGACCGTGCGGATGACGGGCGTTGCCTTTAACGTGGCTGCAAACCCTGTTGCTGGCGGCCGTTTTCGGCCATATTCGCCACCCTTGATAGGGGTTTCCCCGGCTTGAACAGGATAGACAGATGAACGTGACGATTTCGGACGGGGTAGTGGTTGGCAACAAGCTGCCCTTCGTGCTGTTTGGTGGGCTGAATGTGCTGGAGGACCTGGATTCCACCCTCTATGCCGCCGAGCGCTACGTGGAGGTCACCCGCAAGCTGGGCATCCCGTACGTATTCAAGGCGTCCTTCGACAAGGCCAACCGCTCCTCGATCACCTCCTTCCGTGGCGTCGGCCTGGAAGAAGGGCTGCGCATCTTCGAGCAGGTCAAACAGCGCTTTGGCGTGCCGGTGATCACCGACGTGCATGAAGTGGCGCAGGCCGCGCCGGTTGCTGAAGTAGTCGACGTGTTGCAGATTCCGGCCTTCCTGGCCCGCCAGACCGATCTGGTCACGGCCATCGCCCGCACCGGCCGCGCGGTCAATATCAAGAAGCCGCAGTTCCTCAGCCCGACCCAGATCAAGCACATCGTCAGCAAGATCCGCGAGGCGGGCAACGAGCAGATCATCCTGTGCGAGCGTGGTGCCCAGTTCGGCTACGACAACCTGGTCGTGGACATGCTCGGCTTCCGCGAGATGATCGAAGCCACCGGCGGGCTGCCGGCGATCTTCGATGTCACCCATAGCCTGCAGCGCCGCGACGCTGGCAGCGAAGCTTCCGGTGGCCGTCGTCGCCAGGTCGTCGAACTTGCCCGTGCCGGCATGGCCGTTGGCATTGCCGGCCTGTTCCTTGAGGCGCATCCGGACCCGGACAACGCGCGCTGCGATGGCCCAAGTGCATTGCCGTTGGATGTGCTGGAGCCTTTCCTGGCGCAGATCAAGGCGCTGGACGATATGGTCAAGGCGTTCCCGGTGCTGGACATCGCGTGATCCGCCCGGGCCGGTGGCTGCTGCGCAGCCCCGGCCTCAAGCAGGCCCCTCTCTTACGTCCGTAGTGTTTCATGCAGGCACGTTTGTGGCACACGGATGGAAGAGGGGTCGATGCATCATTTGAAAAGCAGTTTGGGCTTGGCGCTGTGCGGACTCCTGCTGAGCTCCGCAGGTCATGCTGCGCCTGGGATCAGTGGGCAGATACACAGTTCATTGACGGTGGTGCCTGCATGTGAGGTCAACGGAACGACCGCCAGTTCCAACCTCGATTTTGGTTCGTTGAACTTCGGGGCCACCAGTGCGTTGATGCAGCCGGCCGGTACCCAGGTGTTGAAACCTGATGGGGGCGCCATGAGCATCCGCTGTGCGGCAGGATTCGTTCCGGTGCTCAAGATGCGGGCGGGCCGCAATGACGGTCAGGCATCGACAGGCAGCAGGGCATTGCACGATGGTGCGGGTCACTATGTCGGCTATGACCTGTACACGGATGCCGGTTTCAACAATCTGTTGCCGATAGAAGGAATCATCAACCTGGCGGTCAGCAATGGCGCGGCACAGACCTTGAATCTCTACGGCAAGGTCACGGCGGCAGCGGGCTTGCCGCCAGGCACTTATACCGATTCGATAGCCGTCGAATTGTCGTTCTGATTTGCTCTTACGCAGGTCCGCTAGGGTAGGCAGATCGCAGGTGGCGCACGGCTGCCTGTATTACCGCTCAAATGGGGAGTTCGAATGAAATACAGGAACATCCGCGTTGCACTGTTCGCTGGCGGCTTGCTGTTCGCTTCGATGGCACAGGCTGGCACCGTCACCGGCCGGATCAATTCTTCATTGGTGCTGATCAGCTCCTGCCAGGTGAATGGCTCGACCGCATCAACCAATGCAAATTTTGGTGCCTTGAATTTCGGTACGCAAACGGCGCTTTTCACCCAGGCCGGAGCGCAGGTGCTTGCAGCTGGTGGTGGCGCGATATCGATACTGTGTTCGAATGGTGCCATTCCGGTGATGCGGATCCAGGCAGGCAGCAATGATGGGCAGTCCTCCGGCGGCACGCGGGCATTGACGGACGGGTCGGGCAACTTTGTTCCTTATGACCTTTACGCTGATTCGGGTCTAAGCACTGTTGTGCCGATCAATGGCACGATTACCTTGCCTACCAGTAGCGGTGCTGCACAGACAGTCAATCTGTATGGCAAGGCAGTGGGCAAGGCAGGGCTGCCACCAGGGACGTACACGGACGTTATTTCGGTGGAACTGTCCTTTTGATCGTGAGGCGGTGGATGCTTCCGGTTCTGGTGGTTGCATATCTGGCTGCATTGACCGGTGAGGTGATCGCTGCGCCCCGCGCCGACATGCAGGTCAGTGCGGAGGTCGTTGGCGGCTGCGAGGTGGCCGCCGGCCAGTGGGGGACACTTGATTACGGCACGCGGGCTGCGCTGAACACCGAGCCCGCCGCTGCCAGCTTGTCCAGCACGGTGCAGATCAGGTGTACACCGGGCATGCAGTTGTCGATGCAGGTGGACGGCGGACAGCACGGCCGCCAGCTGCAGCGCGACGGCGGTGGTGAGCGCATCCCCTATCAATTGTTCAGCGACGCAGCCAGAGGCGTGCTACTGCCGGTAGATCAATCCGTGCCCGTGCCGCTGGGCGGCGCAGGCGTGGTGACGCTGCCCATCCATGCGGAGTTGAGTGTGCCGGCACAGTCGCCCGCGGGTATGTACAGCGATGTGTTGCAGGTTCAATTGATCTGGTGAGTGCGGTTCTCAGGGGGATGAATGTTGTTCATTAGGTATCTGGCGGCGGCCGTTGTGCTCGCTGCGTCGATGTTGTCGGTTGGTGGCGCGCGTGCCGCAAGTTCGGTGCTGATCTGGCCGGTGGATCCGGTGCTGGCAGAGGGTGAGCAGAGCACGGCGTTGTGGCTGGAGAACAAGGGCGATAGCCCGGTCAGCCTGCAGGTGCGTGTACTGGCGTGGTCGCAACAGGATTTTGATGACCAGTACCAGAACCAACGCCAGGTGATCGGCATCCCGCAGATCGCACAGATCGAGCCCGGGCAGAAGCAGCTGGTACGTATCACCCGCATGACGCCGACGCCTGCAGGTCAGCAGCAGGCATTCCGGGTGATGATCGACGAGATCCCGACAACGGTGGCGACCGATGCAACTGCCGCACCCGGGGTGCGTTTCAATATGCGCTATGTCATTCCGTTGTTTGTCTATGGTGCGGGCCTGACAGCCGGTGACGCGGCTCAAGGGGTACGCGATGCAAGCGGTGCGCAGGTGCGTCCGCAGCTCGGGGTGCAGCAGGTCAGCGTGGACGGCAAGGCTTATCTGCAGGTTCGCAATGACGGGCCAATACACGCGCGGTTGACCGAAGCTTCCGTCGAACAGGGCGGCAGGCAGCAGCTGTTGCACGACGGTTTGATGGGCTACGTGTTGCCGGGCGCAAGCATGCGCTGGCCACTGCCAGCAGCCGAAGGCCATCCCGCAGCGCTGTTGGTGCGGGTCAATGGCACCCAGCAGCCGCAACGCTTTGTCCTTGAGTGACGGTTCGCATGATGTTGAATGAGCGAGGCGTCAGCCGCGTGGCGCTTGGGCGTACGGGGGGCGGGGCGACGAACGGTTGCCAGTGGGCTGCACCACCGTGCGGACGCTTGTCCCGCGCCGTGCGGCATGGTCTGTGGATGCACCTGCTGGCATTGGGCGTGGTGCCGGCATTGCCGGCTGCGGCGGTGGGGTTGCCGCTGCCAGCGTTCGATGCACAGGACGCCGCACCGCTTCCGTTGCATCTGGATCTGGTGGTCAACCAGGTGGAAACGGGTCAACAGATTGTGGTTGAGGAGCGGGGCGGGCGGCTCCATGCCAGCGCGGCGGCTTTGGCCGGTGCCGGTATCAACCTGCCGCAGCCGGCCGCAGAGGACATTGCGCTGGACGATGTGCCTGGCCTGCAGGCGCACTACGACCGGGCGCTGCTGCGGCTGGTGCTGGAGGTGCCGCCTGCGTGGTTGGCCGCGCAGACCATCAGCTATCGCGCCACGGCACCGCGCATGGCGGCGCAGGCAAGCCCGGGTGCGATGTTCAACTACGACATCTACGCAAGTGACGTCGACCTTGGCGGCAGTTACCTGGCAGCCTGGAACGAGCTGCGTGTCTTCGGTGCTGCAGGCAGCCTGACCAATACCGGGCAGTTCCGCCACATCCTCAGCGGCGGCAAGGGGCAGCAGGAGGGGTATCTGCGCTACGACACCACTTGGCGCTACTCCGACGAGACCCGGCTGCTGAGCTATGAAGCCGGTGATGTGATCACCGCAGCGTTGCCGTGGAGCAGCTCGGTGCGGCTGGGCGGCGTGCAGTTCTCGCGTGATTTCAGCGTGCGGCCGGATCTTGTGACCTATCCGTTGCCGCAATTTGCCGGCGAGGTGGCCGTGCCGACCGCGCTGGACCTGTTCGTCAATGGCTATAAATCATCCAGTACGCAGCTGAGCCCCGGCCCCTATACGCTGACCAACATTCCGCTGATCAACGGCGCCGGCGAAGCGGTGGTGGTGACTACTGACGCATTGGGCCGGCAGGTCTCGACGACCCTGCCGTTCTACGTCAGCACCCGGCTGTTGCAGCCGGGGCTGGTCGATTTCTCGGTGGCAGCAGGCAATCTGCGCGAAGACTACGGCATCCGCAATTTCAGCTACGGCAAGGCGGCGGGAAGCGCCACACTGCGTTACGGCGTGGCGGACTGGCTGACACTGGAAGGGCACGCCGAAGCCGCACGGCAGCTGTCGTTGGCCGGCGCCGGTGCCAACCTGCGCGTGGCCAACGCCGGTGTTGTGAACGCGGCAGTGAGCCAGAGCCACTTCAATGGACGACAGGCCCGCCAGCTCGCGTTTGGCTACCAGTTCAACGCTCCCCGCTACAGCCTGAGCTATCAGCGCATGCAGCGGCAGGCCGGCTATGCGGATCTGGGCGCGATCAATGCCCAGACGCTGCGCACCAGTCGCGGCAGCCAACAGGCGACCGCCAGCCTCCGTATGGGTACCTGGGGCAGCGCTGGTCTTGGCTATTTCGATGTCCGCAATGCGGACAACTCGCGCAGCCGATTGCTCAATCTGTCCTGGACCCGTTCGTCGCGGTCAGGGATGAGCCTGTACATGTCGGCCAATCGGGATCTTGATGCCCATGGCTGGGCGGCGATGGCGCAGGTGATGGTGCCGATGGGCGGGCGGGCCACGCTGGCGTTGTCCGCCGAGCGTGACAACAACGGGGACCGGGTTGAACGCGTGAACTATGGGCGCCAGGCACCCACGAGCGGCGGCTTCGGCTTCAACCTTGGCTATGCGCATGGCGGTGACGAGGACTACCGTCAGCTGGATGCGACCTGGCGCGGTGACCTGCTGCAGGTGCAGGCAGGCACCTACGGCAGCCGTTCCAACATGACCCGTTGGGCCGATGTCAGCGGCTCGGCGGTGTG
The DNA here is from genome assembly GCF_029959445.1 of Stenotrophomonas sp. PS02298. Taxonomy (GTDB): domain Bacteria; phylum Pseudomonadota; class Gammaproteobacteria; order Xanthomonadales; family Xanthomonadaceae; genus Stenotrophomonas. Next base: position 11,299 of record NZ_JASCOR010000054.1, on the reverse strand, counting down.
GATGGATGGGCGGATGTTTGCCGGCAATCGCGTGGACGACGCATTCGTGGTGGTCAGCACCAAGGGCCAGGCAGGGATCCCCGTGCGCTACGAAAACCAGGAGGTCGGCCGCACCGGCGCCAGCGGGCATCTGCTGGTGCCATGGACCAGCGCCTACTATCCGGGCAAGTACGAGATCGACCTGTTGGGATCGTCAGCGGATGTGCGCAGTGCGCTGGTGGAGGCGCGCGTGATGGTGCGTGCGCGCAGTGGCTATCTGTTGGAGTTCCCGGTTGTCCGTTCCCGCGCCGCCAGTGTGGTTCTCACTGATGCACAGGGGGTGGTGCTGCCAATGGGTACGCGCGTGCAGCATGTGGAAAGCGGGGTGAACACGGTGATTGGCTGGGACGGGCTGGTGTATCTGGAGCGTCTGGACGAGGTCAATCATCTTCAGGTATTGCAGGCCAGTGGAGAGAGTTGCGTGGCGATGTTCAAGGCCGATGACGACGACGCAGCGGTGATGATGCCTGCCCCCCTGGTGTGCCGATGAGCGGGCTGGCGCGTGTGGTGGGGTTGTTCCTGGTGTGTGCGGGAACGGGGCAGGCCGCGGCGGCGTGTTCAACGGGCAATGCACAATCCGCGGATTTCGGGGCAGTGGGCTCTGTTGCCTTGGGTGCCGCGGCGCAGACGACCTCCACGCGTGACGCAGGCATCGAATGCAGCGGTCAGGCCCTGCAGCCCTGGGAGGCGCAGGACACCTATTTCCGCGTGACCTTCAGTTCTGCCAACGCTGGCTTGCTGGGGCCGACTGGGGATTTATTGAACTACCAGCTGTACGCCTCGGCGGACAGGAACAACGGCGCAGCATTGATCCCTGCGGTGCCATTGGACTTGGTTGGGCAGGGTGTAATCGATGCACTGGGGCTGTTGCAGAGTGCAAGCGGCAAGGCGATGCCGTTGTATCTTGCGGCAGCTGGCGGTAGCAATGTCGCCGCAGGCAATTACGAGGACACCGCGACCCTGGCCTGGGAGTGGCGTTACTGTACGGCCAGCTCGGGTGGCGGGGTCTGCTCGTCATATGACACCGGCAGTGGGGTGACGACGGTCCCGGTCAAACTGGTGGTGCAGAACGACTGCAGTATCGCTGCGCCGGATCTGGATTTCGGTACTGCTGCGCTTCCCTCGGCATTTGCCGTGGTCAACGGCAGCATTTCGGTTACCTGCACCAAAGGCAGTGCCTACAGCGTCGGCCTGGGGGACGGGCAGAACCTGGCGGCGGCACGGCGCAACATGCGTTCGGCACAGGGGGAGCTGCTGGCCTACGGTCTGTTCCAGGGTGTCAGCGGTATACGGTGGGGCAGCGTGGACACCGAGCGGCGCTCCAGCGCCGGCGCTGATGTCAATCCGGGCCCCGGTGCGGGCGTGGGCAGGCAGGTCTTCAACTACAACGCGAAGGTCTATGCGGATCAGGCCCCGGTGCCTGTGGGACGCTATGTGGATACCGTTCTGGTCGACATTGCTTTCTGAACCGGCAGCGTCGACTGTGTCGTTTGCGAAGATCAGGACGATATCAGGACTTTGTCCATGTTCACGCTTGGTTGTATCCTTGCGTATTCGGCTCCGTAGCTCAGTTGGATAGAGCGGTCCCCTCCTAAGGGACAGGTCGCACGTTCGAATCGTGTCGGGGCCACCACTCTCGCATGGCCGACGGCCCAGCGCCGCACTGCCTGTTCCGCGGTGCCCGCTATGCATGCAGACGATTCCCTGAGCTTCCGCAGCTATGGCTGTACCGGTCATGGCCATCGGCATGCGCATGTGCAGCTGGTCCTGCCGCTGCACGGCATGCTGGAGCTTGAGGTGGAGGGGCGCGGTGGTTGGCTGGATCCGCAGCGTGCGGCGTTTGTCGCGCCCGGTGCCTTGCATGTGCAGCAGGCGCAGGGGCGCAACCGTTTCCTGATCGTGGACTGCGACGCATCGCGGCTGGACGACGCGCAGCTGGAAACCGGGCGGCAACGCCCATTCTTTGTTCTGCCTCCGGCGGCGAGGCATCTGCTGGCCTATGTGGAGCAGGCGGCGGAGGGGCGGGCGCAGTTGGCGCCGGCGCTGACGCGGAAAGTGCTGCCATTGCTGCTGGATGCGGTTCTCGCGCAGGGCCGACAACGCCGCGATGGGCGCCTGCAGCGCTTGTGCGAGCGGATCCGTCTTGCCCCGGGGCAGGACTGGTCGCTGGCGCGCATGGCGAATGAGGCGGGGTTGGGCCTGACCGCACTGCACGCAGCGTTCCGTCGTGAACTGGACTGCAGCCCTGTCCAGTGGCTGCAGCGCCAACGCCTGGAATGGGCGAAGCAGCGGATCGCCGAAGGTCTACTACCACTGGCACGGATTGCACAGCAGGCTGGCTACTCCGACCAGAGTGCGCTCACCCGGGCCATGCGCCGCGAACTTGGCATCACCCCGGGACGCTACCGGCGGCAGTTGCAGGCGTAGCCAGGGTCAAAAGCGGCGAAGCCTGGGTCAATACACAGGGCTGCAGTGGTCGGAAACTGTGGCGGTTGCTGAGGACGTGGGTGGTTTGATGAAAGATCGGATGGCGGGCGGTATCGCCAATGGTGTGGCCTCGGGGGCGCTGTGGGGCCTGGTGTTCCTTGCGCCCGCAGTATTGTCGGATTTCTCTCCGTTGCAGCTGGCTGCGGCGCGGTATCTGGTTTATGGGCTGATCGCGATCGTATTGCTGGTGCCGCGCTGGCCGGCGCTGCGTGCCCGCATTGGCAAGGTCGAATGGACGGCGCTCACGTGGTTGAGCCTGCTCGGCAATCTGATCTATTTCGTGCTGCTGTCGCTATGCGTGCAATGGAGTTGGAGTGGCGGCGCGGCGGCGGCGCTGATCGTTGGCATGGTGCCGGTGTTGGTAGCGGTGGTTGGTGCGCGCGAGCCAGGCGCTGTCCCGCTGATCCGCCTGGCCCCGGCGCTGGTGCTGTGCGTAGCCGGCGTGGTGCTGATGGGGGTCGAAGCCATGGGCTCCACCCATGTCCAGGGCAACCCGGGCCAGCGCTTGATCGGGCTGCTGTGCGGGGTCGGCGCGCTGTTGTCGTGGACGGCCTATTCGGTGGGCAATACCCGTTGGTTGGCCAAGGTGCCCGATGTATCCGGACACGATTGGTCGCTGCTGACGGGTGTGGCAACCGGCGGTCTGGCCTTGCTGCTGGCGCCGCTCGCCTTCGTCGATGGCGGGGCAGGCCATACGGGGCGCGAATGGGCGGGCTTCTGGGCGATGGCCGCTGCGGTGGCGGTGTTTGCCTCGATCCTGGGCAATGCCTGCTGGAACCGCGCCAGCCGCGCGCTGCCGCTGACCCTGGGCGGGCAGATGATCGTGTTCGAGACCTTGTTCGGGCTGCTCTACGGCTTCCTGTGGCAGCAGCGCTGGCCAGTGGCGATCGAGATCGTTGCTGCGCTCTGCCTTCTGGTCGGCGTGGTGTGGAGCGCCGCGGCGCACCGGCCGAAGGCGGTAGCGCCAGCTTCGGCCTGAGAATCCTGCGCAGTCAGGTGGCGAAAGCGGGACAGCGGTGCTGCTTTCGATTGCTTGCGGGCGATAGTTGGCCTGCATGTTCCGAAGGCAGCCCCCGCTGTAGTGAACCAGCTGTTGCGCGCTGCTTGTCGGTTAAATGCGCGACGTTCGCGCTTGATGACATTTGCAACTTTTAGCTGCAGGTTTGGCGACGTTGCCTTTATCTGTGTTTTTGCAACGCAGCACTTGACAGCCTGATCCCGGCTGTTGTCTCTTGAAGGCCATGAGCAGCCCGCAGCCCCTCGTCAGCCTCTTGCAGTCGCCTTCCGGCGGCCAGGTGCGCGTGGCCGGGTTCGGCGGCGCCATTACCACCACCACTATTACCGTCACCATTAGCCCGGTGCGGCCCGTCGTCTTCGCGTAATTTCCGAAAACCACGGCCCCGCACCCGGATCAGGATGCGGGGGAACCCCATCAAGATGCGTGTCGGGGCCTCCAGCCGAGGTTCTTCCGATGTCGTCAGTTGCTGCTTCTCCCGCCGATTCCGCCGCGAACGCTGCCGTTCGCACCGTGGTGCACAAATTCGGCGGCACTTCAGTCGCCGATGCCGAGCGTTACCGTCATGTGGCGCAGCTGTTGCTGGCCCGCGACGAGACCGTGCAGGTGACCGTGGTGTCGGCGATGAAGGGCGTGACCGATGCGTTGATCGGCCTGGCCAAGGCTGCGGCAGCAGCGGACCCGGCCTGGGATGAGCGCTGGCATGAGTTGCGGGCGCGCCATCGTGGTGCCGCCGTGGCGTTGCTGGGAGAGCACTCCGGGCTGACCATCGAATGGCTGGATGCGCGTTTCGAGCGTCTGCGCGAGATTCTGGCTGCGTTGGCCGTGATTGGTGAGTTGCCGCAGGAAGTGCTGGACCGCGTGCAGGGCCTGGGCGAAGTGTTTTCGGCCCACCTGTTGGGTCACCACCTGCAGGCCTTGGGCGAAGACGCCGACATTCTGGATGCGCGCGACGTTCTGGTGGTCAACCATGGCGAGCTTGGCGTTGATGTCGATTGGAAGTCCAGCGCTGCCAAGCTGGCGTTGTGGCGCGAATCGCATCCGGCGCAGCGGCTGGTGGTTACCGGTTTTGTCGCCCGCGACCGCAAGGGCAACATCACCACCTTGGGGCGCAATGGCAGTGATTTCTCCGGCGCCATCTTTGCCGCCTTGTTTGCCGCCGACGAACTGCATATCTGGACCGACGTCGATGGCGTGCTCTCGGCTGACCCGCGGGTGGTTCCGGAAGCAGTGCAACTGGACGCACTGAGCTATGACGAAGCCTGCGAACTGGCTTACTTCGGTGCCAAGGTGGTGCATCCGCAGACCATGTCGCCGGCCATCGAGCGCGGTCTGCCGATCATCATCCGCAACACCTTCCATCCGGATCATCCGGGTACCCGCATCACCGCCGACAGCTCCAGCGGTGGTCCGATCAAGGGCCTGACCCTGAGTGCGGATCTTGCGGTATTGAATGTCGAAGGTACCGGCCTGATCGGTGTGCCAGGTACCGCCGAACGCGTGTTCTCGGCGCTGCGCAACGCGCATGTGTCGGTGGTGATGATCTCGCAGGGTTCCTCGGAACATTCGATCTGCTGCGTGGTGAAGCAGGCCGAGGCAGAGTTCGCCCGTGACGCACTGACCCAGGCGTTCTCGCACGAGTTGGCAGCGGGCCAGGTGCAGCGCGTGCAGCTCACCCGCGGGGTAAGCGTGCTTGCAGCGGTGGGTGATGGCATGGCCGGCCAGCCGGGCGTTGCCGCACGTCTGTTCGAATCGCTGGGTCGCGCACAGGTCAATATCCTGGCCATCGCGCAGGGGTCGTCCGAACGCAACATCTCGGTCGCGATCGAGGCCTGCGATGCGACCAAGGCGCTGCGCGCCGCGCACGCGGGCTTCTGGTTGTCGCCACAGACCTTCTCGGTCGGCGTGATCGGGCCGGGCAATGTCGGCGCAGCCTTGCTTGAGCAGTTGTATGCGTCCGAAGCGGCGCTGCTGGCCAGGGCCAAGCTGGACCTGCGCCTTCGTGCAGTCGCTTCGCGCAACCGCATGGTGCTCGACCAGCGTGGCATGCACGGCAACTGGAAGGCCGCATTCGACTCGGCAGCGTTGCCGAATGATCTTGATCTGTTCACCGAGCATCTGTTGTCGGCGCGTCTGCCGCATACGCTGATCATCGATTGCAGTGGCAGTGCCGAAGTCGCCGATCGCTATGCCGGCTGGTTGGCCGCCGGCATCCATGTGGTCACCCCGAACAAGCAGGCAGGCTCCGGTCCGCTGGCACGCTACCAGGCGATCCGCGAGGCGGCGGCGTCTACCGGCGCACGCTTCCGCTACGAAGCCACGGTGGGTGCGGGTCTGCCGGTGATCACCACGCTGCGCGATCTGGTCGATACCGGTGATGACGTGACGGCGATCGCCGGCATTTTCTCCGGCACATTGGCCTGGTTGTTCAATAAATACGATGGCAGCGTGCCGTTCTCCGAGTTGGTCACGCAGGCGCGTGGCATGGGCTACACCGAGCCGGACCCGCGTGACGACCTGTCCGGTGTGGATGTGGCCCGCAAGCTGGTGATCCTCGCCCGCGAAGCCGGGTATGAGTTGAGCCTGGAAGACGTGGCAGTGGAAAGCCTGGTGCCCGCTGCATTGCAGGGCGCGAGCGTCGACGATTTCATGGCACGCCTGCATGAAGTGGACGCGAGCTTTGCGCAACGCCTGGCCGATGCGCGGGCGCGCGGCAATGTGCTGCGCTATGTCGCCCAGTTCAAGCCGGGGCAGCAGCCCAGCGTCGGCCTTGTGGAGCTGCCCGGTGAACATGCCTTCGCAAACCTGCGCCTGACCGACAACGTGGTGCAGTTCACCACCCGTCGTTACTGCGACAACCCCTTGGTGGTGCAGGGCCCGGGTGCTGGCCCGGAGGTGACGGCCGCCGGCGTGTTTGCCGATGTGCTGCGAGTGGCGGCGGGCGAGGGAGCGCGATTGTGAGCGGCGTGTTGAACAGTTCCGCGGCACGCCAGGCGCGGGCATTCTCGCCGGCGTCGGTGGCCAATGTGGCGGTCGGATTTGATCTGCTGGGCTATGCAGTGCCTGACGTTGGCGACACGGTTACGGTACGTCGCATTGATGCGCCGGAAGTGCGCATCGTCGCCATTCGCGGTTCGACGGTGGAGTTGCCGCTGGATGCGCCCAGCAATACCGCAGGTGCGGCGCTGATTGCCTTGCGCGAGGCGCTGGCGCTGCCGTTCGGTTTCGAAGTGGAGATCGACAAGGGCATACCGCTGAGCTCAGGCATGGGCGGCTCGGCCGCGTCCTGTGTGGCGGCCTTGGTCGCTGCCAATGCCTTGCTTGATGTGCCGCTGAGCCGCGAGCAGCTTTACAAGTACTCATTGGAAGGCGAGGCGGTGGCCAGTGGCAGCCGCCACGGCGACAACCTTGGCCCGATGTTCCTCGGTGGTTTGGTGCTCTCTACCTTGGAGCGATTGGTGCCGGTGCCGGTGCCCGCGCACTGGCATAGCCTGCTGGTGCATCCGGATGCGTTGCTGGAAACGCGGCGCGCACGGGAGGCGTTGCAGGGCAGCTATGCACTGAAGGAGTTTGTCGCGCAGAGCAGCAATCTGGCCCTGGTACTGGCCGGTTGCCATGCCGGCGATGCGGGCCTGGTGCGGGCGGGCTTGGCCGATGTTCTGGTCGAACCGCGGCGTGCGCCCCTGATTGTCGGCTTCGACGCGGCAAAGGCCGCCGCTCTGGCTGCAGGCGCGATGGGTGCAAGCATCTCCGGCGCAGGCCCCAGTGTCTTTGCCTGGTTTGAAGACCGTGACGCTGCATTGGCTGCCGCGCCCAAGGTGCAGGCGGCCTTCGCTGCGGCAGGTTTCGACAGCCAAAGCTGGGTAAGCCCGATCAACAGCCCCGGAGCCAGACTGCTCTAAGCCTGATAGCCCCTCTCCCATCGGGAGAGGGGTTGGGGTGAGGGGGATCCTTGCGCGGGTCTCGAGTCCAGAGCAGCACACCAACCATTTCGCGGATTTCCGAATGAACTTCATCTCCACCCGCAACGCTTCCCCCGCCGCTACGCTGAGCCAGGCCATTGCGGCCGGTCTGGCACCTGATGGTGGCTTGTACGTACCCGAAACGATGCCGGCCGTACGCAGCTTGCAGTTGGGCGACACGCTCGCCGCGACCGCTACCGAGCTGCTGCAGCCCTTCTTCGCTGACGACACCCTGGCATCCGAATTACCGAAGATCTGCAGCGAAGCCTTCGACTTCCCGGCGCCACTGCAGGCCTTGGCGACCCGCAACGATCATGTGCTGGAGCTGTTCCACGGTCCCACTGCGGCGTTCAAGGATTTCGGTGCGCGATTCCTCGCTGCGAGCCTGTCGCGCTTGCGTGCAGGGCAGGAGCGTCCGCTGACCATCGTGGTCGCAACGTCTGGTGACACCGGTGCTGCTGTCGCTGCAGCCTTCCACAATCAGCCCAACCTTCAAGTCGTGGTGCTGTACCCGGATGGGCGTGTATCGCCGCGTCAGGCGCATCAGCTTGGCTGCCTGGGCGGCAATATCCGCGCGCTGCGCGTGGCCGGGTCGTTCGACGATTGCCAGGCCATGGCCAAGCAGGCGCTGGGCGATACCGATCTGCAGGCGCGGGTGCCGTTGAGCTCGGCCAACAGCATCAGCCTCGGCCGCCTGTTGCCGCAGATGAGCTACTACGCACACGCGGCGCTGAGCCATCAGGCCGCGCACGGCGCACTGCTGAATTTCGTCATTCCCACCGGGAACCTTGGCAACGCGATGGCGGCAGTGATGGCGCGCGCGCTGGGTGTGCCGTTGGGGCGTATCGTGCTGGCGACCAATGCCAACCGTGTATTGCCTGAGTACTTCAATGGCGGTGACTACGCGCCGAAGTCCAGTGTCGCCACGCTTGCCAATGCGATGGACGTAGGTGCCCCGAGCAATTTCGAACGACTGCGCTGGCTGTACAAGGGCGATGATGCAGCACTGCGCGCTGCCTTCACCTCGCAGGCGGTGGACGATGCCGCCATCCGCGAGACCATCGCTCGCCGCCATGGTGAGTACGGCGAAGTGTTCTGTCCGCATACCGCCACGGCGGTGCACGTTCTGGAGCAGCTGCGTGCCAATGGCAGTGCAGCGCCGGATCAGCATTGGGCGGTGGCAGCGACCGCGCACCCGGCCAAATTCGAGTCGGTGGTCGAGCCGTTGATCGGTCGTGAAGTAGAAGTGCCGCCTGCGCTGGCCGAGCTGTTGAAGCGTCCCGCCCACGCCGAACCCTGCGCACCGGATTACCTGGCCCTGCGCGAAAAGCTGTTGTAGGAGGTAGTGCCGAGCCATGCTCGGCAGGAGGCTTCACCGGTAATGCTTCAGCCGGGCATGGCTCGGCTCTACAGGTGAGGCGTCAGAATTCGTCGTTGGCCAGCTGTTGCAGTTCGGCGAAATCCAGGATCTCCACCACGTTCAGGTGGGGCAGGGCGATCAGGCCCTGCTGGCGCAGCTTGGTGAAAGTACGGCTCACGGTTTCCATGGTCAGGCCAAGATGGTCGGCGATATCGCCGCGGCCCATCGGCAAGGAAACCCGGTTGCTGCTGCGGCCGTTCAAGGTTGCCTCACGGGCAGCCAGGCGCAGCAGGAAGTCGGCCAGCCGTTCCGGCGGCTGCAGGCGGGCCAGTGCAAGTGCGTTGTCCTGGGCTGCGTCAAGCTCCTGGCAGGCGCGTTGCAGCAGCTTGCGTTCCAGGTGCGGGTAACGCTGGCGCAGATCGCGCATCTGCGTGGTCGGCACCCGGCAGACCCGGCTGTCGGCAATGGCCTCGATATCGTAGCGATGGTGGTCGCTGCCGCTCAGGCCCAGATAATCGCCCGGCAGTACGAAGCCGTTCACCTGGCGGCGCCCATCGGCCAGGGTGCGCACCAAGCGCAGCGCGCCCTCGGTTACTGTATAGACATAAGCGCGCGGCTCACCGGCACGCGCCAGCGTAGTGCCCATGGCGACTGGCGTGGAGACGGTTATCTGCTCCAGCGCATGTACCTCATCGCAGGACAGGGCCGAGCACACCGATAGATGGCGGACCGAGCACTGCAGGCACTCGCGCCCGCCATTGCCTTCGGGGGCAACAGACGAAACGGGGTATTGCTCGGTGCCTTGGGCTGGCCGGGACATGTCTACAGCAGGGGGGAGGGTGCCCCAAATTGTACTTCATGCGGCCAGACGGGCGGTGTGCGGCTAGAATTGGCGACCGTTCCCCCTATTGAGTTGCAGGAGTTTTGCCCGTGATCAAGCCCCGTACCCCGCCCGGCATCATGGAATTGTTGCCGCGCGAGCAGATCGCGTTCCAGCGCATGCTGGACGTCATCCGCCGCAACTACGAGCGCTTCGGGTTCCTGCCGGTGGAAACCCCGGTGTTCGAGCTGTCCGATGTGCTGCTGACCAAGTCTGGCGGCGAGACCGAGCGCCAGGTGTACTTCGTGCAGTCCACCGGTGCGCTGGCCAATGCCGCCGAGTCGGCCGACAAGGGCGGCCTGCCGGAGATGGCGCTGCGCTTCGACCTGACCGTGCCGCTGGCCCGTTACGTGGCCGAGCACGAGCACGACTTGAGCTTCCCGTTCCGTCGCTACCAGATGCAGCGTGTCTACCGTGGCGAACGTGCCCAGCGTGGCCGCTTCCGCGAGTTCTACCAGTGCGACGTCGATGTGATCGGCAAGGACACGTTGAGCATCCGTTACGACGCGGAGGTGTTGGCCGTCATCTACGCAGTGTTCTCGGAGCTGCGCATCGGCAACTTCGCCGTTCAGCTGAACAACCGCAAGCTGATGCGTGGTTTCTTCGAAGCGCAGGGCGTTGTGGATGCAGGGCAGCAGGCGTTGGTGCTGCGCGAGGTCGACAAGCTCGACAAGCGCGGCCCGGACTATGTGCGTGAAACCCTGGTTGGTCCGGATTTCGGACTGCCGGCTGACGCCGTTGAGCGCATCCTGTCGTTCGTCGAGGTCCGCTCCAGCTCGCATGCGGATGCGCTGGCGCAGATCGACGCGGTGTTGGCTGCTGCAGGCGACTCGGCCAGCGAATCGCTGCGTACCGGTGCGGCCGAATTGCGTGAAGTGCTGGAGCTGGTGAAGGCACTGGGCGTGCCGGAAACCGCGTATTGCCTGAATTTCTCCATCGCGCGTGGCTTGGATTACTACACCGGCACGGTGTACGAGACCAGCTTGGTTGATCACCCGCAGATCGGCTCGATCTGCTCGGGCGGCCGTTATGACGACCTGGCAAGCCACTACACCAAGTCCAAGTTGCCGGGCGTTGGTATCTCGATCGGCTTGACCCGACTGTTCTGGCAGCTGCGCGAGGCCAATCTTATCGATGGAATCGCCGAAAGCAGCGTGCACGCGATGGTCGCGTTGATGGACGAGGCGGCGATGCCGCAGTCGTTGGATATCGCCCGTCGCCTGCGGGCCGGGGGCATCAATACCGAAGTGCAGATGGAGCCGAAGAAGATCGGCAAGCAGTTCCAGTACGCGGCCAAGGCCGGTATCCGCTTCGTGGTGTTGGCTGGTGAGGATGAGTTGGCGCGTGGCGTGGTCGCAGTGAAGGATCTGCTCCGTGAGCAGCAGTTCGAAGTTGCCAGGGATGAGCTGGCGTCTACCCTGCAGGTAGAGCTGGAACAGACCCGCGCGATGGCGCGCTGATGAAAAGCCCCGCATAGCGGGGCTTTTTTTTGGTTTGTAGAGCCGAGCCATGCTCGGCTGGGGTATTACCGGGAAGGTCCCAGCCGAGCATGGCTC
>NZ_JASCOR010000053.1 GCF_029959445.1 Stenotrophomonas sp. PS02298 | reverse complement strand
GCCGAGCCATGCTCGGCAGAGGCTTTACCGGGAATGCCTTTGCCGAGCATGGCTCGGCACTACGTTCCCTTCCTTTGCCGCAGGCAAGGGAAAGGTTGGGAGGGGACTTCTTCGGCCTTTCGCGTATCGCCAGCGTCGCGGCTTACGCCGCTCCCACAAGCGCAGATGGTTGTCCGGTAGTACCGAGCCATGCTCGGCGCTACGCTCCCTCCCTTTGCCGCAGGCAAGGGGAGGGTTGGGGAGGGGTAGCTTCTTCGGCCTTTCGCGCATCGCCAACGTCGCGGCTTACACCGCTCCCACAAGCGCAGATGGATGCCCGGTAGTGCCGAGCCATGCTCGGCAGGGCTTTACCGGGAATGCTGCTGCCGAGCATGGCTCAGCATTACCGCTGTTCCTGCGCCAGCAATTGCCGCAGTTGCGTCAATGTCGCGCGCGGCAGGGGCTTGCCGTCGTCCGTTGAAACAGGCGGCTGCCGCAGTGCATCCTCGGGCAGCACGACCAGTTCGAAGGCGATGCCATCGGCGGCGAACTCGCAGCCTGGGTAGTGCTGTTTTGACGAATGTCCCGCCAAACGCAGCGACCAGGTGCGCGCCTCGGCAGGAATGCGCTGTTCGTGAAGAAAGCGCTGCACGGCATCGGGATCATCGCAATGCAGGTGCAGGATGACCGGGCTGTCGCCGGTGGCAAGTCCACTCAGCACTGCGCCGGCCAGGCGTGGCTGGAAGGCCTGCAGGAACTGCATGGCCTGCGCTGCAGATTCGCGACGCTCGTGCAGCGCGCCGGGTTGGCTGCCGGAGGCGAACAGCAATTGATGCTCACGCAGCGCCTGCTCGATCTCGCCCAGGCGCGGCCACAAGGCTTCGCTGGCGATGCCGAGCCTTGCAGCAGCTTTGCGGCGGGCGTGTTCAAGGTCATGGATGCCGCTTTCGGCGATCAAGCGGGCGGCCTCCTGCGCGATCAATTGCCGTTCGCGGGCATTGCGCGGGAGGGAGTGCGGTGGCGATGAAGGCATCAGGCTCTGACCTTGGGGGGTGCTGGCCCGATTGTAGGCAGGCGGCGGGGCTTGCGTCCCGCCGCCTGCTGGGTTGATCAGAAGATGTCGAACGCGGCGTCGTTGGTCGCGTGGTCCTGCTGGCCGAAGTCGAAGTCCTGCACGCGATCCAGGTCTTCGGTCTTGACCCATTCCGTGGCGCCGTTGATGGTCGCCTGCACCATGCCGGACGGTGGGTCGTTCCTGGCGATGGGAGCGTCCTTCAGCGCAACGCGCATGTAGTCGATCCAGATCGGCAGGGCTGCCTTGCCGCCGTATTCGCGGTAGCCCAGCGAGCGGAAGTCGTCGCGGCCGACCCACACGGTGGTTGCCAGCGGGCCGCCGAAGCCGGAGAACCAGGCGTCGCGATGGTCGTTGGTGGAGCCGGTCTTGCCGCCCACGTCTTCGCGTCCCAGGACCTTGGCTGCGGTGCCGGTGCCGCGCTGGACCACGTCACGCATCATCGATACCAACTGGTAGGCGGTGCGCTCGTCGATGGCGCGCGGCGCAGTGCGGGCGTCCGGGTTCACCGGCTTTGCCGGCTCGATGGCCTCAGGCTTGGCTTCCGCCGGCTTGGCGGCAACCGGAGCGGGTGCCGCCTCGGCGCCGAAGTTGAAGCCGTCCACCACCTGGCTCACGGGCGCCGCGCCTGCGGTCGAGGTGCCGCCGCAGCCGCGGCAGGCCATGGCCGGGTTTTCCTTGAAGATCACGTTGCCATCGCGGTCCTTGATTTCGTCCACGACCCAGGTGTCCACGCGTGAGCCGCCGTTGGCGAACACGGCGTAACCGCGGGCGACCGACAACGGGGTCAGCGAGGCGGTACCCAGCGACATCGACAGGTTCGGCGGCAGTTCGGCTTCCTGGAAGCCGAATTCGCTGATGTACTTGCGCGCATAGTCCACGCCCATGCTGTCGAGCAGGCGCACCGATACCAGGTTGCGTGATTGCACCAGTGCTTCGCGCAGACGCATCGGGCCGCGGAAGCCGCCGCCATCGTTCTGCGGCTGCCAGGTCTTGCCGCGACGGTCGCGGAACACCACCGGTGCATCCAGCACGATCGAGGCCGGGTTGAAGCCCTTGTCGAAGGCGGCCGCATAGATGAACGGCTTGAAGCTGGAGCCGGGCTGGCGGCGTGCCTGGGTGGCGCGGTTGAACTTGTTGCCGGCAAAGCTGAAGCCGCCGACGAGGGCGCGCAACGCGCCGCTTTCGGCGTCCACCGAGACCAGCGCACTTTGGCCGCGCGGGATCTGGTCGATCAGCCATTCGCCTTCCTTGCTGCCAGCGCGCACGCGGATCATGTCGCCGCGGGTGGCCAGCTTGGCGGGGCTGCGGTTGGTCCAGCGGCTGGACGCCACCGGCAGCACCAGTTCGCTGCGGTCGGCCAGCACCACGGTGATGCTGCCGTCGGCATGGGTGGCCGAAACCACGGCAGCCTGCAGGCCCGATTGGGACGGGATGCCGGCGATGTGCCGGGCCAGCGCGGTGCTGTCGGCATCGGCAGCGACGTCGAAGTGCTGTTCGACGCCGTGCCAGCCGTGGCGGTGGTCATAGGTGTGCAGGCCATCGCGCACCGCCGTGTTGGCGGCTTCCTGCAGCTGGCCATTGATGGTGGTGGTGACGTGGTAGCCCTTGTTGAGCACGTCGCTGCCGTATTTGGCGATCATTTCCTGGCGCACCAGCTCGGCCACGTAGGGCGCATAGACCTGCACCGGCGGCTCATGCGGGCTGGCATGCATCGCCACGGCCTTTGCTGCATCGGCCTCGGCCTGGCTGACGTAGCCCAGGTCGGCCATGCGCTGCAGCACATAGTTGTCGCGTCGCTGGCGCGCGCGCTCGGGGTTGCTCAGCGGGTTGCCGCTGGAGGGAAACTTGGGGATGCCGGCCAGCGAGGCCATTTCGTCCAGGTCGAGCTCGCCCAGCTTCTTGCCGTAGTAGTACTCGGCGGCGGCACCGATGCCATAGGCGCGGTTACCGAAGAAGCTCTTGTTGAGGTACAGCTCGAAGATCTCGTCCTTGCTCAGCTCGCTCTCGATTTTGCGGGCGAGCAGGATTTCGGCGAACTTGCGGGTGTAGCTGACCTCGCTGCTGAGGAAGAATTGCCGCGCAACCTGCTGGGTGATGGTCGATCCACCGGGTACACCGTCCTTGGAGCCGGTGCGCGCGATCAGCCATACGGCGCGGGCAATGCCCTTGTAGTCGATGCCGTCGTGTTGGTAGAAACGGGCGTCCTCGGTGGCCAGGAAGGCCTGCTTCAGGCGCTCCGGGACGTCCTTCATCTGTACCGGGTAACGGCGGGTCTCGCCGAATACCGCCATCAATTTCCCTTCATTATCATAAACATACATCGGCTCCTGCAATTCAACATTGCGCAGCGTCTGTACGTCCGGGAGCTTGGACGAGACAACGTAATAGAGCGAGCCGATGGCGATTGCGCCGACCAGGGAGAAGGCGACAAAGAGGGCCAGCAGCCAACGCAGCCAGCGACGAAAACGTGGCATCCAGAAGTCCCGATTGCGGTTTTTGTAGCCGCAGAGTATAGATTACGCAGGGGAGCGGCTGGGGCCGCGTCCTGGGGAGAGCAAATGGGATACAGCTGGGCGACGTGATGCAGATCGCGTCTCGCATTCCGGGTGGTTGCCATTTGCTGAAAAAACGTTATTAATGCGCCGACGCAAGACTTGCGTCCAAGTGCCCGTCGGCAGGGGAGAATCCGTGGGGCTTATCCCAAAGAGTCAGGCACCAATCATTGGTGTCGACATCAGTTCGACTGCGGTGAAGCTGCTTCAGCTTTCCCGCAGCGGTAACCGTTTCCGCGTGGAACATTACGCCGTGGAACCTCTTCCGCCGAATGCGGTGGTGGAGAAGAACATTGTCGAAGTCGAAGCAGTCGGCGAAGCGATTCGTCGTGCTGTCGCGCGTTCAGGCAGCAAGGCCAAGGGGGCGGCCGCCGCTGTTGCCGGCTCTGCGGTGATCACCAAGGTGATCCCGATGCCGGCGGACCTGGACGAGAGCGAGATGGAAGCACAGGTCGAGCTGGAGGCGGTGAATTACATCCCGTACCCCATCGACGAAGTGAACCTCGATTTCGAAGTGCTGGGTCCAGTACCGAACAATCCGGAAATGGTGCAGGTACTGCTGGCCGCGTCCCGCTCGGAGAACGTGGAGCTGCGTCAGTCCGCGCTGGAGCTGGGTGGGCTGACCGCCAAGGTGATGGATGTGGAGGCGTTCGCGATCGAGAACGCCTTTGCGTTGGTTGCCAGCGAGCTGGCTGTACCCAGTGATGGCGTGGTGGCGCTGGTCGATATTGGCGCAACCATGACCACGCTCAACGTATTGCGTGGTGGCCGCAGCCTGTACAGCCGCGAACAGGTGTTCGGTGGCAAGCAGCTCACCGACGAGGTGATGCGCCGCTACGGCCTGAGCTACGAGGAAGCAGGCTTGGCCAAGCGCCAGGGCGGTTTGCCGGAGAGCTACGAGGTGGAAGTGCTGGAGCCGTTCAAGGAAGCGACGGTGCAGCAGATCAGCCGCCTGTTGCAGTTCTTCTACGCCGGCAGCGAGTTCAACCGCGTTGACCACATCGTTCTGGCCGGTGGCTGTGCTGCCCTGATCGGCTTGCCGACCATGGTCGAAGAGCAGCTTGGCGTGGCGACCTCGGTCGCCAACCCCTTGGCGCAGATGACGCTGGGTCCGAAGGTCCAGGCGCATGCACTGAACCAGGATGCGCCTGCGCTGATGATCGCGACAGGTCTGGCCATGAGGGGGTTTGACTGATGGCACGGATCAATCTATTGCCATGGCGCGAGGAGCGCCGCAAACAGCGTCAGCGTGAGTTCTACGGGATGCTGGGCTTTGCTGCGCTCAGTGGCGTGGTGCTGTCGGGCTTGCTGTGGTTTTACTTCAGCCAGCAGATCAGCGGGCAGAACGAGCGCAATGCCTACCTTGAGACCGAGATCGCCAAGGTCAAGGAGCAGAACAAGGAAATCGACCGCCTGGACGAGCAGAAAAAGCGTCTGCTGGACCGCAAGGCGGTGATCGAGGAGCTGCAGGGCAAGCGGTCGCAGATGGTGCACCTGTTTGATTCGTTGGTGCGCACCATTCCCGATGGCGTGGTACTGACCGCACTGAAGCAGGAAGGCGAGACCCTGACGCTGGAAGGGCGTACGCAGTCCAACGCCCGTGTCAGTGCCTATATGCGCAATCTCGAGACTTCGGGCTGGATGAGGAATCCGGAACTGACCATCATCGAGGCGCGTGCGCAGGATACGCAGCAGAAGGGCGGTGCGGTTGTCGACATCAAGTCCTTGCCGTATGTGTTCACGCTGAAGGTGCAGTTGCCAGCGCCAAGCGATGGCCAGGCTGAAGCTGGTGCCGCGCCGACCGCAGCTGATGCTGCAGCGGTGGCCCCTGCAGCAGCCGCTGCGCCCGGTGCTCCGGCTGCTGCGTCGCCGGCAGCGCCGGCGGTGCCTGCCAGCGGGGCGGAGAAACCAAAGGGCGAGACAGCACCGGCAGCGCCGGCGCAGAAGGAGGCCCGTTCGTGAGCAAGAAATTCAACGCCAAAGAGCTGGATTTCAACAATATCGGCGCCTGGCCGCGCAACGCGAAGGTTGTGTTCTGCGTGTTGCTGTCCTTGCTGATCCTCGGCCTGTCTTACCTGTTGATCATCAGTGGACAGAGAGGGGAGCTGGAAGAACTGGTGAACAAGGAGGCATCCTTGCGCCAGGACTTCGAGACCGAACAGAAGCGAGCGGTCAACCTGGAGCCGTTGAAGCAACAGCTGGCACAGATGGAGCAGGTGTTGCAGCAGATGCTGCGCCAGTTGCCCAGCAAAACGGAAATGCCGGATCTGATCATCGACGTTTCGCAGACCGCGTTGTCCAGCGGTTTGAACAACGAACTGTTCAAGCCCGGTGACGAGACCTTGAAAGAGTTCTATGCCGAAAAGCCGATCGCGCTGCGCCTTGTTGGCAGCTATCACCAGTTCGGTGCGTTCGTCAGTGGCGTGGCGTCATTGCCTCGCGTGGTCATCCTGACCATGCATGACATCAATCTGCAGCCCAAGGGTGGACAGGGTGTGATCACGCCCGGTGGCGCGCTGGAGTTGTCCGGTACGGTCAAGACCTATCGGTACCTGGATGACACCGAGTTGGCTGATCAGCAGAAGGCCGCCGCCGATGCCAAGAAAAAGGGAGGGAAGTGATCATGCGTAATGTTTCCTCCCTGGTGTTTGGTGCCGCCTGCCTAGTGCTGCTGGGCGGTTGCGCCCGCGGCATCACCAGTACGCCTGGTGACGCGCCCAATCTTGAAAAATGGACTGCCGACGTGCGCGCACGTCCCGCCGAGTCGTTGGAGGCTCTGCCGGTGATGCAGCAGTTCGAGACCTTTGAATATTCGGCGCAAGGCCTGCGTGATCCGTTCAGTGACGCCTGGGTATCCGATGACGGCAACAGCCAGTTGCGACCGGATCCGAACCGTCGCAAGGAACCGCTCGAGGGGTTCCCGTTGGACAGCCTGGACATGGTTGGCACGATCGGTAGCGGCGCGGGTGCCGTGGCACTGGTGATGGGGCCGGACAAGGTCACTTACCGTGTACGTCCTGGGGTGTACATGGGTCAGAGCGATGGCCGTGTGACTGGCGTACGCGAAGACGGGATCGAGTTGATTGAACTAGTGCCGGACGGTGCAGGTGGCTGGCTGGAACGCCCAGCTTCGCTTGCACTGGACGATCGTTGATTGATTAGGGGATAGCACGATGACTTTTACCAAAGCCCTGAGCCTGCGTCCCATCCGGCGCCATGCACTGGTCCGCGTCTGCGCCCTGGGAGTGGCGCTGGCAGCGGTGTGCGGCTCTTCCTACGCAGCACAGCCTGTTGCGGGTGTAGGCGGCGCAGCCGCAGCCACCCAGCAGGCAGTGAAGGCGGTTTCCGTAACCAAGATCGACTTCAAGCGCGGCGATGATGGTGCCGGGCGGTTGATCATGCAGTTCGACGGCCAGGGCGCGAGCCCGGACCTGCGCAACCAGGGCAACAACGTCGTGATCGACGTTGGCAACGCCGTGTTGCCGGCCGAACTGCAGCGCCCGCTCAATGTTGTTGATTTCGCCACGCCGGTGCAGCGCATCGACGCCAAGCCATCCGGGCAGGGCTCGCAGCTGGTGCTCAGCACCAACGGCGCATTCGATTCGCTGGCCTATCAGTCCGGCAATGAGTACGTGGTCGAGATCACTCCGCGCCAGGCCGAGGTGGCTACCGGTGCGGTGACCTCCAGGACGGTTGCGCAGGCGGCCGCTACGGTGGCGGCACGTGGCTACAGTGGCCGTCCGGTGACCTTCAACTTCCAGGACGTGCCGGTGCGCACGGTGCTGCAGTTGATTGCCGAGGAGTCCAATCTCAACGTGGTCGCCTCCGACACGGTGCAGGGCAATGTGACCTTGCGCCTGGTCAATGTGCCGTGGGACCAGGCACTGGACATCGTGTTGCGCGCCAAGGGCCTGGACAAACGTCGCGATGGTGGCGTGATCTGGGTTGCGCCGCAGCCGGAGCTGGCCAAGTTCGAGCAGGACAAGGAAGACGCGCGCATCGCCATCGATAACCGCGTCGACCTGATCACCGATTACGTGCAGATCAACTACCACAGTGCCGAGGCGATCTTCAAAGCCCTGACCGAGGCCAAGGGCATTGGCAACAGCAATAGCGGCGGTAGCGGCAATGGCAACAACAGCTCGGAGGAAAACGGTTTCCTGTCGCCGCGTGGTCGCCTGGTGGCGGATGAGCGCACCAATACGCTGATGATCAGTGACATCCCGAAGAAGGTCGCGCAGATGCGTGAGCTGATCGGGGTGATCGATCGACCGGTGGATCAGGTGCTGATCGAAGGCCGTATCGTGATCGCTACCGACACCTTCGCCCGTGACCTGGGTGCCAAGTTCGGTATCGGTGGCACCCGTAGCTACAACAATGGCAGCAACGTCGGCACGATCGGCAGCGGCACCAGTGGTACCGGCAACGCAAGTCGTGGGCTCAATGTCAGCTTGCCCGCCGGCACCTTCACCAGCGTCAAGGCGGGCGAGGCTCCGAGCATCGCCTATACGCTGCTGGGTGCGAATTTCAACCTGGACCTGGAGCTTTCCGCATTGCAGGAAGAAGGTCGCGGTGAAGTCATTTCCAACCCGCGTATCGTCACCGCCAACCAGCGCGAAGGCGTCATCAAGCAGGGTAAGGAAATCGGCTACGTCACCATTACCGGTGGTACCGGTGGTACTGCGGCAACGCCGAATGTCCAGTTCAAGGAAGTACTGCTGGAGTTGAAGGTCACGCCGACCATCACCCAGGACAATCGTGTCTTCCTCAACATGAATGTGAAGAAGGACGAAGTCGACGAATATCTGGAAGTGGACAACTTTGGTGTTGTCCCGATCATCAACCGCCGCGAAATCAACACCGCGGTATTGGTGGACGATGGTCAAACCGTTGTGATCGGCGGCGTGTATGAATTCAGTGACCGAAGCAGCATCAGCAAGGTACCGTTCCTGGGTGACATCCCGTTCCTTGGCAATCTGTTCAAGAAGCGCGGTCGTGCCAAAGACAAGGCTGAGCTGCTGGTGTTTGTGACCCCGAAGATCCTGCGCGTAGCCAAGGCTGCCAGGTAAGCGGTTGTCGTATCAAGGGAAAGGGGCCGCTGAAGCGGCCCTTTTCCGTTTAGAGGAGGGCGTTTGGAACCATTTCACCGCCGATCAGTCAAACTGCGTCTATGAACCTGCCTCCCGTGCTGCCCAATCAAGACGATGCGCCGGTCCGCGACAGCGGCCTGCATCAGGAATTCACCGCGCTGCGTGACGCCCTGGCCGGCGAGATCGTCGGCCAGTCGTTGTTGGTCGACCGGCTGCTGACCGCGCTGTTGGCGGACGGTCACCTGCTGGTGGAAGGGGCGCCTGGCCTGGCCAAGACCACGGCCATCCGTGCCTTGGCCTCGCGCGTCGACGCCAGCTTCGCGCGTATCCAGTTCACCCCGGACCTGCTGCCCGCTGACCTGACCGGCACTGACATCTGGCGTTCCCAGGAAGGTCGCTTCGAGTTCCAGGCCGGGCCGATCTTTCACCCGATCCTGCTTGCCGATGAAATCAATCGTGCCCCGGCCAAGGTGCAGTCGGCGTTGCTTGAAGCGATGGGTGAGCGCCAGGTGACCGTCGGACGCAACACCTATCCGCTGCCTGAGGTGTTCCTGGTGATGGCCACGCAGAACCCGATCGAGCAGGAAGGGACCTTCCCACTGCCCGAGGCGCAGCTGGACCGCTTCCTGATGCATGTGCGCATCGGTTACCCCGACGCCAGCGCCGAGACCGAGATCCTGCGGCTGGCACGTGAGCGTGCCTTGCGCGCGATGCGGCCGCAGCAGGTGACCATCGAGAAGATCTCGCTGCAGAAGATCGAGCAGGCGCGCCGCGAAGTGCTGGAGCTGCATATGGCACCGCAGCTGGAGCGCTATTTGATTGCGCTGGTGCTGGCCTCACGTGATGCCAGCGCGTATGACGCACAACTGGCCAAACGCATTGCCTGGGGCGCAAGCCCACGCGGTTCGATTGCGCTGGAACGCTGCGCACGTGCACGCGCCTGGTTGGCCGGTCGCGATTACGTCACCCCTGACGACATCCGGGCGGTGGCAGCCGATGTGCTGCGCCACCGCGTGCTGCCCAGCTACGAGGCTGCGGCCGAGGGCTGGGATGGCGAGCGCCTGGTGGCGGCGCTGCTTGAATGCGTGCCCCTGCCCTGAGGCTGGGTGTGATGATTGATGCCGATGATCGGATGATCACGAGGCCGCGTGTGCACGCGGGTCAGCGATGACTGCGCCCACAGCCCGGCAAGCGCAGACGAGTGCGGCCGCCGAAAGTGGCATACGTCCGCAGTTGGCCGAACTGATCGCGCTGCGCGGCGTTGCCAACGGCGGCCGCAAGGCTCGGCCTGGGCACTACGCGGTCAGCGGACGCGCGGCGTCGATGCTGCGTGGCCGTGGCATGGAGTACGCCGAGTCGCGTGAGTACGTGCCCGGCGACGATGCGCGACATATTGATTGGAAACTGACCGCACGCACCGATGCCACCCATACCAAGACGTTCCAGACCGAGCGCGAACGGGTCACCTTGTTGATTGCCGATACGGCTGCGCCGCTGTACTTCGGCACGCGCGTGCGTTTCAAGTCGGTGCAGGCTGCGCGGGCTGGTGCGGTGGCTGCGTGGTCGGCGTTGCGCGATGGCGACAGGATCGCGGCGTTGCGTGGTTCCGCGCAGCAAGCGCTGGTGCCACCGGCAGGCGGAACGCGTGGTGTATTGCGAGCGCTGGATGCACTGGTGCGCTGGTACGGTGAACGGCCCGCTGATGATGGCGGATTGCAGTTGGCGCTGGAGCAGGCTGCGCGCGTATTGCACCCCGGCGCGCGCGCGGTGGTGTTGGCTGATCCGGCCAGCGCGCAGGCCGTACCGGCCGTTACCTGGTCGGCGTTGTCGATGCATGTTGAAGTGGAGTTGGTGTTGTTGCTTGATCCCCTGGAGATTTCACCGCCGCACTGCGTATTGCCGCTTGCAACACAGTCCGGTCGAATGCGGTTGGACCTGGCTTCAGCAGCCGTGCGCGACGCGTGGCACGATGCCTTGGTCGCCCCGGTCGAGGACCTGTGCCGGCAACTGCCGGGTCGCCGTATCCGCGTCAGTACCTTGGTGAGCGACGATGCCAGCGATGCCTGGCTGGGCGCGGCGCCAAACCGGAGCGTGGGCTGATGGCCGCGCAATTGCCGCTGCGTGATGTGCACTTGCCGGCAGCGCCGGGTTGGTGGCCGTTGGCGCCGGGTTGGTGGCTGCTGATCGGTGCGGTGGTGCTGGTTGCCGTCGCAGTGCTTGCTGTTCATTTCATTCGCCGGCGCCGATTGCAGCGCTGGATGGCCCTGTTTGACCGTCAGCTACAGGCGGCGCCGCAGGGGCCTGCCAAGCTTGCCGCGGCCTCGGAGTTGCTGCGTCGCGCTGCGCGGCGGCTCGATCCACAGGCGGCGCAGCTGCAGGGCGATGCGTGGCTGCGTTTCCTCGATGGACCCAAGGGCAATGACTTCAGCGGCGGTTACGGGCATCTGCTGCTGGACGGGGGCTTCCGTCCACAGCTTGAGGTTGCGCAGGTTGAACGTGCCTGCCAGTTGGCTCGCAGCCGCTTCCTGCAGTTGATGGCCGGGCGGCGCTGATGCAGCACATGATCTCCCAATGGACGGGCCTGTTGCCGGATTTTGCGTGGCCGTGGGCATGGCTCGCGCTGCCATTGCCGCTGTTGATGCTGCTTTGGCCGCTGCGTGAACAAAGTGGTGCTGCCTTGCGCGTGCCCTACGAACCATCGCGGCTGCAGGGACAGTCGTCCTCGCGTGGCGGTGCGGTGCTGCAGACGCTGCTGCTGTGGCTGGCGTGGTTGTGCCTGTGTGCCGCATTGGCGCGCCCGCAGCAGCTGGGTGAGCCGATAGAGCCGCCGCGACAGGGGCGGCAGATGATGCTGGCGGTGGACTTGTCCGGCAGCATGAGCGAGCCGGACATGCAGCTTGGCGGCCAGGTGGTGGACCGTCTGACGGCTGCCAAGGCCGTGCTGGCGGATTTTCTCGAGCGCCGTGAAGGCGATCGCATCGGCCTGCTGGTGTTCGGCCAGCGTGCCTACGCATTGACGCCGTTGACCGCCGACCGTGCCACCGTGCGTGATCAACTTCGTGACAGTGTGGTTGGCCTGGCTGGGCGCGAGACCGCATTGGGCGATGCGATCGCGCTGTCGGTCAAGCGCCTGCGCGAACAACCGCAGGGGCAGCGCGTGCTGATCGTGTTGACCGACGGCGTCAATACCGCCGGCGTGCTGGAGCCGCTGAAGGCGGCCGAGCTGGCCAAGGCCGAAGGCGTGCGCGTCTACACCATCGCCTTTGGCGGCAGCGGCGGCATGTCCTTGTTCGGCGTGCAGTTGCCCGGTGCCGATGACCAGGTGGACGAAGCTACATTGACCAAGGTGGCCGATGAAACCGGCGGTCGCTTCTTCCGCGCCCGCGACACCGATGAACTGGTCAACATCTATGCCGAACTGGACCGGCTGGAGCCGGTGAAGGATGCCGGACCTGCAGTGCGACCACGCATCGAACGCTATCCCTGGCCGTTGGCGTTTTCCTTGTTGCTGGGAGTGGTGGCATTGGCCTGGCGGGGGCTGCGGTCATGATCAATTGGCAGGATCTGCACTTTCTGCGCCCGGAGTGGCTGTGGGCTTTGTTGCTGGTGCCGGCCGCCTTGCTGGGTAGCTGGTGGCGGCGTCAGCGCAGCGCGCGTTGGCACGAGGCGGTGGACCCGCACCTGCTGGCCCACCTGCTTGCTGATGGCGGCAAGCGCGGATGGTGGGGTAGCGCGGCGTTGGCACTTGGCTTGACGTTGGCGGTGCTCGCGCTTGCCGGCCCGAGTTGGCGGCAGCTGGAACAACCACTATGGGAATCGAAGACGCCGCTGGTGATCGTGCTTGACCTGTCCAGCAGCATCCGCGCCACCGACCTGCCGCCGTCGCGCTTGCTGCAGGCACGGGCGAAGCTGGCCAGCCTGCTGCGTGAGCGCAAGGGCGGCGAAGTGGCCTTGGTCGCTTTCGCCTATGAGCCATTCACCGTGGCACCGCTGACCGATGACGCGGCCAACGTGGCGCTGTTCCTGGATGCCTTGGCGCCGGAAGTGATGCCGGCCGATGGCCAGCGTCCGGACAAGGCATTGCGCTGGGCTGGCGATCTGTTGAAGCGGTCCGGCGCGCGCAAGGGCGAGATCCTGTTGCTGAGCGATCACGCTGATGCAGCGGCGGTGGCGGAGGCCGGCAAACTGCGCGTCGCCGGTTACCGGGTCTCGGCGATCGGTCTTGGCAGCCTGCAGGGCGCGTCTTATCGGGATCCGCGTGGGGCGATTGAACAAGCGCACCTGGATGAAGCGTCATTGCGCGCGTTGACGGCAGCCGGCGGTGGCGGCTACCAGCGCATTGCAAGCACCTCGGCGGACCTGCAGGCCTTGGGCGTGCTGGAACCGACGGACGGTGCGCAGGATCGTGAGCAGCTGGCCAGCGCTGGCAAGCAGTGGCAGGACGAGGGCTATTGGTTGTTGCCGCCGCTGCTGTTGCTGGCGGTGTTCGCGTTCCGTCGTCCACGCCGGGTGCTGCCGGCACTTGCGCTATGCCTGATGCTGCCGGTGTTGCAGCCTGCACATGCGGCCGAGCAGGGCGGCTGGTGGCAGCGTGCCGACCAGCGCCAGCACCAGCGTCTGGGTGAAGGTGTGGAAGCGTACCGTCTTGGTGATTTCGCCACCGCGCAGAAAAAATTCGAAGGCATCGACAGCGAGCAGGGCTGGTACAACCTTGGCAACGCGCTTGCCCGCCAAGGCAAGTACGACGAAGCCATCGCTGCCTACGATCGCGCACTGAAGGCGCATCCCGGGATGCAGGACGCGGTGGCCAACCGTGCCGCGGTGGATGCCGCGCGCAAGCACAAGTCGCAGCAGGGCCAGCAAGGCAATCAGCAGAACCCGTCCAAGCCGCAGCAAGGAAAGGACCAGCCCGGGCAGCAGAGTCCGCCACAGAACGGGCAGCAGGATCCTTCGCAGCAGAATCAACAAGGCCAACAGCAAGGGCAGCAGGGTCAGCCGCAGCAGGGTCAGCAATCGAACCCGCCGCAACAGGGCCAGCAGTCCCCTGAGCGCAATCCGCAGGCGGATGGCAAATCGTCATCCGGCAAGGATCAGCAGCAGCCACAGAGCGAAGATGCCAGCAGGCAGGAGCAGGCCGATCAAGCGCAGAGTCAGCGCATGGCCGAGGCCATCCGTCAGCAACAGGCGCGTGAAGGTGAGCAGCAGGACGCGGCCGCGCTGGCGGCAATGACACCGGCGCAGCGTGAGCAGCAACAGGCCGTGGAGGCGTGGATGCAGCGCGTGCCGGATGAGCCGGGCGATTTGTTGAAGGCGAAATTCCAGCTCGAATACGAGCGGCGGATGCGGGAAAAACGATGAGAAAGAATCACACCGGCAGCGCCATGCAGCTTTGGCTGTTGCTCGGCCTGCTGACTGTCACCGGACTGTTGCAGGCGCAGACACGTGCCTGGTTGGACCGCGACAGCATCAAGCAGAATGAGTCGGTCACGCTGACCATCGAAACCGACCAGTCCGGCAGCCCGGACTATGCACCGCTGGAAGCCGACTTCGTGCTGGGTGCACAGAACAGCAGCCGCCAGCTGCAGGTGGGCGGTGGCGCTTCGCGCAACTACGCCCAGTACGCGGTGGCGCTGACACCGCGCCGCACCGGCATGCTCGACATCCCGGCGCTGCGCGTGGGGGGCGGCAGCACCACGCCCTTGCTGGTGAAGGTTGAGGAGGCGCCGGTCGCCAGCCGTGACGGCAATGCCCTCGCTTTCATCGAGACCGAGGTCGATGACAAGCAGCCCTACGTGCAGCAGAGTGTGGGTGTGGTGGTACGGCTGTACTTCGCCACCCAGCTGGCGTCTGGCGAACTGGTGCTGGATACCCCGGCTGCGGCGTCGTTGCAGCGCGTTGGCGATGACCGCACTTCCGTGCGCGAAGTCGGTGGGCGTCGCTACAACGTGGTCGAGCGTCGTTTCCTGTTGATTCCAGAGCGCAGCGGCCCCTTGCAGATTGCAGGTGCCCGTTTCAGCGGGCAGGGCGCAGGTGGCTTCTTTGACGATTTCTTCGGCCGCGACAATGGCCAGCTCAGCGCCCGTGGTCCCGACCAGACCTTGCAGGTGCGCGCGACACCCGCCGATGCGGCGCAACCGTGGCTGCCACTGAAGAACCTGCAACTGCGCTATACCGCCGCGCCCAACAGCGGGCGTACCGGTGAGGCGATTGCGATCGAAGTGGAGGCAATCGCCAGCGGTGCCACCAAGGCACAGTTCCCGGAGTTGCCGGTGCCGTCGTTGGGCGACAGTGCACAGGTGTTCGCCGAGCCACCGCAGTACGATGAAACCTTCGAGGGTTCCAGCCCGCAGTTGAAGTTGACCCGGCGCTATTCGATCGTGCCGCAGCAGGCCGGCGTGCTGAGCGTGCCGGGGATACAGATGCAATGGTGGGACGTGGCGGCAGGACAGGCGCGCAGCACCTCGCTGCCTGCGTTGTCGTTGCAGGTGGCCCAAGGCAGCAGCAGCGGTATGGTCGCGCCGCCACTGGTGCAGCCGGCAGTGGCCGGGTCTGCCGCAGTGGCTGCAGGCAACGCGCTGGCGGGGTCTCCGGACGGCGGGAGCACGTGGCTGTGGCCGGCGCTGGCGGCCGGTTTCGCCTTGTTGTGGCTGGCCACGCTGATCTGGGGGCTGTCGCGCCGGCATGCTCCAGCGGTGGCCCGCGGCGGGCCTGCAGCGCAAACGGCCAGCGCTGGTTCGCGCTACAGCACGGCAGACCTGCGCCGCGCCCTGGATGCGGGCAGCCTGGACGAGGTGGCACACATACTTGCAGCGATGGGCGGAGTGGATGGTCTCGACGCGGTGCTGCAGAAACTGGATGACCCGGCACAACGCGATGCGCTGCAACGCATGCAGCGTGCCCGCTGGGGCGGCGAGGGCGACGTGAGCGCCGCGCGAGCGCAGTTGCGCGAGGTATTCAAGGCCGGTCCGCGCTGGCGGCAAACCACAGTGGTGGAAAAACCGTTGTTGGACCCTCTCTATCCAGGACAAGGCTGAAAAAGGCGGTTGTACATCGTCTGTTAAGCTGACCCATTCTCTGGAGGGAAACCCACTTATGGCCAATGCCGCCAAGACCACCGCCAAAATGCCGTTCCACTGGAAGATAGGGATCGGCTTCGGCTTCGGTCTGCTGCTGGGCCTGATCGTCCACCTCGTCAGTCCTGACGCGGCGTGGGTGCACGCGGTGACCACCTACCTGACCACGCCGGTTTCCGGGCTGTTCCTGAGCCTGATCTTCATGCTGATCGTCCCGCTGATCTTCTCGGCGCTGGTGATGGGCGTGTCGGAGATGGGCGATATCCGCTCGCTGGGCCGTATTGGCTGGAAGTCGCTGGCATACACGATCGTGCTGTCTGGCGTGGCCGTCCTGATCGGCCTGGTGCTGGTCAATCTGTTCCAGCCCGGCGCCGGTGTTGACCCGGCAGTAGCCGCCAAGCTGCTGGCCGAGAATGCCGAGCGCAGCAAGGCGATCATGGCTGGCGCCGGCACCGCGCCCAAGGGCCTGGACATGCTGCTGTCGATCGTTCCCGACAACGTGCTCGACGCGGCATCGGACAACGGCAAGATCCTGTCGCTGATGTTCTTCGCGCTGATGCTGGGCATCGGCATGGTGCTGTCGCCTGCGGAAAAGGTGGCTACGCTGCGCAAGGGCATCGAGGGCCTGTTCGAGATCTCGATGACCCTGATCAACCTGGTCATCCGCCTGGCGCCGTATGCCGTGGCCTGCTTCATGTTCAACCTGGCGGCCATCTTTGGCTTCGATCTGTTGATCAAGCTGGGCGCCTATGTGGGCGTGGTGGTGCTGGCACTGGCCACCCACATGTTCGTCAGCTACGGCATCGCGGTGAAGCTGGCCGGACGCTCGCCCATCCAGTTCTTCCGGCAGACCCAGGAAGCCATGGTGATGGCGTTCTCCACCGCGTCCTCCAATGCGACCCTGCCGACCGCGCTGCGCGTGGCCGACCAGATGGGCTTCCCGCACAAGGTCTCGCGCTTCGTGCTGACCGTCGGCGCTACTGCCAACCAGAACGGCACCGCGCTGTTCGAGGGCGTGACGGTGATCTTCCTGGCGCAGTTCTTCGGCGTGGACCTGAGCATCGGCCAGCAGTTCATGGTGATGGTGGTCTGCATCCTCGGTGGTATCGGTACCGCCGGTGTGCCCTCGGGCTCGCTGCCGGTGGTGGCGCTGATCTGTGCCATGGTCGGCGTCAACCCTGCCGGTATCGGCCTGATCCTGGGCGTGAACCACTTCCTGGACATGTGCCGTACCGCGCTGAACGTGACCGGTGACCTGGCCCTGACCACCCTGGTGGCGCGCGGCGAGAGTGATGACAGCATTGGAAGGCATCATCCGCAGGAGTGATTGTCTCCCGGTAGTTGTAGTGAGAAACGGCCGCCCTGTTCAGGGTGGCCGTTTTGCTTGGGCATGTTCCTGTCAGGCGAAACCAATCCAAACTACCGTCAGCTTTTACGAACTGATCCCAGCAGTCGCTTGTGGGACAATAGGCCGCCCGCAGTTCCGCGGGAGCCTCCTGATTCTGACGACCCATGACGCAGCCCACCCGCCGCCAGTTGGCGAACGCCATCCGTTTCCTTGCCGCTGATGCGGTAGAAGCCGCCAAGTCCGGTCATCCCGGCATGCCGATGGGCATGGCCGATATCGCCGAAGTGCTCTGGAACGACTATCTCCGTCACAACCCGAACAACCCGAAGTGGTTCAACCGTGACCGTTTCGTGCTGTCCAACGGTCACGGCTCAATGCTGCACTACGCGCTGCTGCACCTGAGCGGCTACGACCTGCCGATCGAAGAACTGAAGGCCTTCCGCCAGCTGGGCAGCAAGACCGCCGGCCACCCGGAGCGTCATGAAACCCCGGGCGTGGAAACCACCACCGGTCCGCTGGGTCAGGGCCTGGCCAACGCCGTGGGCTTCGCGCTGGCGGAGAAGCTGCTGTCGCAGCGCTACAACCGCCCGGAATTCGAAGTCGTCGACCACCGCACCTGGGTGTTCATGGGCGACGGCTGCCTGATGGAAGGCATCTCGCACGAAGCCGCATCGCTGGCCGGTACCTGGGGCCTGAACAAGCTGGTCTGCTTCTGGGACGACAACAACATCTCCATCGACGGTGAAGTGGAAGGCTGGTTCACCGACGACACCCCGGCACGCTTCGAGTCCTATGGCTGGAACGTGGTGCGCGGCGTCGACGGCCACGATCCGGAAAGCATCAAGGCCGGCATCGAGCAGGCGCTGTCGCAGTTCGACAAGCCGACCCTGATCTGCTGCAAGACCACCATTGGTTTTGGCTCGCCGAACAAGGCCGGCCAGGAATCCAGCCACGGCGCACCGCTGGGCAAGGACGAACTGGAAGCCACCCGCAAGGCACTGAACTGGGCCTACGCTCCGTTCGAGATCCCGGAAGAAATCTATGCCGGCTGGCGCGCTGGCGGCACCGGCACCCTGCGCCAGGCCGAGTGGGAGCAGCTGTTCGACAAGTACGCTGCACAGTTCCCGGCCGATGCCGACGAACTGACCCGCCGTTCGCACGGCGAGCTGCCGGCTGACTTCATTGCCCAGGCCGATGCCTACATCGCCCAGGTGCAGGCCGAAGCGCCGAACATCGCCTCGCGCAAGGCCTCGCAGAACGCCATCCAGGCTTTCGCACCGCTGCTGCCGGAAATCATCGGCGGCTCGGCTGACCTGGCCGGTTCCAACCTGACCCTGTGGAAGGGTGCGCAGACCGTGGTCGGCGAAGACCCGCATGCCAACTACGTGCACTACGGCGTGCGTGAGTTCGGCATGAGCGCGATTGCCAATGGCCTGGCCCTGCACGGCGGTTTCCTGCCGTTCGATGCCACCTTCCTGGTGTTCAGCGACTACGCCCGCAACGCGCTGCGCATGAGCGCGTTGATCCCGGCGCATGTCATCCACGTGTTCACCCACGACTCGATCGGCCTGGGCGAAGACGGCCCGACCCACCAGCCGGTGGAGCACGTGTCCTCGCTGCGCTACATCCCCAACAACGATGTGTGGCGTCCCTGCGATGCGGCCGAATCGGCGGTCAGCTGGAAGGCTGCCATCGTCCGCAAGGATGGCCCGAGCTGCCTGATCTTCAGCCGCCAGAACCTGGCCCCGCAGCCGCGTACGGCCGAGCAGGTGCAGCAGATCGAACGCGGTGGTTACGTGTTGGCTGACGCCGCCGGTACCCCGGACGTGATCCTGATCGGCACCGGTTCGGAAATTGGTCTGGCCGTGGCCGCCAAGGCCGAGCTGGACGCTGCCGGCATCAAGACCCGCGTGGTGTCGATGCCGTGCACCGACGTGTTCGATCGCCAGGACGCTGCTTACCGCGAGTCCGTGCTGCCGAATGCCGTGCGCAAGCGCGTTGCGGTCGAAGCCGGCGTCACCGGTTTCTGGCGCCAGTACGTGGGCCTGGACGGTGCAGTCATCGGTCTGGACACCTTCGGCGCATCGGCCCCGGCCGACAAGCTGTACAAGCACTTCGGCATCACCACCGAAGCGGTTGTGGCAGCTGCCAAGGCGCAGGTCGCGGGCTGATAGCCCTACATCGCAAGATTGGACAAAGGCCGGGGAAACCCGGCCTTTGTTTTGGCTCCGCCCCAACTGTAGTGCCGAGCCATGCTCGGCAGGGGCTTGCCCAGCAAAAGGCCAACTCCTCCCCAAGCCTCCCCTTCGCTGCGCGGAAGGGAGGGAGCAGATCTGTAGTGCCGAGCCATGCTCGGCAAGGGGCTTTCCCGATATTCCGACCAATGTAGGAGCAGCGTAAGCCGCGAAGCTGAGAACCCTTGGCTACCGATGCCAATATCGATTGTCAGCTTCGCGGCTTACGCCGCTCCTACAAAACCGGTCTTCTCTGTGTGCGATCAGATTGTGATGCACACCATCAAGCTTTCCCCACAGTCCGCGCCAGACCAACCCGCAGCAACCCGGCATTGAGCCGCTCGCCAAAACTGGCAGGCCGCTCCAGACCCATCCGCTGCATATACATCGCATCGTTCTCGGCAGGCGCTTGGCGCAAGGCTGCGACGACGGTGCGCAGCTTGCCCATCGGCGTCGCAGTCGCCGATTTCAGCCAGCCCAAGGCGCGTACCAGATCCTGTTCAACGGCATCGAAGTCACTGCCCAGCGGGTAGTCCGGCAGACTGCCATCGGCACGGAACGGGGCAAGTTTTGCGCGCAGCACCTCGGCGCGGTTCTGTTGCCACTGTGCTGGCGCGCTGAAGTTGGCAGCGAGTTTCTTCGAAGCCTTGGCTTGATCCAACAGCGCCGGCTGGAATGCCGCATCGGTGATGCTGCTCATCGCGGCCACGCAATCCTCGTCGGTGAGGTTGCGCAGGTCGGCGATGCCGTACTCGTTGACGAAGACATCGCGCAGATGGCGGGGGATCGTGGTGTGGCCGTAGTTCCAGCGCACATTGGAGTGCGGCTTGCCGCCATCCTCGCGCGTCGCACGGAACATCAGGATGCTGCGTGCATCGGGCAGGGCATGCGCCATCGCCACGAAGTTGTACTGGCCACCGACGCCGGAGACCACGCGGCCATCTTCCAATGCATCCGATGCCGCTGCGCCAAGCGCGCTGGCGATCATGCAGGAGTTGAAGAAGCGCGCATCGCGGCGCTGCAGGCGTTCCAACGCTTCGTTGCCGCCGTAGAGTTGGTTGATCTCACTGATGCGGCGCATGCCGATGGCGGCGCGTTCTGCATCGGGGAGATTGCGCAGCCAGTCGTAGAATTCGGATGAGCCCAGATAGAAGGCACCGTGCAGGTACTCACCTTCGCGTGCCAGTCGGCCGCGGTCACCATTGCTGGCAGTGCCGTCGGCCAGGCGCTGCATCAGGCCAAGATCGTCATGCACCTTGCGCCAGATCACGCCGGTCTGCACCAGCTTGCGGAAGCCTTCGTTGAGCATCTCGCTGCAGCCATACAGGCCGATCTCGAACGGCCCCAGCCCACCTGCTTCATGCACCAACGGGTGCTCGGCGATCTGCGGATCCAGCGCATGCAGGACTTGCCGGTAGCGTGCGTTGTCGGTATGCCGCAGCACCAGCGCATGGCTGAGCGCGTCGGCCAGGGTGCCGATGCCGATCTGCAAGGTGCCGCCATCGCGCACCAGGGTGCTGGCATACAGGCCGATGGCGTAGTCGGCATCGCTGACCGGCTGCCGCGGCAGGCCAAACAGCCGCGGGTAGGGACCGGGAGGGGTGATCACCAGATCGAAGAAGTCCGGATCAACGGCGGCGGTGCCGCCCAGCCACGGCAGTTGCGGATCAATCTCGGCAATCAACAAGGGCTTGGGCAGGCCGCGCCTGGCGATGGCATCCAAGGTGTCCTGGGTGATGTCGTTGTTGCACGACAGCGAGAGCTGATGGCTGCCTTCGCGGTAGGCCACTTTCTGCACGATGGCATTCGGCGCGCGCTGCGCTACCGCATCGGCGGCATGCGTGTAGTTGAGGCTGGTGTAGTAGCGCTGCGCCTGCGTCGACCGCAGCAAAGCACCGGATTGCATGTAGAACTCTTCGACCTGCACATGTGCAGGCAACGCATCGCGGGCGATGGCGTCGGAGTAGGCAAGGCGCGGAAAGTCGGTGCCGAAGTGGCGCTCGACGAACGGGCGCATGAAACGCGCTTCCAAACCATCGCCTTTGGCCTGCGGCGGGTTCAGTGACAGCGCGGTATACAACTGCAGCGGCCGCGCCGGGTCGTGTTCGATACGCGCGTACAAGGCATTGAGCAAACGGTGCGGTTTGCCCAGCGCCAGTGGGGCGCCGATGCGCAGTGGGCCTTGGATGTTGCTCAGCAGCCAGTCCACGGCGGCGTCGAGGTCGGTCACGTGATGGGGCATGGTGTCCGGTATCTGCGGGGGTATCGGCATTACAGCATGTCCCCCCTGAATCACTTGGTGAGGGCTTGACAGGGCTTTCGTTTACTCGTGTAATCGTAAAAAATTACAGGCGTAAACGATGATCCGTATCAGCGAGGCCGAGGCCGTTGTCATGGAAGTCCTCTGGGGGCAGCACCCGCTGTCTGCAGACGAGGTCATCGCGCGACTGCCCGGCGGCAATGACTGGGCCGAAGCCACGGTCAAGACCCTGCTCAACCGCCTGCTCAACAAGGCCGCGATCAGTGCAACCAAGGAAGGGCGGCGTTTCCTGTACACGCCGCTGGTGCAGCGCGATGCCTGGTTGCTGGAGGAGAGCAGCAGCCTGATCGAGCGCCTGTTTGATGGCCGGGTTGCGCCGCTGGTCGCCCATTTCAGCCAGCACCAGCGGCTCAGCCGCGAGGACGTGGCCGAGCTGCGCAAACTGCTGGAGGGGCTCGACGATGAGCAGCACTGAGATCCTTGCGCTGCTGCTGAAGACCACCTTGGCCAGCAGTGCGGCGGTTGCGCTGGCACTGATACTGCGCCGGCCGCTGCGGCGCTGGCTCGGGGCAAGTGCTGCTTACCTGCTGTGGCTGCTGCTGCCGGCGACGCTGCTGGCGGTGCTGTTGCCGGCACCACAGGTGGCCCCCGTGCCGATGCGGGTGAGTGAAGTAGCTGTGCAGGTTGGGCAGGCGGTGGTCGCTGGTCCCGCCGTGATAGCGCATTGGCCGCTGTGGCTGTGCTGTGCATGGCTCGCCGGGGTGTTGCTGATGGCGTTGCGCCTGTATCGCCAGCAGCGGCAATTCCAGCAGGGGCTGGGGCGGCTCAGCCAACGCGATGACGGATTGTGGCAGGCGCAGGCAGTGGCGGGCTTGCCTGCGGCGATGGGTTTGTTGCGCCCGCGGATCGTGCTGCCGGCTGGCTTCGAGCAACGCTATCTGCCGATCGAGCAGCAACTGGTGCTGCTGCATGAGCGCGTGCATCTGCAACGCGGTGACATCGCGATCAACGCACTGCTGGCGCTGTTGCAGTGCCTGTACTGGTTCAACCCGCTGTTGTTGTTCGCACTGCGTTGCTGCCGCGAGGACCAGGAATTGTCCTGCGATGAACGTGTGATTGCCCGGGTGTCGGGCGCACGCCGCAGTTACGGCGAGGCCATGCTCAAGACCGGGCTGGCCGCGTCCCCGTTGCCGGTGGGGTGTCACTGGCAGAACCATCATCCATTGAAGGAGCGTATTGCCATGTTGAAGCGTCCCGTACCGGGCAGGAAGCAGTGGTGTGCCATGTTGGTGCTGTCGTTGGGCTTGTCGTCCGCTTTCGGCTATACCGCCTGGGCCGCGCAGCCGGGCAATGCAGTCTCCACGTCCTCATCGACGTCCACGTCTTCTTCTTCATCGACATCCACGACGACCGGCAAGGGCACGGTGTACGCAACCTTCGTGGAAGCGACGCTGGAAGGCACCAGGCAGCGTTTCGAGCTGCAGCAATCGGCAGGCATGCCGTTTTCCTTCAGTGCCAGCTCGGACAAGGGCGTGCAGTGGGCGGCGGAATTCACCCTGCAGCCGGCCGCCGATGGCATGCTCACGCTGAAAGGCACGCTGAAGGCAAACGGGGACCTGATTTCGTCGCCGACCTTGCTGATCAAGCCCGATGTGGCCGCAGGCATCGAAGTATCCACCGCCGACGGGCGCTCGACCTGGGCGCTGGAGCTGCGTTCGATCGCCTTGGCGGCGCGGGACCTGGCCGTCGTATCGGCAGCGTCCGGCAAGGCCGAGCAGGTCGGCTTGCCGAGTGCCGGGCGGATGCCGCCGCCCAGCTATCCGCGCGAAGCCATGGACAGTCGCACCACGGGCAAGGTGGTGCTGCGTATCGCGGTGGATGCCGAAGGGCGGGCAACCGATGTCGTCGTCACCGAGGCGCATCCCAAGGGAGTGTTCGAGGAGGTATCGATTGCCGCCGCACGGCAGTGGCGCTTCACGCCGGCGATGAAGGACGGCAAGCCGGTTGCCGGGCTCATCCGGGTGCCGATCTCGTTTGATATGGATGATGAAGACATGCACTACACCGAAAACCAGAGCAGGGGCTGAGGTGCGCGGGCATGCCGCGGTGCTGGCCGCGTTGATGCTCGCCGGCTGTGCGACGCAGCCGCAGAAAGAGCAGGCGAGTAGCAGTTTCAACCTCAACCAGCACAGGCAGATGCTGACGCCGGAATCTTCCGGTGGTGCAGGCGAGATACAGCCCTATCAGTTGGCCGCCACGGAAAGCTTTCGCATGCCGGTTGCCGTTACGGCCGATGATCCGGTGTTGCCGTTGGAATACGCCAAACGGTCGCTGGATGCCACCACGGTATGCGTGAATGTCATCCTTGATGCGCAGGGGCGGGTGGAACGCAGCGCGCCGCTGTTGGCGCATTCGGCCTGCGGTGCGGGAAGTGACACGGCTAATGCAGGCTTGCTGCAGGCTGCGCTGGCCGCCACTTCGGGGTGGTCGTTCGAGCCGGCTGCGGTCTGTCATTACGCTGCCGGTGTGCAGGCGCCGTCGAACGGTGACTGCGGCACTGCCTCACGCATCGAGGCGGTGCCGGTAACCCTGGCCTATGCCTTCACCTTCGAAGTGATCGAGGGCAGGGCGATGGTGCGGCGCGAAGACGGTTTGCACTGAACATGCGCCTGCACCTGGGGCAGGCGCGTTGATTGCTCAGGGAGTATCGAGCAGCCGGTTCAACAAGGCGGCCAGCTGTTCGCCGCCCAGACGAAGCTGTGCTTCGGCAATCGGTTCCCACACAGCGGTGTAACGCTCGTCGATCTTGTGACCGTCCGGGTACAGGCCTTTGCGGGTTGCGATGCGGCAGGTCTGCTCGGCCCACAGGGCGGGATCGCGCTGCAGGTCTGGTGTGCGCACCCCGCTGGGGGCAGGCAGCACCTGCAGGCGCTGCAGGAACTGGTCATCGTTCAGCTGCAGCGGATAGAACATGCCGCTGTCCCAGACCGAGTGCAGGTTGGTACCGCGGCCGTTGAACTGCAACTGGTAATTGTTGCCGCCGCGGTCGTGGCCGTAGCCGGCGTGCAGCGGCTGGTGCAGGTCACCAACCAGATGCACGACGAACTTGAGCGCCTGCAGGCGTTCGGCGTCGCTTAGCTGGCGGTTGGCCAGGATTTCACTCTGCTGCTGCAGGGCGCCGACCACGCAGTTGCCGTTCCGGCAGTGCTTGGTCGGGGAGAAGTTGCAGCCGTCTTCAGCCATGTTGACGTAGTGCCAGCCGGCCGAGCGCTTGCCCAGGTCTGGATCGCTGGCACGCAGCTGGTCGGCCCAGGGCGCGATGCTGCTGAGGCTGGCGCCAGGCTCGCTAGCCAACAGTCGATCGATTTCGGCCTTGGCCTGGGGGTCCAGGCGGGTTTCGGCGACCCGAGCGACCAGGCGGTGGCCTTGCGCGCCCCATGCCAATGCCTGGCCGGGGAGGGTTGCGGAGACAGCTATGGCGATGCCCAGTGCCGGCATCAGGAGACGGTGGAGCTTGTTCATGCCGCCATTCTAACGGCTGTGCTGCCATCGGCTACGTGCGCCAGATGGCGAAACACGCCCCCGGTTGTGGCCGGGGGCGTGTTCGCTGGGGGAGGGCAATATCTACTTACCCAGCAACTGCGGCCAGCCTCAGAACTTGAAGACGTATGCCACGCCGTAGACCAGCGGATCGATCTTGGCGGTGCCCAGCTTGTTGCCGTTGACCTTCACCTTGGTGTCGATGTCGGCCCAGCGCATGTCAACGCGCAGCGCGCCCTTGTCGCTGACGGCGAAGTCCAGGCCAGCGTGCGCAGCCAGGCCCCACGAGTCTTCCAGCTTGAGCTTGGTGCCAGCCAGCGCGCCCTTGCTGTCGGTGCTGAAGAACTTGGTGTAGTTCACGCCCAGGCCGACGAACGGGGTGACCTTGCTGCTGTTGGCGAAGTGGTACTGCAGCGAGACCACCGGCGGCAGCTGCTTGGTTTCGCCGACCTTGCCGACGCCGTCGATGCTGACATCGTGCTTGAACGGCAGCGCGCCCAGCACTTCGATGCCCACGTTATCGGCGACGAAATATTCGAACGTGATGGTCGGCTTGACGTCGCTGTCGACCTTGGTGGACAGCTTGCCCAGGCCCAGCGCGGCGCCATTCAGATCGCCGGCATCGGACTTCGGGTCAACCGCGTGGACGCCGACGCCCAGGGTCCAATCACCCTTGGACTGGGCCATGGCGGGGGCAGCGGCAGCCAGGGACACGGCGGCGGCCATGGCGGAAAGCAGCAGGGCGGAGGTCTTGCGCATGTGTAATTCCGTTACTTGGTGGAGGTGGCGCCAGTGTCCGGTCAGCGCCCGGGTACCGCTTTGATCCTGATCAAACAGGGGTTTGCGCTCAGCTGGCACTCAGCTGCGGTGGCACGGCCGACGGCCACGGCGCGGGCATGTGTCCTGTTAGAATGGCCTCCCCTTTCCACCCCGCCGCAACGGTTTTGCGGCTGCAGGAGCTTGTGAACATGGCAATCAAGGTCGGCATCAACGGTTTCGGTCGCATCGGGCGCAATGTGCTGCGTTCGGCAGTGTTGAACTTCGGCAACGACATCGAGATCGTGGCCATCAATGATCTGCTGGAGCCGGATTACCTGGCCTACATGCTCAAGTACGACTCCGTGCATGGCCGTTTCAAGGCCGACGTGGAAGTGTCGGGCAGCGACCTGCTGGTCAACGGCAAGAAGATCCGCCTCACCCAGGAACGCGACCCGGCCAACCTGAAGTGGGACGAAGTGGGCGTGGACGTGGTGATCGAGTCCACCGGCCTGTTCCTGACCAAGGAAACCGCGCAGAAGCACCTGGACGCGGGCGCCAAGAAGGTGATCCTGTCGGCCCCGTCCAAGGACGACACGCCGATGTTCGTGTTCGGCGTGAACCACAAGACCTACGCCGGCCAGAGCATCGTCTCCAACGCGTCGTGCACCACCAACTGCCTGGCCCCGCTGGCCAAGGTCATCAACGACAAGTGGGGCATCAAGCGTGGCCTGATGACCACCGTGCACGCTGCCACTGCTACCCAGAAGACCGTTGACGGCCCGTCCAACAAGGATTGGCGCGGCGGCCGCGGCATCCTGGAAAACATCATTCCGTCCTCCACCGGTGCTGCCAAGGCCGTGGGCGTGGTGATCCCGGAATTGAACAAGAAGCTGACCGGCATGAGCTTCCGCGTGCCGACCTCGGACGTGTCGGTGGTCGACCTGACCGTCGAGCTGGAGAAGGAAGCCACCTACGCTGAAATCTGCGCCGAAGTAAAGGCACAGAGCGAAGGCGCGCTGAAGGGCATCCTCGGTTACACCGAAGACAAGGTGGTTGCCACCGACTTCCGTGGCGAGACCCACACCTCCGTGTTCGACGCCGAAGCCGGCATCGCCCTGGACGGCACCTTCGTCAAGCTGGTCAGCTGGTACGACAACGAGTGGGGCTACTCCAACAAGTGCCTGGAAATGGTGCGCGTCGTCGCCGCCTGATCCTCGCAATAGTCGCAAACAGAACGGGCGCCGAAAGGCGCCCGTTCTGCTTCTGAGCCCTCCCTTTTCACCGCAGGCGAAGGGGGGAGAAGGCCGCTTGCACGCCACTGGCGTGCGGCCTGATGAATGACCGAAGGCTGCTGCTGGCGCGTACCTTGCGCGGGCTTGAGCGTGATGGTGATACCGGGGAAGTCTCGCTGGAAGCCTGACGCTGTCCACTCGCCACCCGACAATCTAGCCGACGCCAGTGTTGCGTGGACAGCGTTCGGTGTGGGAGCGGCGTAAGCCGCGAAGCTGAGGCTGCTGAAACCCTTGGTATGTGTGCCATCTGATGATCTACCGGCTTGGCGGGGGGGGGACGCG
>NZ_JASCOR010000052.1 GCF_029959445.1 Stenotrophomonas sp. PS02298 | reverse complement strand
CCAAGGCAGAAGCCAAGGCAGAAGCCAAGGCAGAAGCCAAGGCAGAAGCCAAGGCAGAAGCCAAGGCAGAAGCCAAGGCAGAAGCCAAGGCAGAAGCCAAGGCAGAAGCCAAGGCAGAAGCCAAGGCAGAAGCCAAGGCCAAAACCAAAGCACAAAAAAACAGCCGCTTTCGCGGCTGTTTTCTTTCAGATCACTCCGCCATCAAACCCGGCCGAAGATCAGCGTTGCATTGGTGCCGCCAAAACCGAAGCTGTTCGACATCACCGTATCCAACTTCGCATCCTGCGTCTTGCGCAGGATCGGGAAGCCTTCCACGCGCTCGTCCAGGGTCTCGATGTTGGCCGAGCCGGCCATGAAGCCATCGCGCATCATCAGCAGGCAGTAGATGGCCTCGTGCACGCTGGCAGCGCCCAGCGAGTGGCCCGACAGCGCCTTGGTTGAGGACAGCGGCGGTACTGCATCGCCAAACACTTCGCGCACCGCGCCCAGCTCGGTCACGTCGCCCAGCGGCGTCGAGGTGCCGTGGGTGTTCAGATAGTCGATCGGACGGTCCAGGCCTTCCATCGCCATCTTCATGCAGCGCACTGCACCTTCGCCGGACGGGGCAACCATGTCGGCGCCGTCGGACGTCACGCCGTAGCCAACCAGCTCGGCATAGATGCGGGCGCCACGGGCCACAGCGTGGTCGTAGTCTTCCAGCACCAGCATGCCGGCGCCGCCTGCGATGACGAAGCCGTCGCGGTTGGCGTCGTACGGGCGCGATGCGGTGCTCGGGGTTTCGTTGAAGC
This sequence comes from Stenotrophomonas sp. PS02298, assembly GCF_029959445.1. GTDB lineage: Bacteria > Pseudomonadota > Gammaproteobacteria > Xanthomonadales > Xanthomonadaceae > Stenotrophomonas. The sequence goes on along the minus strand of NZ_JASCOR010000052.1, from coordinate 26,759 downwards.
TGGTGGACAGTGCGCCCATGGCGTCGAACATCACGCTCATCGACCAGTGCAGGTCTTCACCGCCGCCGGCAAACATCACGTCCTGGGCGCCGTGGCGGATCAGGTCGGCGGCAGCGCCGATGCAATGTGCCGAGGTGGCGCAGGCGGCCGACAGCGAATAGCTCAGGCCCTTGATGCTGAAGGCGGTGGCAAGGTTGGCCGACACCGTCGAGCACATTGTGCGCGGCACCATGTACGGGCCAACTTTACGCACGCCACGGTTGCGCAGCAGATCGGCCGCTTCCACTTGCCATTCGCTGGAACCGCCGCCAGAGCCAGCGATCAGGCCGCTGCGCACGTTGCTGACCTGGCTTTCATCCAGACCGGCATCGGCAATGGCGTCTCGCATGGCGACATAGCTGTAGGCCGCTGCGTCGCTCATGAAACGCTTGAGCTTGCGGTCCACCTGCGCGTCCAGGTCGATCTCGACCTTGCCGCCGATCTGGCTGCGCAGGCCGGCTTCGGCGTGGTCGGGCAGGGTGACGATGCCGGGACGGCTGTCACGCAGGGCGCTGGAGACGGTATCCAGATCGTTGCCAAGGCAGGACGTGATGCCCATGCCGGTAATGACGACACGACGCATCAGAAGCTCTCGGTTGAGGTGAACAGACCTACGCGCAGGTCCTTGGCGGTATAGATCTCGCGGCCGTCGACCAGCATGCGGGCGTCGGTCTGTGCCATCACCAGCTTGCGGTTGATCACGCGCGAGACATCGATTTCGTACTGCACCAGCTTGGCGCTGGGCAGCACCTGGCCGGTGAACTTGACCTCGTCACAGCCCAGCGCACGGCCGCGGCCTTCGGCGCCCAACCAGGTGAGATAGAAGCCGGTCAGCTGCCACATGGCATCCAGGCCCAGGCAGCCGGGCATCACCGGGTCACCGATGAAATGGCAGCCGAAGAACCACAGGTCAGGACGAATATCCAGCTCGGCCCGGATCATGCCCTTGCCGTGTGCGCCACCGTCCTCGCGGATCTCGGTGATGCGGTCGAACATCAGCATCGGGTCATTGGGGAGACGGCCTTTGTTCGGGCCGAAAAGTTCGCCACGCGCGCTGGCCAGCAGCTGGTCGCGCGAGAAAGCATGCAGACGGGTCATCCGGGGTAATCCAAAGCCATTGCGAGCCCCGGAGCATGCTGCAGCAGCTGCGTTCAATCAAATGTTTTAACTGGACGGTTGCGTATGTTAGCTGCAGATAAGCGCCGTTCGCGGGCTGTTACGGGAGGTATGAATAAGTACATTTGTGAGGACAAGTGTGCATTTAGCGACAACAGCTATCATGTTGGCGACCTTTTGAGACTGTTGCCTTGAGCCAACAACGCAAGATCATCCACGTCGACATGGACGCCTTTTATGCGTCCGTGGAGCAGCGTGATGACCCCGGTTTGCGCGGGAGGCCGGTGGTGGTGGCCTGGCGCGGGGCGCGTTCGGTGGTCTGTGCGGCCTCCTACGAGGCCCGCAAGTTCGGGGTGCGTTCGGCCATGCCGGCGCTGCGGGCCGAGCGCCTGTGCCCGGATGCGGTATTCGTGCCGCCGGACTTTGCCCGCTACAAGGCGGTGTCGCGGCAGATCCGCGAGATATTCCTGCAGCACACCCCGCTGGTGGAGCCGCTGTCGCTGGATGAGGCCTTCCTCGACGTCACCGAATCGCCGAGCTGCGACGGCATCGCCACCGAGATCGCCCGCACCATCCGTGCGCAGATCCGCGAGACTACCGGCCTGACCGCCTCGGCCGGTATCGCCCCGAACAAGTTCCTGGCCAAGGTCGCCTCGGACTGGCGCAAGCCCGATGGTCAGTTCGTGGTGCCACCTTCGAAGGTGGAGCAGTTCCTGACGCCGTTGCCGGTCAAACGGGTGCCGGGCGTGGGCAAGGTGATGGAAGGCAAGCTGTCGGCGCTGGGTATTGTCACCGTCGGTGATCTGCGCGCGCTGCCGCTTGAGCAGTTGCAGGCCTTGTTCGGCAGCTTTGGTGCGGGTTTGTACCGGCGCGCGCGTGGCATCGACGAGCGGCCGGTGGAACCGGATCAGCCAGTGCAGTCGATCTCTTCCGAAGACACCTTTGCCGAAGACCTGCACATGGGTGAGTTCGACGAAGCCATCACCCAGTTGGCCGAACGCACCTGGCGTGCAACCGGGCGCACCGAGCGCATCGGTCACACCGTTGTGCTGAAGTTGAAGACTGCGCAGTTCCGCATCCTTACTCGCAGCTATACGCCGGATACGCCGCCAAGCTCGGTTGAAGACCTGCGCGACATCGCCCTGGCCTTGTGCCAGCGTGTGCAGTTGCCTGCTGACACGCGCTATCGCCTGGTCGGCGTGGGCTTGTCGGGTTTCCGTGACCGCGAAGAGTTGGTGATCCAGGGTGATTTGTTTCGCAGCATCTCGTTGGATTGAGTACATCCTTTGCGCAACGCGGCGCCGCTACAATCGATGCTCATTTTCCGGGAGTGTGGATGCGTGGCGACTACGGCCTTGGTGTTCGATTTGGATGGCACGCTGGTGGACAGCGCAGGTGATATCGCCGAGGCAGTGAACCTCACATTGGAAGAGCTGGCGTTGCCGCGCGTCTCCGAGGCGACGGTGCGCAGCTGGATAGGCGAGGGCGTGCGCAATCTGGTGTCCACCGCTTTGGCGAACGCTGGCAGCGCATTGACGCTGGAAGAGGTGATGTCGGTTTTCATGCGGCACTACAAGGCCTGCCTGCTGCGCAGCCCGCGGCTCTACGACGGTGTTGGTGAGGCCTTGACCGCATTGCAGGCACGCGGCCTGCCGATGGCCATCTGCACCAACAAGCCGGCAGCGATGGTCGCGCCGTTGCTGCAGCATCTGGGCATTGCCGGCTTCTTCGCCCACATCATCGGTGGCGATTCCCTGCCGCAACGCAAGCCTGCGGCCGAGCCTCTGTTGCATGTGGCGCGTTTGCTGCAGCAGCCGGCGGCGGATTGCCTGATGATCGGTGACTCGGGCACCGATCTGGGCGCGGCCAACAATGCCGGCATGCCGATCGTGCTGGTGCGCTACGGCTATTCGCGTGACCTGGATCTGGATGCCGCTGATGCGGTGGCGGTGATCGACGACATGCGTGAGTTGGTGAGCATCGTCGCGTAAGCATTCCTGAGGATCTTTTGTGGGAGCGGCGTAAGCCGCGAAGCTGGCTGCAACGAAATTGCAGTGATTTCTGCAATCGGACGATCCAGTTGCTTCGCGGCTTGTGTCGCTCCCACAAGCCGGGTGCCACACGCCAAGGCCGGTGCTTTGAGCTGATATGTGGGAGCGGCGTAAGCCGCGAAACTGGCTGCAATGGAATTGCGGTGATTTTTGCAATCGGACGATACAGTTGCTTCGCGGCTTATGCCGCTCCCACAATCTGATCACCCTTTGTTATCAATAATCATTCTCATTTAGTGTAGAATGCGGGCATCCCGCAGCCTGCCTGGCGTTTGTTTCCGGCAGCTGCATTCGATATCCGTCGTTCCTCAAGCTGTTCGCCAGAGGGGCGCATCCCCACTGTCGAGAGGCTTTCCCCCATGTCCCGTCGTTCGTCGTCGCGGTTGTCCGCGCGTGCCTTGTTGTCCCGCCATCCCCTTTCCGCTGCGCTGGCATTGAGCGCCTTGCTCGCCGGTCCGGCACTGGCCGAAGGCGCGGCACCGGCGACCGACATCGATACCGTGCACGTCACCGCCGAGCAGATCGCCAAGCAGGCCCTGGGCAGCTCGGTGATCACCTCGGTGGACCTGGAGCGCCTGCCGCCGGCCAACGATCTGTCTGAAGTGATCCGGCGCATGCCCGGCATCAACCTGACCGGCAATACCGCGTCGGGCTCATATGGCAATTTCCGCCAGATCGACATCCGTGGCATGGGCCCGGAAAACACCTTGATCCTGATCGACGGCCGCCCGGTGAGCTCGCGCGATTCGGTGCGCATGGGCCGCAGCGGCGAGCGCAACAGCCGCGGCGACAGCAACTGGGTGCCGGCCGAAGCGGTCGAGCGTATCGAAGTGTTGCGTGGTCCTGCCGCTGCGCGCTACGGCTCGGGCGCTTCCGGTGGCGTGGTCAACATCATCACCAAGAAGCCGACCGGTGACCTGACCGGCTCGCTGACCTTGTACGGCAGCCAGGCCGAGCACAGTGCCGAAGGCGACAGCGAGCGCGTTGGCTTCCAGTTGTCCGGTCCGTTGAGCGAGCAACTCTCGTTCCGCCTGTTCGGCAACGTCAACAAGACCGAGCCGGATGCGCTGTCGCTCAACGAGGAGTTCGCCACCGGCGTGACCCCGCCGGCCGGCCGCGAAGGTGTGCGCAATCGCGATATCAGCGGCCTGCTGCGCTACGACATCAACGACAATCATGTGCTGGAGCTGGATGCCAGCGTCAGCCGCCAGGGCAATATCTACTCCGGCGAGCGCGGCGTCAGCAGCGACGGCTTCGAGCGCTTGAACGCACTGTACGGCGCCGAGACCAACGTGATGCTTCGCCGTTCGTTCGGTCTGACCCATCGCGGCAGCTACGAATGGGGTACTTCGCGCATCACCGCGGCCTACGATGACACCGACAACACTCGTTTGAACGAAGGCTTGGCCGGCGGCCCGGAAGGCTCGATCACCGAAGGCGCGAGCTTCTCCACCTCCGAGCTGACCTCCACCCGCGTCGATGGCGAGATCAACGTCCCGCTGAACTGGGGCGGCATCGAACAGGTGGCGACGCTGGGCTTCGAATACCGCGACATGAAGCTGGATGACCCGTATTCGGTGACCCAGACCTCCAGCAGCGGTGGCGGCATCCCGGGCTACGACGGCGTGCGTACCGGCAAGAGCGACCAGCAGTTCGCGGCAGTGTTCGTCGAGGACAACCTGTACATCGGCGAGCGCTGGACGCTGACCCCGGGGCTGCGCTTCGATCACCATTCGCAGTTCGGCAACAACCTCAGCCCCAGCCTCAACGTGCAGTTCAAGCTTGCCGAGGATTGGGCGATCAAGGGCGGCATCGCGCGTGCGTTCAAGGCGCCGAACCTGTACCAGGCCAACCCGGATTACCTGTACTACACGCGCGGCAATGGCTGCCCGGTGCTGAATCCGAACCTGGGCTCGGGCTGCTACGTGATGGGCAATGCCAATCTTGATCCGGAAACCAGCATCAACAAGGAAATCGGCATCGAGTGGGCACCGGACAACGGCTGGCATGCCTCGGTCACGTACTTCCACAATGATTACAAGGACAAGATCGTTGCCGGCCAGGACCGCATCGGCATCACCAATGACACCAAGGGTCAGGTGTTCCAGTGGACCAATGCGCCGGAGGCCATCATCCGTGGCGTCGAAGGCAACGTGAAGGTGCCGCTGATCGGCGGTGGTGATGTGCTGTCGTGGAATACCAATGTCACCTGGATGATCGAGAACGTCGACAAGACCACCGATCAGCCGCTGTCCATCATTCCCGAGTACACCGTCAACACCTTCCTGGATTGGCAGGTCAACGCGCAGTTGTCGTTCATGCTGACCGGCACCTTCTACGGCAAGCAGGAATCTGCCACGCAGGCCAGCACCACCGGTGCGGCATTGCCGCCGGATACGCGTGCGGCCTATGACCTGTGGAGCCTGGGAGGCCAGTACCGGATCACGCCGAAGGTGCGTGTCGGTGGCGGCATCAACAACCTGTTCGACAAGCGTCTGTTCCGCGAAGGCACCACCAGCACCAGCGCCACGGGTGCGGGTGCTGCTACCTACAATGAGCCCGGCCGCAGCTACTGGGTGAACCTGACCGTCGGCTTCTGATCCAGGCACAGCGATGACAACTCACATGCGTATCCGCTTTCATTCACTGCTCGCCGTGGCCTCGCTGGTGTTGCTCGGCGTAGTCGCGCCGATGGCAGCCGCCCAGCAACGCAACCCGGCGCAGCTGATCGGCCAGACCGTTGCCGATACCGGCTCGGCGCACTACCGCTTCGAACGCTTCGTGGTACGCAGTGATGATGGCCAGCGCACCTGGCGGGTCAACCTCGGCATCCCTGCCGGTAAGGCACCAGCAGCGGGTTTCCCGGCGCTGTGGATGCTGGATGGCAATGGCGCGTTGATGGAATTCGACGCGCCATTGCTGGAGGAGCTGGCGCAGAAGCAGCCAACGGTGCTGGTGTTCGTCGGCTACGACAACCAGCAGCGCATCGATTCGCCCGCCCGTACCCGCGACTACACACCGATTGCTGACCAGCCTGAAGACGGCGGCGCGGCGGTCGGCGGTGGCGCCGATGCGTTCCTGGAAGTGCTTGAGCGGCGCATCCGTCCGCAGCTGGCGCAGCACGTGGCAACCGATGCCAGCAAGCAGGCACTGTGGGGGCATTCGCTGGGCGGGCTGTTCGTGCTGCACACGCTGTACACGCGCAGCGGTGCATTCCAGACCTATGTGCCGGCCAGCCCGTCGTTGTGGTGGCAGCAGGGCGCGATGCTGGGTGCTCCCGAGCGCCAGTTCATCGGCAACAACGCCGGTCATCCGGCTCGGGTGCTGTTGATGCTCGGTGGCGGTGAGCGTGATCGCGATACCAGCAACCGCGACATGAGCAATCCGCGCGTGCTGGCACACCTGAAGCGCGTCTCCGGTGCGCCTTCCGATGCCGCCGAGCAGCTGTCTGCGCGCCTGCGCCAGGTGCCGGGCCTGGATGTCGAATACCACCAGTTCGATGGCCTCGGCCATGGCCCGATGTTCCGCGCCTCGCTGATGCGTGCACTGCATGAAATCACCGGTGTGCGCGATCGCAGCGCGGAGCCGCGCTCCTGATCCGCCTGCTCCTGATCTGACTTCCCAGTCCGGGCCGCCAGGCCCGGCATTCCATTACCCAGGCAGCGTCACCGCCCAGGCAGAAACCTACGATGCGCGCGACGTCGCGCAGCACCCAAGAGGTAATGCCCGATGGCAAACGTTCGTTCCACTACTGCTTCCACCACCGCCCGCGCAGCGCGTCCGCACCTGCTCGGCCTGGCCCTGTTGCTGGCCGCCGGCGCTGCTGGTGCGCAGGTGTTCGCGCAGCCGGACACCGCCTTCAATGGCAGCGTGCGTGCCACCACCCCGGTGGTGTTGCCGGGCAGCGAGACCGGTATCGAGGGCAATGGCTTCACTCCGGGCCAGAAGGTGACCTTGCTGCGCGGTGAGACTGTGCTCAACGCGCAGCCTTATGTCGCCAATGGCGAAGGCAAGTTCAGCGGCACGCTGGCGATTCCAGCCGATGCCGTTGCCGGCCCGCAGCCCATCGTGGTGCGAGCGGCTGCGCCGGATGCTGCAGCGGTGTTTTCACTGAAGGTCTCGCGCGAAGTGCCGCTTTCCGGCCAGGAGCGCATCCAGGCCGCCAGCAACCGTCTGGTGCAGGGCTTGTACCAGGTCGCCTACAGCCCGGCCAGCAAGGCCGCGTTCGTGACCAGCGCGGTCGGCCGCCCGCCGGTGAAGCAGTCTGAGCTGCTCAAGGTGGATCCGGAATCGCTGCAGATCATCGCCCGCGTATCGCCGCAGGCGGCACCGGGCAATGACGGCAACCTGTTTGCTGTGTACGGCGTGGGCGTGGATGACGCCAATGGCAATGTGTGGGTGACCAACACCCGCCAGGACACGGTGGCGGTCTACCGTCAGTCCGACCTGTCACTGGTCAAGCAGTACCCGGTCGGCGCGGTGTCGCATGCGCGTGACGTGGTGGTCGATGCACAGCGCAACCGTGCCTATGTCTCGGCCACGGGCGCCGACTACATCAGCGTGTTCGACACCCGCACGCTGCAGCAGCTGGACAACATCACCATTGCCTCCGGCAAACGTGGCGAGGCCTTCACCCCGGGCAGCCTGGACATCGATACGGCTACCGGCAAGGTCTACACCGTCAGCCTGGCCGCCGCCGAGGCGGCGATCATCGACGGCGCCAGCGGCAAGGTGGAGAAGGTGTTCCCGCTGCCCGGCGCGCGTGACGCGATCGGCGTTGCATGGAACCCGGTCGCCAAGCGCCTGCTGGTGGTGTCGCAGGGCAGCGACAACCTGCTGATCGTTGACCCGGCCACGGCCAAGGTCGAGCACGACGTCTACGTTGGCGCCGGCTCCTTGAACGTGTCCTACAGCCCGAGCACGCGCCTGGCCTATGTCAGCAACCGCGCTGCCGGCACCGTCACGGTGGTCGATGAAGACGGCAACATCGTTGCCAACCTCGACGGCGGCACTTACCCGAACCACGTCAGCAAGGGCCCGGATGCGGTGATGTTCGCGATCAACAAGTCCAAGGGCGCCGATGACGCCAAGGGCGATCGCATCACCCGCTTGCTGCCTGTGCAGCGCTGAGTGATCTGCCGCGCCCTGGGCGCGGCAAGGCGGTCAACGCGCGGGAGATGCCGGCAACGGCATCTCCCGCACTGCCATCAAAAGCTGGTCGGTACGCAGCCCCAATGCACCGGCCAATCTGGTAACCGAGGACGTATTGATGAAAGCCAACACCCTTGTTCCGACTGGCCTGGGCCTGCTGCTGGCCGCACTTGTTGCCGGCTGTGATCGCAGCCCCGCACCGCCGCAGGCTGCAGCCGAAGCCCCCGCAATTGCAGCGTCTGCTACCGATGCTACTGATGCGAGCGTGTTGCCGGCCGGCTGGAAGCGTGTGGCCGGGCAGGATGTGCCGCAAGTCGCTGCAGCAGCACCGCAGCTGCCGGCCAAGCTGCGCTCGGACGATGGCGTGGACGTTGAAGTGAGCGACATCAGTCGCATCGTCGCTGGTGGCGATGATGTGATCGCGGTGATTGAATCGCTGGGTCTGGCCGACAAGGTCTATGCCGCGCCGGAGCGCTCGGCAACGGCCGCAGGCCGGGCTGCCCCCAAGCATTTCCTGTTCAACCGCACCACCGGCGTGGAAGGCGTGCTGAGCCTGGACGGAACCCTGTTCCTCGGCAACAGCCTGCGCCGCCACGCGGTGCTGGCCGAGCGTCTGCGCGCGACCGGTCATGCCGCGGTGGTGATCGACGACCTGCAGCCGCCGGCGGACAAGGTGCGCAAGGTGGCTGCTGCGCTTGGTCTGTCTGCACAGGGCGAGGAGTTGGCTGGCAAGGTGCAGGCACAGCTCGATCAGGCCGCAGCCATCGCCAAGGACAACGCGAAGCGCCCACGGGTGATCGCGTTGTCGGCCAGCGGTGCCGGTGGCCTGCCGACCGTGGCCGGCGCCGACAGCGCCGCCAACCAGCTGATCACCATCGCTGGTGGCATCAACATCGGTGAAGAAGCCGGTGTGGCCAACTACTCCCAGCTCAGCAATGAAGGCGTTGTCGCGGCAGCGCCAGACGTGATCCTGGTAACCGACAACGATCTGCGCCTGTTCGGCGGTGAAGCCGGCCTGTGGAAGGCCTATCCGACCCTGAAGCACACGCCCGCTGGCGCGGCCAACCGTGTCTGGGTGATGCCTGATGTCGAACTCAAATCCACCAGCGTGGGTTCCGGCGCCGGTGCGCTGGCCTTGGCGCAGGCCCTGGCGGAATTGGCGCGCGGATGATGTCGGCGCAGGTCCGGCGGCCGAACGGCGCGCTGCTGCTATGTCTGCTGCTGGCAGTGCTGCTGGGCGCGGTGCTGTTGTCGTTCGGCACCGGTCCGCTGAAGCTGCCTGCAGCCGACGTGCTGCGGGCGATGGCGGCGCAGTTTGGCTTGGCGGATCCGCAGTCGATCAGTGCCCGCGACATGGGCGTGGTCTGGCAGCTGCGCATTCCACGCGCGCTGTTGGGCGCGTTGGTTGGTGCGTCGCTGGCAATGACCGGCGTCGCGCTGCAAGGCCTGTTTGGCAACCCGCTTGCGGATCCCGGCATCGTCGGTGTCAGCCAGGGCGCGGCGCTGGGTGCGGTGGCGGCCATCGTGCTTGGCGCGGGTGCATTCGCTGTGTGGTTGATTCCACTGGCGGCATTCGCGGGTGGTGCTGGCGCGACGACCTTGATCTATCTGTTGGCGCGGCCGGGGCGCGGTGAAGGCACCGCGACCCTGCTGCTGGTCGGTATCGCGATTGGTGCGGGCTGCTCGGCGGCGGTCGGCTTCCTGACCTACATCGCCAGCGAGAGCGAGCTGCAGTCGCTGGTGTTCTGGCAGATGGGCTCGTTGGCGCAGGCCAGTTGGAGCGACGTGGCCGCGGTCACGCCGGTATTCGTGATCGGCCTGTTGGCCCTGCTGCGGCTGGCCACGCCCTTGGACATGCTCGCGCTCGGTGAGCGCCAGGCACGCCACATCGGCCTGGATGTCGCGCGCACGCGCTTGTTGCTGGTGGCGTTCAGTGCGCTGCTGGTCGGGGCAGCGGTGGCGTTTGCCGGCAGCGTCAGTTTCGTCGGCCTGGTGGTGCCGCATCTGGTGCGGATGCTGGTTGGCCCCGGGCATCGCTGGTTGCTGCCTTTGTCGGGTGTGATCGGCGCACTGTTGATCGTGGTGGCCGATACCGCTGCGCGCACGCTTGATCCACCGTCGGAAATCCCGCTCGGCCTGTTCTCCGCGGCGCTGGGCGCGCCGTTCTTCCTGTGGCTGGTGCTGCGCAAGCGCGGGGGAAGCGCATGAGCACGCCATTGCTGGAATTACGCGGGGTCAGCGTGCTGCGTGGCAGTCGCCAGGTGTTGGCGGGTGTTGATCTGGCGTTGCAGGCCGGCACGCTGACCGCATTGGTTGGCCCCAATGGCGCAGGCAAGTCGACCTTGTTGGCCGTGCTTGCCGGTGATGCCGAGCCGGATGCCGGGAAGGCAATGCTGCATGGCCGCGCACTGGCCGATTGGCCGGTGCGCGAGCTTGCCTTGCAGCGGGCAGTGATGGCGCAGGATCATGCCGTGCACTTTGCCTTCAGCGTGCGCGAGGTGGTGGCGATGGGGCGTTTGCCGCATCCGCCACAACCACGACAGGATGCGGAGATCGTCGAGGCTGCGTTGGCAGAAGTCGATGTCGCTGCCTTGGCTGGGCGCGATGTGCAGACGCTGTCCGGTGGCGAAGCCGCACGCACCTCGCTTGCCCGTGCCTTGGCGCAACAGACGCCGGTGCTGCTGCTGGATGAACCCACCGCCGCGCTCGATCTTCGCCATCAGGAGCGCACTCTGCGCAGCGCCCGCGAGCTCGCAGCGCAAGGCCGCTGCGTGGTGGTGGTATTGCACGACCTCAACCTGGCATCGACCTATGCCGACCGCATCGTGATGCTGTGCGATGGACGCATTGCTGCTGATGGCTCGCCGCGTGAGGTGTTGACCCGCGGCACCATCGGAAAGGTCTACGGCCAGCCAGTGCAGGTGATTGAGCACCCAACCCGCAGCGTACCGCTGGTGGTTGCCTGCGACGATTGAGTATCCGGCGGCGCGTGGGCGAAGTCATGCTGTTCGCACACATCGCTTCGCGCATTGGCAGGATGACTACTTCGGCGTTGCCGCCAGCGCCCGATAGTCGCGCGGAGTCATTCCCGCGGCGTGCCTGAACTGTCGCGCAAATGCACTCTGATCGTAGAATCCGCAGGCCTAGCCAACACTGGCGATGCTGGTGTCGGTGAACAGCATGTGGGTAGCCGCATCGATGCGGAACTTGGTCTGAAACTGCTGGGGTGGCGAGGTCCATTTAAAAAATTCTCAGACCCTTAGTACTTCAATGAAGCAGGATCCTCTTGCTTCGCGCTGGCCAAAAAAACTAGCGCAATTGCATTGAGTGCCAAGTATGAAAGATAAGTCTGAATTCATTTATTGCGTCTTCATCGTCGCAGCCGCGATTCTGTCGGCTGTAGCCCGTTGTTCGTTCACCCGCCCCGACCAGTTCGGTCGCGATTCCTACGACTAAACCAACTATCCAGATAGACCCGCAAGGCCCGGCATTGTCCGGGCCTTGTGCGTTATGCCGTCCATGAAAGGAGATCGAGATGCATCACGTTGAAACCATGGCTTATGCCGGCCAAGTTCCTTGGCATGGCATCGGAAGCCAGTTGGCTCCTGGCCAGTCCGTTGAAGTATGGCGCGAACGCGCTGGCATGAACTGGTCCTTGGAGGAGGCTGAAGTGCGATTCGCCGCCGAGGCCGAAGATCAGTATCCCGTTCGGGCGTTCCCCGGGCAGAAGGTGCTTTATCGCTCTGACACCAAGCGACCGTTGGCTGTGGTGTCCACGCGCTATCAAGTCGTCCAGCCGCGGGAGATCCTGGAGTTCTACCGCGACCTGACGCGGTACAGCGGCTTTGAGCTGGAGACGGCAGGCGTGCTTCGTGGAGGGCGGAAGTTCTGGGCATTGGCCCGTACTGGGCAGGGTGTGGCCCTGAAGGGCCAGGATCAGGTCAATGGCTACCTTCTGCTGGCTACGGCCTGTGATGGAACCTTGGCTACCACCGCCAAGTTCACCTCAGTCCGTGTGGTTTGCAACAACACGCTGCAGATCGCTGTTGGGGATCGAACCGGAGCCATCAAGGTTCCGCACCGCAGTGCCTTCGATGCTGACAGGGTCAAAAGTCAGTTAGGTATTGCTGTTGAGGGTTGGCACGGCTTCGTGGAGCGGATGCGCATCCTCTGTGAGACACCAGTGGACCTTGATTCGGTTGATGGGGTGCTGCGGAATTTGCTCACGTATCCACCGGCTCAGAATGGAAAAGTAATCGTGAACGAGCAGGCCGTAGCCAAGGTGCGGGCGCTGTATGAAGGGCAGGGGAGGGGGGCTAGCTTGAAAACCAGCAAAGGCACGGCGTTTGGCTTGCTCAACAGCATCACCGAGTTCGTGGACCACCATCGCCGGGCGCAGAGTACGGAGAACCGCTTGGATGCAGCCTGGTTCGGCCAAGGGGCATTGCTGAAGCAGAAGGCTTGGAAGGAACTGCTAGGAGAAGCCGTATGAACATCTCGTTGCAGAAGCAACGCCTGGAAGAGCTACCTGGCGGTTTGAACGAACGTGACAGCTCTGTCCTCTCCCAAGCATTGGAAATCCTAGAGAGCAGAGCAATGGTCAGTGGCCTCCTATTGGGAGATCCTGATGTTGCAGGCAGGTTCTTCCGCCTGCGTCTAGGGCATGAGATCCGCGAGCACTTCGAGGTGGCGTTCCTCGATGCCCGTAACCGCCTGATCGCCGTAGAGCGATTGTTCTCAGGTTCCATAGATGGTGCTGAGATCCATCCGCGGATTGTCGTTCAACGTGCCTTGGCCCTGAACGCGGCAGCGGTCCTGCTGGCTCACAACCACCCGAGCGGGCATTGCGAGCCGTCAGAAGCGGATCGAGCCATCACCAGGCGATTGAAGGAAGTACTGGCGATGGTGGAGGTGAGGGTCGTCGACCACCTTGTGGTGTCGGCAAGCCAAGGAACCTCGATGGCTCAGCTCGGCCAGATCTAAGGTCCGGATACCTAGGAGAACAGCATGAAGGAAACGGAGACGTCCTGGTCAATGACCAGGGCAGCGCTGGCTCGTGCCAAAGCAGCTGATCTGGACCGACAGGCTCGGGAGGTTGAGCGCTCAGCTGCCGATGGAAACTGGCGCATGAAGGCTCGGGCTAGAGAGGCGGCCAGCCGGCTTAGATTGCGAGCTGGGAGGTACCTGGTGGAGGCTCAAGGTCACGAAGAACAGGATCTCCCACTCTTCCCCTAGCCCGCAGGAGGGGACTTGCCTTCTGCGTAGCCCTTGATCAAGTTCAGAACGGCTTGTTGTCTTGATGCTGGAAGACGCGCGACCAGAAGGATGACTTCTGCCAAGACGTCAGATGTGGCGTGGAAGTAAGCAACAGGAACGCCGAGCGCCTTGGCCAATGCTTCAGCGGTTTCGGGATCAGGATCTCGTAACCCCAACTCGTAGCGCGAGATACGTGGTGCGGCGCTATTGGAATCTTCCAAGCCCAAGACGGCCCCCAAGTCAGCTTGACTCAACCCAGCTTCCAGTCGGGCCGCGCGTAGGCGACGACCAAAGACGGATTTTGGAATGGACGGAGCAGGCATGGAAACGGCACGAAGCAAGCGGTGTCCAAGTCTGCCTGTTTCATCATTGCATCACATTTGCCATTATGGCAAATAGTGGTAACAGTGGTAACAGTGGTCTTGTCCAACTGATCCCGTAACAACCAATCAGACCTTTCAAGAGGCGCGTGCGCCTAAGGATTGACAGATATCCAAATGTCACAAGAGGACTACTACATGTCACAAGAGCACTACTACGAAGTCCTCGGGGTACGCCCCGAGGCATCGCTCTTGGAAATAGAGCTTGCCTACAAGGGCAGGCGGAGCCAGTACCACCCTGATCGGTACGTTGCAGGTGACGCGTCGTCCGTGGCATGGGCAACGGCCAAGATGCAGGCCGTCAACAAGGCGTATGCGGTCCTCAAGGACCCGGACCAACGCGAGCGCTTCGACCGTACCCAAGCGTCGGCCGGGCCCGCTGATCCAAGTCCCCGGACGGAGCGAGCCAGGGTCCCAGAGCCTCCGCCGCTTAGCTCACTTCGAGAGGCACTGGAAGGGCTCGAGTTTAGTAACGAGCCCTTCGAGCGTGTGTTCGTGGCTCCCCACATCCCCAGGAAGAAGCTCTTAGGGGCTCTGGACAGCTATGGGGAAGGACTGCGGACCCAAGACGTTGTCGTGCTCATCGACGACACGGTATTCGGCGGTGCCAGGGAAGGCGTGCTGATCACCGAGGCCCAGATCCGGGCCAAGGCCAAGTTCGAAGCGGTGGATACCCGCCTGCTGGGATGCCTAACCCAGATCACCGCCCACGGCGCCCACGTACGGATCCAGGGCGAGCCGTTCATCAGCTTGAGCATCCCCAACCCAGATGACCTGCGACTGCTTTTCGAGGCGGTCAGTGAGCATCTGAAACAAACGCACTAACTCCAACCAACGAGGAAACACATGAGGTACTTGATAGGCGTGTACGGCGTGACCGTACTCATCACAGCGATCTGCTTCGATATCTGGGGGCGCTATGCGTACAAGGGTTTCTTCTACAACCTGGGCCAAGCCCTGGTGTGGCCAGCAGTGATGTTCCCGTCGATCGGCAAGCTGATCAGTGGCGTGATCTGGGGCCTCGTGATCATCGCCGTACTGGCGCTCGTAAGGAGGCGGTAAGCATGCTGATCAGAATCTCTCTGCTAGCAATGCTTCTGGTGTCACTCGGTGGCTGCAAGAGCGATCTAGACAAAGTCCGGGGCGAGTTCATTGATAGCTGCATGAGCAGTGGTGCCCCGAAAGCCCAGTGTTCCTGCGCTATAGACAAGCTACAAGAGCATTACGGCGAAAAGGGATTGGTCGCCATAGACAAGCGTGGCTATCCACCAATGGGCTTTGCCGAGCAAGTACAAGTAGCTGCTGGTCAGTGCCGGTGAGCCTAGCTGCGGGTCAAGCGCAGGGTGGTCCCTAGTCCCGACAATAACCCGCTGAGCTAATGAACTTTCAGAGTCAATTCAACGATGCGTGTAGATGCCCCGGCGCATTCAACGCTAAATCAACCAATGCCCTTAGGGGTTCCGAAGGACTATCAATGAAGATCAAAGGATTGCTTGCCGCTGCAGTATTCTCAGCCGTAGCACTGTCGGCTTGCACCAAAGCAGAGACGCTTTCGCGCGAAGGTGATATCAACCTGGCGGGGTGCAAGGTACCCGCAGGGCTGACAGCGGAACAGGTTCAGGCGGTGAGTTGTACACCTGTCTCTGCGACCGCTCCCGTAGAAGCTCCCGTGGCGTCAGAGGCAGAGAATGAGGTTGTAATCAATGAGGCACTTGCTCCGCAGGCAGCGATGAACGGGCACGATGAAGAGAATATTGGTGCGCGTAAGATCGTGAAGGGTGATCTGAACGGTGATGGTGTCGAGGACCGCGCTGTGCTCTTCGTACTGGAGGGAGGAGGCGGAAGCAATGCCTATTCCACTCATCTGGCTGCATTCCTTAGTGAGAGCGGAAAGTTGAAGTTCATCTATTCCACGCCGGTGTCGGGCTACGGAGAGGAGGTGCAGGGCATATCCTACGGCGATGGAATGGTGAAAATGAAGAAGCTAGGGCAGGGGGAAGGCGATGCCATGTGTTGCCCGACGGCTGAGTACGAAGTGGACTACCTGCTCAAAGATGGGAAGTGGCTGGAGATCTATCCGGAAGATGATGGCACAATAGAGTCACTTTGACTGCGTAACATCATGCTTGCTGTGAATTTCCACGCAAACATGCATAAGGTATGAAAGATGCCGGATAGATGTGGGTAGCCAGCCAATCCTTCTTCAGGTGCCTGTCATGCAAGAGCAGAAGGAGACAGATCTGTCGGCGGCATCGATCATGCACCTTCAGCAGCACCTTGGGTTCCCTTTGTAGAACGCCCGCCAACGCGGGCGTTTTTTTTTGGCGCCGCCGGCGTGGCTGCGCTCACTGCAGCAGATCAAGCGAACTGGCCATCCAAACCTATCTCAGGGAACCAACTTGAGGGGCGCGCGGAACTAACTTGTACCTGCTGCCGGGCCTTATCGTACTTCATGCACTTGAAGTACGTGACCTGCAGCTGAGCTTCGTCGTAGCGTATGGGCTCTCTTCTCGCAGGACAAAAAAAATGGAATCGGTAGTCGCACCCCGGCTCATTCGACGACAAGAACTGGAGTATCGGACCGGTTTTCGCAGGTCCACCATCTATGCGGCCATCAAGTCTGGAGGGAAGCGCTTTGATCCTGATTTCCCTCAGCCGGTCAGGACTGGGAAAGGGACGGTGGCATGGCTGGAAGAAGAAGTTGATGCCTGGATTAAGGCTCGCGTGGACGAACGCAATAGCATTTCTCGTTAGTTGTAAGCACTAACTTCACGGCGCTAAAGAAAGGCTAAGTGTTGGTTAAAAGGTGGTATGGGTCATTTTTAATGAGTGTTGTTGTCATTCTTGGCTGGGTGAGATCCGGAATATATATCTTGATTTGATTTGATATATTGATTTGATCTTTGATCTGATCTCTTTTCTGTTTGACTTTGGATGGTTGTGTTTATTTCTGACTATTGTACGGCTGCAATGCGGCTTGCTTCTTCTGGCCAAAAGAGAGTTTTAGTGCTTTGTGTGGTTTGGGAAATTATGGTGATTGAATGATGTTTGGGTTGGGTTATGTGGTGGATCAGCTAAGGGGACCTTGATTTAGTGATGTTTGACTCTGATGACGACTTTGTTGCCCGGTGGCGTGATAGGGCGCTAGATGTAAATGACGGCGCGATATATATAGGACCGTCGTTTGAATATCCCCGAGATATTTCAAAAATCGATCGCGCAATGCGTGCGATTGCCAACGCAAGGTGGAGCGCGAATACGGATGTGACTCGCCCGGAAACCTGTCATAAAAGTGTTAATTCCGCTGTCAGGGCGATACGGTCTTGCACGAACATTGATTGTCAAGGAATTCGAGATTTTTATGCAGGGCACAAGCTGAGCCCCTATTTCGAGATTTGGGTAGAGGAGAGGACTGGCTTTCAAACCATGGTAATTACCGAAAGAAGTTGGAATTCCATCGGTATAAATGAATGGTTCTTGAGAATACGTAAGTTGGTAAAGGGTTCTGATTTTACGAAGGCACTTTCTAACCATGAGCGCGGTGCCAGAAAGAACGCTCTTTCACTCACGGAATATATCGATGGGCTCTACGGGCTTTATGCGAGGTTGTGTGTGGTCAGGTTGGATCTTTCTTACAGTCGTGCTCATCGGGATAGCGTAGGTCCTCTAAATCCCAGTCGCGTAAAGGAAGATCTGACTAGCTTTCTACGTTCCGCGAAGTCGGAATTTCCTGCGCTGGTTGGTTATATTTGGAAGCTGGAATACGGGCAGAGTAAGTCCTACCATATTCATTTCATGGCTTTTTTTGACGGGCATAAGGTTTGTAAGGATGTTGTCGTTGGAAATGTGCTTGGCGATCTGTGGCGTGATTTTGTAACCGGTGGTGATGGGGGATACTGGAACTGCAATGCGAAGAAAACCTACTACGAGCGGATATATGGAGTGGGGGTAGGAATGATCGCGCACGATAATATCGAGAGGCGAGCCTCTCTGTTGCGGTCTGCTATGTATTTGGCAAAGGTCGACTATTATGTAAGGCTTAACGAAAAGGGGGTCGGTCGTATATTTGGGAAAGGTCAACTGCCTGAGCGGCGAGCGAACAAAGTGGGGCGAAAGCGTAAGGCGGGCCCATGCGACGGCTTTTAGGTGCAGTTTCAGGTGCGCATTCTTCGCGTGTTTAACGGTCTCGCCACAATCCTGATGAATTCGGATTTTATAGTTGCGTCCTGGTTGGTCCAGCGTCTCAGCAGCTGCGTAGGGTTCGTACTTTTTCCTGCTTTGCTTTTTCCAAGTTGCGCTGGTCGATCGAAGGATTCTTGATATGATTCTTCGGAGGATAGGCCTAGTCGTCTAACCCATTCCCTATCGTCTATTTGTTCTTCGGGTGCGGGTTCAGTCATTATTGGGAGCAGGACGTGCCAAACGTCCTGCTTCGTCTGATGCGAATTGTCTTCCATTTTATTTAGTTCTTCGATGATCCGTTCTTTCAGGCGTGCGGTCTTGGCGGCTGCGTGTCGTCCACCTCTAGCCGATCGCTCTTTCTTCGTTTCATGCCCGCTAGACATACCCAGATAGTAATTGCATCTGGTCAGAGCAGCCCAAGCTCGCTCGTGGTCAGGTAGTTCATATGCTCGGATGGCTTCGAACCAGAGCGCGATCGCTGCTCGTATCAATACGTAAACTTCAGGCAGATAGCCCTTGGTTTTTAAGAACTCGAAGTCGTCGTCCAGTCGGGTGGCTGTATCGGGGTCATCGATTATCCAGCGTAGATAGCTTCCCACTCACTTTCGAAAGTTACGTCCTTGTTAAGTAACGGTACGCGTACTTTATAGATTATCTGAATCTGCTCCTTTGCATGTGTTAGGCATGCATCAAGCGTGGGTGTCTTTTCAGTGGTTCGGAACGTTCCGTGTTCGTGCATTTTGTTGCTGCCGGTAGTTGCTATGGGCCAAATGGCAATTGAAGGGGTGTTACTGGTAGGATTTTTTTGTCGCAAGCCGCAAAGCGATGATGACAAGAGTTGGAGTTCGGAATTCTAATGGACAGCTGATCGGCAGTGGCTGGGTCGGCGTTGTCGTTGTCGCGTCAAGCTTTGCCAGGGGCGGCTTTGACCGTTGAATCAACGCTCGGGGGGACGTCGGATCACCAGCAAGGCCCGGCAAGCCTACAAATTCATCGATGCGCATCGGGACGAGTTCAGTATCCAGATGATGTGTCGTCTGCTTGGGGTTGCTCGAGCCGGTTACTACGCATAGCGTGAACATCCGATTTCCGATCGAGCTCAAGAAGATGCGCGGTTGCTTCGCTTGATACGTGTGAACGGATTACGCGCGCTGTATGGCTATCTCATATGGCACATCCCCGCTTCAAAGCCATATGTCTTGATCCCTAATTTGCTCCAGCGTCAGTTCAGCGTATCGCGCCCAAACGAGTAAGGGTTGACGGATATCACTTACATCCGCGCGTGGCAGAGTTGGCTGTACCTTGCGGTTGTTTTGCTATTTTCTCAGGCAGGTTTGTTGGTTGGGCTGTCAGACCAACGGTTCACTGAGAACTTGTTCTGGATGCCGTGATGAAAGTCGTGCGCAGCTGACGTCCTCGCAAAACCCTGGTCCACTCAGATCAAGGCTCGCAGTACGGAAGTGATTCATGGCGGCGTTTCTGCACAGACAACTACCTTGAGCCAAGCATGAGCAGACGTGCCAACTGCTGAGACAACGCGGTCGCTGAGTCCTTCTTCGGCAGTTTGAAAAAGGAACGGATAAAAAACGCATCTACGCGAATCGTGACTTGGCGACCTCGGACATATCCGACTCCATCGATGGGATTTACAACCCCTAGACGCCGCCACAGCCATCTGGGCGGGGCAGTCCTGACGAGTTCGAGGCGGCGCATCGCCACCCTCGGTCAGTTGTCCACTAAACCCTGGGAACTCCACTACACAGTAGTCCGCACACGCTCATACCAAGCAGACATCGGTGCGTAGAGGTACTGCTGCTGCAGTCACGGTCGCCGGTTTCTGAGTCTCGCTGCTTCCGTTTTTTGGAGTATGTCTCCGAGCGCCCGAAGCCCGATTGAGTGCCAAGTCAAAACGAGGGTCGACATGCAGCTGTCGACCCTCTTGTTTCCGTTTACGCCTTCCATGGCGTTGTGGCTTAGTTTGCCTTGCTGTTGTAACGCAGGGTTAGCTGGTACTCGCGGCCCGGCTGGTTGTACCAGGCAACGGTTTCGTACTCGCGGTCGAACACATTGGCGGCCTTGGCCTGCAGGCTCCATGCGTCGTTGATGGCGTATTCAACGCGCACATCCATAGTGCCGTAGCCGGCCAGACGCACGCTGTTGGCGGCGTTGTCGAAGCGGTGGCCGCTGCCTGCAGCGGTCACGCCCAGACGCAGCGGGCCGAAGCTCTTGTCCACGTCCAGACGACCGCTGGTACGCGCGCGGCGGGCCAGCAGATTGTCGTAGGTGGCAGCGCCGGAGGTGTGGTCGCGCGGGTCGGTGAAGCTGGCCTGGGCGTTGATGTCGAAGCCGGCCAGCGACAGGTAGCCGGTCAGCTCGGCGCCGCGGATGCGGGCCTCGGCGACGTTGACCAGGTCGAAGTTGCTGTCATAGCCGATCAGCTGGTCGACGCGGGTTTCGTAGGCGTTGAAGGTCCAGTTCCAGTTGTCGGCGTACTGCGCGATGCCGAGGTTCAGGCTCTTGGATTCTTCCGGCTTCAGGTTCGGGTTGCTGAAGCCCGGGTAGTACAGGTCGTTGAAGGTCGGTGCCTTGAAGCCGGTGCCGGCGCTGGCGGTCAGGCGGAAGCCATTGCCGAAGGCAAAGCCGTAGCCCAGGCTGCCGGTGGTGTGGTTGCCGAACTGCTCGTTGTCGTCGTTGCGCACGCTGGCCTGCAGCGAGTGCGCGCCGAACTGGCCCTGGTACTCGGCAAACACGCCAAGGTTGTCGCGCTGGTCGATGTCGAAGGCGGTGGAGCTGGTGACCTTGTCGTTCTGCCAATCAGCGCCAGCGGTGATCTGCTGGCCTTCGGCGAAGCTGAAGTCGCCCTGCACACTGGCGGTGTCGCGGCGGGTATCGAAGGCGCTGGCGAAGCTGCGGGTGCCAGTGCTGGCATCCGCAAAGTAGTTGTCGGCCTGGTCGCGGTTGCGGCCAACCTGTGCGCTCAGGCGGAAGCGCTCGGATGCAGCCCAGGCGAGCTTGGCACCGTAGACCTGCTGGCGGTTGTCGGCTTCGTTGCCGCCGAAGATGCTGCCGTCGTATTCGTTGAAGCTGTCGGCGTTGAGCACATGGCCTTCCAGGCTCAGCGTGTCGGTCAGGGCATAGCCACCGCGCACGTTGATGGAGGTGTTGCGGTAGCCATCGCGGTCCGGCTCATCGGCGAAGCAGCCAGCGCCCCAGCCAGCGGCGGTGCCGCGGCAGGCGTTGATGCCGTCGGTCTTCTGGTAGCCGCCCTGGGCCGAGATCCAGCCGCGCTCACCGCGGTTGCTGAAGCCGGCGCTGACCTGGCGCAGGTTGTTGCTGCCGGCGGTGATCGCCAGGTTCTGCTGCAGGCCCTGGCCAGCGTTGCGGGTGAAGATCTGGATCACGCCGCCGATGGCCTCGGAGCCGTACAGGCTCGAACGCGGGCCCCGCACGATTTCAATGCGCTCGATCTGGTCAACCGGCAGGTCCTGCAGGGCGGCCATGCCGCTGGTGGCCGAGGCCACGCGCACGCCGTCCACAAGCACCAGCACCTGGTTGGAGTTGCTGCCGCGCAGGAACAGCGAGGTGATCTTGCCGTTGCCGCCCTGGTTGGCGAAGTCCAGGCCCGCGCGGCCGCGCAGCAGGTCCTGCAGCGAGTTGGCCTGGCTGTGGTCGATCTGCGCACGGTCGATGACCTGCACCGGCACCACGCTGTTCTCGATGGAGATCGGGGTACGGGTGGCGGTGACGGTGACGTCGTCCAGTTCGGTTGGTGCGTTCTGCGCGGCAGCAACGCCCGGCAATGCCAGGGCAAGGGCGAGCGAAAGGGTGTGGTAAGACAGTTTCATGGAAGCTCCTGGGCCTGCACGCTCCCGCGCAGGCGGATTGGGGAGGCTGCCAGAAGAGGGAGAAGACGGAGGCGGCGCACACGGCGCTACAGCCGCCGCCATGCCCTCCGCATCGCAACCAGTCGGCTTCCGGGCCGGTCTCCGGACTCGCAGGCGAGGCGGCGTGGGCCGCTTCCGTCCAGACGCCTTCCCGTGCCGTGCACAGTGGCGCCATGTCTGGACTTGTCCTGCTTACCGTTGCGGGGGCAGTGCCGGAATGGCGACATGCTGGAGTTCCAGCAGTGCGCGGCACCGGCTTCCCGTTTCAACCGACCGGCAATGCTGGTCGGTCACCCGAAAGTGCGCGCATTCTATGCCATTGCCGCCAGCGTTGCCGGAATGGGCGGCAACGGCCGGCATGGCGCGGACTCTGTAACCGGGGTTCAAGGTAGCCCGGGTAAGCGCATGCGCACCCGGGAAGTGCAGGGCGCCGCAGGCCTGCAGCGGTGCTGCAATCTCGTTCCCCGGCTGCGCTGCGCTTACCCGGGCTACGTGTTGCATGAGTTCGATTTGATTGGGGGCTGGCGAAACAAGCCCTGCGCAGCACTGTTGCCGAGTGGCTAGAATGCGCGCTGCAAACGCAGTATCGGAAGTGTCGTGACAGAAACATGGTACGGGCAGGCCTGCGGCCAGCCTTCGCAGGAATACCGGCAGCGCGCCCTGCTGCGCCAGCGCCAGCTGACCAAGCCGGAAGGCGCCCTGGGTCGTTTGGAGACATTGGCCGTTGAACTGGCTGCGCTGCAAGGCGTGGATCAGCCGGTGGCGCAGCGTGTGCCGGTGGTGGTGTTCGCAGGCGACCACGGCGTGACCGCGCAGGGCGTGTCGGCTTACCCGGCCGAAGTGACGGTGCAGATGCTGCACAACTTCGCCGGCGGCGGTGCTGCCATTGCGGTGCTGGCGCGCGAACTGGGCCTGCCACTGCACGTATGGGATGTGGGCAGCCGCGCCACCACAGCGATTGCCGGCGTGGTCAGTGCCAAGACCCTGCATGGTACTGCTGACTTCAGCGCAGGCCCGGCGATGTCGGCAGTCGATCTGGACTCTGCCTTCGATGCGGGTCGCCGCGCGGTGGAGGCTGCCTGCGCCGATGGTGCGGATTTGTTGGTGTTCGGCGAGATGGGCATCGGCAACACCACCGCTGCGAGTGCCATCGCTGCCGTACTTGGCCCGTTGCCATTGGACGAGTTGGTTGGCGCCGGTACTGGCCTTGACGCGGTGCGCATGGTTCAGAAGAAGAATCTGATCGCACGCGCGCTGAGCCTGCATGGTGACGCGATCAACACGGCCGAGTCGCCCGCGTACGAAGCATTGCAACGTGTAGGTGGATTGGAGATCGCTGCGATAACTGCGGCGATGATCGCCGCTGCGCAACGGCGCATCCCGGTGCTGGTGGATGGCTTCATCGTCTCTGCGGCAGCGTTGGCGGCAGTCCGCATCAATCCCAGCCTGCGGCCGTGGCTGCTGTTCTCGCACCAGTCGGCCGAGCGTGGTCACATCCGCCTGTTGGAGGCATTGCAGGCGCAGCCACTGCTGTCACTGGACCTGCGCCTTGGCGAAGGCTCCGGTGCCGCGCTCGCGTTGCCGCTGGTACGCATGGCCTGTGCCCTGCACAACAGCATGGCGACGTTCGCCGAGGCAGCTGTTGCCGACCGCGGTGGCGGCCGATGATTCTTGATCTGATGCGGCACGCCTCCACCGGGCGTGCCGGCCACCTGGACGGACGTACCGATCCGCCTTTGATCGAAGGCGCGATGGACACGCTGTACCGCTGCCATGCCGGCATTGGCTGGAGCCGGGTGATCACTTCACCGCGTCGGCGCGCGCTGGATACCGCGCATGCATTGGTGGCTGGCAGCAACCAGTTCTGCGAGATCCATCCGGACTGGGCCGAGCTCGACTTCGGCGATTGGGACGGGCTGCATTTTGACGAAGTTCCTGCCGATCAGCTTGCTGGCTTCTACAGCGAACCGCACGATGTGGTGCCGCCCAACGGCGAGTCCTGGCAGCAGTTCCAGGCGCGTGTGGAAGCGCAGTTGCATCGCTTGGTGGACGAAGACGATGGCGACGGCCAGCCGGTGCTGGTGGTCAGCCATGCCGGCGTGTTGCGGCTGGTGGTGTCGCGCGTCTGTGGGATGAGCCTGTCCTCGCTGTGGGCGATGCGCATCGATTACGGCACCCGTGTGCGCCTGCGCGTGGAGCGTGGCGAAGACGGCCAGTTGTGGGGTGAACTGCTGGAGTTGCGACAACCATGATTGGACGCCGCCTGATCCTTGCCATTCAATTCCTGACCCGGCTGCCGACACCGCAGGTGCGCGACTTCCGCCAGGAGGACCTGAGCAGGTCGGCGGTGTACTACCCCTTGGTTGGCGCCATTATCGGCGTCCTGCTGGCGCTGCCGCTGTATGGCCTGTCGGATCGGCCATGGCTGGCAGGTGCGCTGACCTTGTTGATGTGGGTATGGGTGACAGGCGCGCTGCATCTGGATGGCCTGGGCGACGTTGCCGATGCCTTCGGTGCCGCCCATCGCAATCCGCAGCGCTTCCTGGAAGTGCTCAAGGATCCGCGTATGGGCGTGTTCGGCGTGGTCACGCTGATCATGCAGCTGCTGCTCAAGTTCGTGTTGTTGACCGAGCTCGCGGTGGGCCCGTTGTGGTTCGGCATCGTGCTGGTGCCGGCGTGGGCGCGCTGGGGCACCTTGTGGTGGAGCCAGCGCATACCGTCGCTGCACGCTGATGGTATGGGCGAGCGCTTCTCCTGGCAGCTGCGACCGTCGGCGATGTGGTTGTGGGCAGTGTTGCTTGCCGGGATCAGCGTGGTGTTTGCATGGCCGCTGTTGATGGCATTGCTGCTGGTACCGCTGGTAGCGCTGTGGTGGAAGCGCAAGCTTGGTGGCATCTCCGGCGATGGCCTGGGTGCCAGCGTCGAGGTTGTGGAGACCATGCTGATGCTGGCGCTGGTGATCCTCGCACCGCTAGCCACTGGATTTGCGGGAGTGTTGTAGGAGCGGCGTAAGCCGCGAAGCCACAGCTGCATCCGGAGCCATGTAACTCGAACCACCTGCGCCCATTGCTGTGCGATCTGACAGATAGCCAGCTTCGCGGCTTACGCCGCTCCTACAAAAGCCGTTCGCGGTTCCCACAAAAACGGATGCTCCGCTTCAATCCTCGAAGCGGATCTCGGTGGTCTCTTCTTCGTCGGCTTCGGCCTGCATATGCGTTTCATGCACAGGCCCGGCCTGCTGTCCCGCACGCGTAGTGGGCAGCGCGCCAGCGGCGACTTCGTACTCGGCGACCAGCTGCTGGCGACGCGCCTCGGGTATTTCCTGCCAATGGCAGCCGATCAAGGCGCCTTCAAGCGAATACAGCAGGTTGAGGCTGGGCTTGAAGCCGGCGCGGCGCACCTTCATGAACGCTGCGACCGGGCCGATCGCGCTCAGGTCCTGCTCGCTGCGCAAACCGACCTGACGCAGCCAGGCTGCACTCTTGGGGCCGATGTTGCGCAGCTTGGGGGCGCTCACTGCAGCGCCTCGACAAACACCTGGGCGATGGCTTCCAACCCCAGCTGGTCGTCGGCGTCGAAACGCGCGAGCACCGGGCTGTCGATGTCGAATACGCCAATCAACGTGCCGTTGTGGACCAGGGGCACGACCAGTTCCGAGCGCGAGGCCGAGTCGCAGGCGATGTGGCCGGGGAACGCATCCACATCCTCGATGCGCTGGGTCTGGCGGCTGCTGGCAGCGGCGCCACACACGCCCTTGGACAGCGGAATGCGCACGCAGGCCGGCAAGCCCTGGAACGGGCCAACCACCAGTTCCTTGCCGTCGTAGAAGTAGAAACCCACCCAGTTGAGCTGCGGCAGCGCGTGGTAGACCAGTGCCGACAGATTGGCAGCGTTGGCAATGCGGTCTGCTTCGCCATGGACCAGGGCGCGGGCCTGGGCCAATAGCTGGGCGTATTGTTCCGGCTTGCTGCCGGTGAGGGTGTCGGTGTTGAACATCAGGAGAGTCTAGCCGCTGCGTGGTCGTCGATTTTGCCAGCCGCTGCCGCCGAGCGCAGCCATCGGCAATGGAATGCTGGATCGCAGGCAAAAAAAGACCCGGCAGCGGGAGGGAGCTACCGGGTCTGGGATTGCGCGGGGGAGGGACCGCGCAAATTCTGTTGTCTGGGTATCAGCGCGTCTTGCGCTCGGGTTTGGCAGCGAAAGGCTGGCGAACCAATGCGCCCAATGCCTCGCCGGTCTTCAGGCTGAGCCCGACCACTTCCTGGTTGGCATTGGCCAGTCGTTCCATGTTCTCGCGTGCCAGCTGCATTCCCTTGGGCAGCAGCGCCTGCAGATCCGCCTGCGCGCCGGCCTGGGCCAGTTCGCCGAAGAAGCCAGCCGCGGCCGTGGTGTTGCGCTCGAACGCGCGCAGCTGCACGCCAAACACGCTTTCAGCATTTTCCAAGGCGAGCCGGTTGGCACGGTTGGCAGCAGCGGCGAGCTGCTGGGTGTAGCTGCTGAAATCGTTGAACTGAGCGGACATCAAGGTGATCCGACGGGTCTTGTTGCGTTGCAGCATAACGCGGAATTGGCGCGGTGCAACATAAAATTCTGAACTGTTCAGAACTAACCTCTGTAGAGCCGAGCCATGCTCGGCTGGAGCGTTCCCGGAAAAGCCCCTGCCGAGCAAGGCTCGGCACTACGTTTCCGCCCCCTCCCTT
>NZ_JASCOR010000051.1 GCF_029959445.1 Stenotrophomonas sp. PS02298 | reverse complement strand
GTGCCGAGCCATGCTCGGCAAGGGGCCTTCCCAGCAATGCACGACGGCGGGGTTTACCGGTAACGCTTCTGCCGAGCATGGCTCGGCACTACAGGCAGCCCAGGGCTTACGCCAGCCCGTATTCCTTCAGCTTCTTGCGCAGGGTGGCGCGGTGGATGCCCAGCAGGGCTGCCGCGCGGCTCTGGTTGCCTTCGCAGTGGTTCAGCACTTCCACGAACAACGGGATTTCCATCTCGCGCAGCACGATCTCGTACACATCGTCGGCGTCGCAGCCGTCCAGATCGCGCAGGTAGCGCCGTACGGACTGGGCAACGTGTTCGCGAAGCGGCGGCTTCGGAGCGCCACGACTGGTGTCAGGACGGGTGGGGGCAGCGTTCAAGGAGAGTTCCCGGGTTCAGCAAGGTCGGGCGCGTTGGCCCGGCATGGGGGAGGGAGTCTAGCGCGTGGGCCGTCGGCCTGCCACGCCATTGTCCCGCGTTTACTGAAATTCGAAGCTGAAGGCGACCGTGGCAGCGGCCGGTTCGCGCAGCCGGAATGACACCTGCGCACTCTGCCCAGGCTCCAGTCGTGCCAACGGATCCGCGCCAGCGCCGAGGTATTCGGCCGGCTGCAGGGTACGCCGGCCGATCACCCTGCCATCGGCATCGGACAGTGACAGGCGCAGCGCAGGCCAGGCCTGTGCCCAGCGCGCATCATTGCGGAAGCTGGTCTGCACCTGCAGGGCGCCGGCCTGCCCGGGCACCGGGCGGATATCGCGGCTCAGCATGCTGAACGCGCTGGGCTCATGCCACGGCGGCAATGAGCAGCGCAGCACGCTGCACAGGCCGCTGACCAAGGGCCGGGTGCCTGCATCGGCGGCGAGTGTGGCGCGGTCGGCAAGAATGATCTGCAGGCCGAGCAGCAGGGCCAGAGCCAGTACCAGGCCCCATTGCCAGCGTGGCGTGTCGGCCGGCGGTGCCGCTTGCGTGCGGTTCGCGCGCGCGAAGCTGGGCGCTGGGACAGTGGGCGATGCGCTGTCTTCCGTTGGTTCCGTGTCCTCGCTGCCAGCGTTGCCGCTGATGACGGCCGCTTGCGGCAGCACCAGCTCGGGTTGCGCCGCTTCCAGCTGCGGTACTTCAGCGTGCTCGGTTACTACCCGCTCTGCCCCGGCATGCTCGAACTCGGCCTGTGTGACTTCAGCCTGCTCGACGTCAAGCTGCACCCGCTCGGCCTGATCCGCCGGCAAAGGCAGATCAAGCGCCAGCGTCGCCTGGGTGTCATCGCTCGTGACCGCCGCAGGCGCGTCTGGCTTCGGCGTACTCGGCTTGGCCGGACCTTGCAGGAAGGTGGCCAGAGAAGGCTGGGCAGGCGTGGTTTCGTCAGTCATGGCTGGGCTGGCTGAGGCACTGGCCCCATTCAAGCACGGCGCACGCCGGTGATGCGCATCCAGTCGCCATCCTGTGTGGCTTCAAGCTGGTCGAACCAGGCGGCATAGCGCTCCAGCAGTTCACCTTCCTGGCCGTGGAGGATGCCGGACAGGGCAATCTGCCCGCCAGCGGCGACACGCGCGGCCAGCAATTCGGCCAGTGCGTCCAGTGCCGAGGCCAGGATGTTGGCGACCACGATCGGGTAGGTGGCAACCGGCTCGTCTTCCGGCAGGTAGGCGGCGATATGCACGCCGTTGCGCTCGCCGTTGTCATGGGTGGCGATCAGCGCCTGCGGGTCGTTGTCCACACCTACTGCGGCGGCTGCACCCAGCTTCAGCGCGGCCAGCGCGAGGATGCCCGAGCCGCAACCGAAATCGAGCACGGTGTTGCCGGCGAGCTTGCCCTCGGCTGAGAGCTGGTCCAGCCAGCGCAGGCACAGCGCGGTGGTCGGATGGGTACCGGAGCCGAAGGCCAGGCCCGGGTCCAGCCGCACGATGGCGGCGTCGGCCGCCTGTGCCGCTTCCGGCAGTTCATGGTTCCACGGCACGATCCAGGTGCGCTGGCCGAACTGCATCGGCTGGAACTGGTCCAGCCAGGCGCGTTCCCAGTCTTCGTCCTGGACGGCGCGGAAACTGGCCTGGGTCCATTCCAGGCCCGGGTCGAACGACTCCAGTGCGGCCAGCAGCGCCAGCGCGTTGGTGTCGGCCGGGAACAGGGCGGTCAGGGTGAGCTCGTTCCACAGTGGGGTTTCGCCCACGCCTGGCTCCAGGATCGCGCGCTCGTTGCTGGTGTCTGCATCGGCATCGAGCATGGTCACCGCCAGTGCGCCGACGTCGTCGAGGGCGTTCTCGTAGCGGGGCTGGGTGGCTTCGGTGCAGCGCAGGGTCAGTTCGAGGAAGGGCATGGCGGCGTACGGCAACGGCGGGACAGGGCACGCATCCTAGACGAGGCTGACATCAATTGCGCGTTCAGCTGGCTGGTTCATCCGCCCCCGCGTCCAGTATTGATAGAATTAACGCCCTCTAAACTGGGTAACAGGCTGTCGCCTTTCCATGCTCGCGTTGCTGGCCAGAAAATCCTGGTATCTATTGGTGCTGCCTGCGGCGGTGCTGATGGTTGCCTTGGGTGTTCGTAGCGGCAACCTGCTGCATGGGGACACGGCGGAAGTTGCTGCAGTCAGTGGCGCCAGTGGCGCTGAAATGGGCGCGCCGACCTTGCGTGCGGCAACTGCGGTGCCTGAGCAATCCACCGCCGTGGCGGCGGGCTTGCCGCTTGACCTGCGCGCCGCCTTTGAAAACGGCAGCGATCTGTTTGCCTATGCCCGGCAGCTGCAGGCTGCGGCGGATGCGGGCAATGCCGAGGCCGGCTGGATGGCCAGCCGCATCTACGATTATTGCGGCGTGTTCGCGATGGATCCCTCGGGCTACTCGCTGGACAGCGCCGCCTTGCAGCGCATGGACCTGGATGTCATTTCCGCGATGCTGGCTGCCCGCGGCAAGGTGCGTCAGGGCTGCGCGGGCTTCACCGCTGCCGATGGACTGGGTCGCGCGCGTCTGCTGCAGGAGCGCCTGGCCTCGGCCAAGGCCGGTAACCTGGCAGCCGAGGCAGCCCTGTTGTCGATGGGTGAGCCGCTGAACGAGACCCCTGAATACCGCCGTGAGCTGGTGGAGCGGGTTCAGTCCTCGCAGGATCCGGAAGCCTTCCTGGCTATTTCCGGGGCGATGGGTAGCTCGGCCGCTGGTGACGACGCCTACAGGGGCATGGTTGCTGGCAGTCAGTTCAGTCAGTTGGCCTGGCAGGTGGCTGCCTGCCAGCTGGGTCTGGCATGCGGCCCCGGCAGTGCATTGATGGTGGCCTATTGCGCCAATGGCGGGATCTGTTCGCGTGATCCCCAGCAGGATTTTCAGTCATTTGTTTACGACGCTGCAGTTCCGCGGCAGGGCATTGAAAAGATGGACGAGATGGTCAATAGCTTGCGCAAAGCGCGACGAGGTGGGCAATGAATTACCGTCGTTTCATGCACGGTGCAAAGTTCTGGATCTGGGTCGTGTTGTTCGTGGCTTATTCGGCGGGGGCGGTCGGCGTGGTGCTGATCGATACCTTTGAAGATCGTTATCGAGCGCTGTCCAAGATCACGCTGACCACCGTCAAGTCCGACGCGGACCTGCGTCGTGCTGGCGCAACCCAGGCAGCAGCGGTGTACCGCGCGCAGAGTGGCATGCCGTTCAATACCTTGCAGCCGGGCAGCAGCTTCCAGATCGTCTGGCCGGATGGTTCGGTGGAAACGGTGACGGTGGTTGATCCGTCCTCGCCGTTGGGCACCGAGCCGCTCAAGGGTAGCGTGGTGGAGGCCGAGTAAGCCGGCGTTTCCAACAGGCACAAAAAAGGCGGGGATTCCCGCCTTTTTTTGTGCCTGTGACCCGTCCTGAATTGGGTTGACACCTTTTCCCTCTGGAGAAGGAATGTTCAATGAAATCAACAATCAGGCGCAGCCAGCGAGATTACTCGCTGGCCTTCAAATTGTCGGTGGTCGACCAGATCGAACGTGGGGAGCTGACCTACAAAAAGGCCCAGGAGCGATACGGAATCCAAGGGAGGAGCACCGTGCTGTCCTGGCTACGTCGCCATGGTCGGCAGGATTGGTCAGGTGGTGCATCATTTGCTCCCATGACCACATCACCCAAAAGCGCGGCGGCCAAGCCGCTGACTCCGGAACAACAGATCAAGGTCCTGCAGGTACAGCTGCGCGAGGCCAGCGAGAAAGCGCAGCTTTTCGAGGCGATCGTGGATGTGCTCAAGGAGGACTACGGGGTGCGGATCGTAAAAAAGCCTTCCGGCAAGTCCTCACGCAAGGGCGCCTCCAAGGGCTAAGCGTGGCAAGGGCTTGCCGACACTTCGGCATCAGCCGCCAGGCGTACTACCAGGACGGCCATCGCCAGCAACGGCAATTGGCCGAGGGCGCGCGGGCGATCGCTTTAGTGGG
The DNA here is from genome assembly GCF_029959445.1 of Stenotrophomonas sp. PS02298. Lineage (GTDB taxonomy): Bacteria > Pseudomonadota > Gammaproteobacteria > Xanthomonadales > Xanthomonadaceae > Stenotrophomonas. The sequence continues at coordinate 23,389 of NZ_JASCOR010000051.1, read as the reverse complement.
TGGCCATCGGGCGCGTCAGCCCCGTATCGGCACCCGCAAGCTCCACAGTCTGATCAGACCAGCACTGAAGACATCGGGGATCGCGATGGGGCGGGACCGCCTGTTTGGCGTTCTTCGTGATGCCCGGCTCCTGGTTCCGATGCGGCGGGCGTATCACAAGACAACCGACAGCCATCACCGCTTCCGGCGTCACCCCAACCTGCTCAAGGCTGGCGATGGGCGCGTAGTGCCCACTGGCAGCGAACAAGTGTGGGTAGCCGACATCACCTATCTGCCGACGCAAGGGAAATTCGTGTATCTGAGCCTGATTACAGATGCGTGGTCGCGGAAAATCGTGGGGTGGAGCGTGCATGACACGCTGCAGACCGAGCAGGTTGCCCAAGCGCTGCTGATCGCGCTGAAAGGTCGAAAAACGCGCCAACGGCTGGTCCACCACTCCGACCGCGGTATCCAGTACTGCTCGGACTATTACCAGAAGATCCACACTAAGCACGGCGTGATCTGCTCGATGACCGACGGCTACGACTGCTACCAGAATGCGCTGGCAGAACGGGTAAACGGGATCTTGAAAGGCGAATTCCTGCTGCATCGGCCCCGGGACTTGGCGCAGGCCCGGCAGATGGTGGCCGAGTCGGTGGCGATCTATAACGCCGAGCGGCCCCACCTGTCCCTTAAAATGCAGACGCCCGATGCAGTGCATCGGGCCTCCCTGGCCGCCTGACGGCGGCCGGATCGTCCGCCGTAGGTGTCAATGTATAGCAGGACGGGTCAGGGATCAGTGGAAGGTCGGCCCACGGGGAGCCGGCCGACGAGGAGCGGGCGCATCGCGGGACAAGGGCTGAGGAGCCGCTGGCTTCAGAGCTTGGCACTGTGGCGGAGATGGCATTGCCTCAAGGGCTTCAGCCTTCTTGGCGATGTCCGCGTCGATCAAGCCAATCTCTTGCTCCGATGCCCGCTCCTGCGCCAACTTCAACTCGGCTGTGCGCGTCTCAAGCACTGAGAGCCGCCGCCCTCGGCGCTGGGTCCATTCCGGATGCGAGTAACCGCTTGAACCCATCGGATAGTCGGCATTGAACCGCTCCCACTCTTGCTCGGCCATATGCCGCAACCTGGTTGCACTCTTAAGGTTCAAGAGCCTGCGAGCCCGGCTAATGATGAGGCACTTCAGGGCACGGACTTGAAGCACAGCCATGGTGATCCACTGCCGGAGTTCGACGCTCTCCCCTTGAGCTGAAAGCAGCCGCTGCGCCCAACTCAACCCAGCACGAGTCTTTTCCATGGCTAAGTCTGCCCTCGCCCTGGAAATCTCCTCAACGTCGCTCAACGCGTCCACAATCCTCTCAGCAAGGCTAACGGGGGTCCCATGGTCGGGTAGCCCGTGAGACGAAAGGAGCACATGCTGCAGGCGAACACCGGAGACCCCCTTCATTTCCATACCTACGGGCAGGCTGGCCGTATCGCTGTTGAACACCTGCCCACGGCGCGCCCCAGACTCCTGCCCAGCGGGTGGCACGGGCTTGCCCTCCAACCCGGCCTTGAGCACCAAGTAGTCATAGTGCTCCTGATTGTCTTCCGAAATCTGGTCGTTCGTCCTCGCCCTAGTGGTATCCACGCCTTTCCCAGCTAGAGCGGTCGCCCGCTTACCGAGGTGTTGGGTCGGCTCCCGGGAGAGCGCCGCTGCCGTCAAATCATCCCCTCGCTCCATCGCCGACCGGGCCTGTTCGGCCAGACTGCGGTGGTCGATGGTGTTCGTAAGGCCAGCCGCCTCCAAGTGGGCGTTCGTCGTCGCAGCGACCATCTCGCGGATCCACTGCACTTCCACTTTGCCAGACGGCCCAACGTCCAACTCCCTGGTTTTATCGCCAAATCCCTCTGAACCAATGCGACGCGTAGTCGCCAAGATATGGACATGGTGGTTGAGACCTTCGGGCGTCCCAGGGGAGTGGATGCTTGCTTGGACAGCGAATCCGTAACGCCCGACCAACGAGTCGGCGAGCACGAATGCCAGATGGGCGCGCTCTTCTTCGGACAGCTCGTGGGGCAAGGAGATCTCGAACTCCCTCGCCACGGTCGAGTCTTTCCGTCGCTCCGCAGCTTCCGCGACCGCCCAGAGCTCCCGGGGGTCCAAGGCCCACTCGGGAGCGTCTGGCGGGGCGAGGCAGAAGCTTTCGACGACACCGCTGCGGCGGCGGTAGTCGTGCTGCTGTCCTGTGAGCATGTCTGCGAGCAGCAGCCCGCCTCGGTAGGCGGCGGCCGCGACGGCAGACTGCCCCCGGCTGCGGCTAAAAGTCTTGATCGCGGTGTGGAAGATGGCCATAAAAACTCCTGTGAAGACAGGAGTCTTTATGGCTCAGCTTTGGCTTTTGGCAAGCCTCCACGAGGCTTGGGGTTCCAGGGGCGGAGCCCTTGGCGCACGCGTTCCGAAGGAACGCCTAAGTGCGCTCTTGCTTTACGCGCCTCAAACGTTCCAGAACACCGGATTCGATGCCGATCAAATAGAACGCGCCTTCAAAACGACAAGAACCCCAAGCTTTTGAATAATCACTCTTGACGGAATGAATCACCGACATGACCAAAATATCTGGTGAAACGGGAAACAGCGTTCCCCACAAGAGTATCCTTATCAGAATAATCACCGCTGTAGCGACCAGACTTACCGTTCACGACCCAGCACCCCCCATCCCCTCTTTTTATCTCACCGGCGATACGTGCTGGTTTCGACCCCGTTAGGGCAGGATGACCAATATTGGACTGGGCCTCCTCAATCCCTACAACTAGCGCACCCTCCTCATTCACAACCCAAATAAGAAGATTGCTACCGCGACCAACGAAGATCTCGTCCAAGGATTGATCTGACGGCTCGTAGAATACCCTTCTTGATGTATTGGCCGTCAATCTACCATCGCATATTTCAGGCGCCTTGAGATAAGTTGGCGCACGCAATGGCCCAAACTTGCTGTCGAGATACTCTGCAATACCTGAAACTCGCGGAATAAAATGCCTAACGAACGAATCAAACAGCGCCGAATCCCCTAGCTCTTGTGCGTACTTATGCTGCACGGTGGCGGCCTGACGCAACACCTCAACGAATTCAAATCCGTCTTGGTCATAGATTATGGCCGAAACCGCATCACCCTGAGGAATATCAGTCGCATCGACCATGACCCGAAATAGGCGACGCCCTGCGCTCTTCAAATCAAGACACCATTGATATCGAGCAAAGTTCTGAGTCAAGAATGCCAATCTATTTTTTGAATCACTCAATGAGCGACTTGACTGGTCCATGCCAACGACACGCCGCATGCGCATGTCCTTGCGGAACTCCGCCTTAATATCGTTTATTGAACTCAAAGTGACTTCGGCCGTAAACTCTCCGGCTTCAAGAGGTGCACCAGAAACCACCCCCACCATCTTTGTCAGTGCCACGCCCAGCTGCCTCACAGCATCGGCAGACACGCGTATGTTGCGGGGAGTGGCTGCAATCAGAGTCGTGGGCACAAGAACTTCATGGGCGCGCGCCCAGCCGCCAGGGCCCTTGTGCTGAAGCTCAAGAACTACTCCCTTGTCCGAGCCGCCATTATGCGCGGAAAATTCTTCCAGTTTATAGGCGCCCTGGGGAGCCACGACAGCGCGAGCGAAAGGCCCGGTGCGATCATCATGCAAATATAACGCCGCGCCCTCACCAATCCTGCCAGCCTTGTAGCCAACAACGGTTACGGCGTGGCCACCAACATCTTTTGCCAAGCGCTCGCCTCCCGGATCCTCACCGTCCTCCGAGAAAACCTTACCCACCTGACAAACCAAAATCAACGGGTAGCCACTATCTACATAGGATTTAATCGTCTCGATTAACCATGAAGCATCCCCACCAGGAGCTTTGTGTGCGTGATGACGAAGTCCCCTAACATCAAGGGCACGCAAAATTTGCTTGTTGGACAACTCTTTGTTTGGGAAGCCATTGTTGGACTGAGGAATGAAGTTAATGGCATCAGTCGTAATCTGACTAAGCGAAGGAATTTCCGTTACCGGGAAAAATCCACTCGCGTGGAGCAATGACCAAATCGCAGTCGTTGCACATGCCGCCACAACCTTATCTTGCTCTTGGAACGCAATAGAATCGACCTTAAGCGACATGCCGAACAGCGACACACGATATTCGCGCGTCAGCAGATGTCTGCTGCCCGACTGACCTTCGCTTTGCGGATACCCTTTTAGACACATGCGACCAATGAAGGTTCGAGGCAACGGACGGACCACGATAAAACCGAGATAAGACTCTTCAATAGACTTCTGCTCCTTTTCATCCGCACTACCCGACACCACCGATTCTATTACTGCGTGGTTAACCGCCCGAGCGAAGAAATGAAGTCGCGCACACATATGCCCCCGATTGCTAAACTGGCGGGCATAAAACTTGGAAAAATCATCAAGATAATCCCGATCAACATACTGGGACTCAAGCACTACTGACTCTGCACCAAGATCAGCCAAGTATCGATAAATATAGTCGACCTGCGGTTTAGTCAAAATATCAGGAAAATCAGATCCAAAGCATTCCTTGACCAGGTTGCTCAAAGCTTCTTTTGCGAACTGTGAAATAAGAAAGGGAATCATCGTCGATCCTTGACCCATTAAAAAAGCAGCCCCAAGGCTGCTTTTGTTTCGTCACTGAAATGTCTTTAGAGACTGCAGGTATACGCCAGCACCTCCGCGGTGACGGCACGCTGCCGCTCTTGGCGCTCGAACTCCTCATTCGAAAGCCTGATTGCCTCCCGCAGCGCAAGAGCTGCATCGGCGTCGAACACCGTGTTTTGGGCAGAAGCAACGAGCTCTTCGAATGTCATGATCCGATCCTTGAGTTTGTGTGAACTACAAACCTTCAATCATATCTCACTTCAAACGGAAATGCAACCGCTAGGCCAGAAGTTGCTAGTCGACCCTTCCTCCCTAGCACCCTCCGTCAACTTCAGCATTCGCCCCGCCCCCCGGTAGCTCCACTTCGTTTTAGGATATGCCGCAAAATCGCCCGGGAAGTTGGCGTCATTTCAACAATCCCAGTATATAAAAGGCCTTCGGAAACATGCAACTCCTTTCCAGAATGAGGTCAGCCGTCACCTCCAGCGCTATCCTTCCTGTCAGCCAAGGCAAAGCTTGCGAAGTTCAGCAGAGAAACCGCCCTCAATGCGTTCGTCTCCGAACCATAGTTGTAGTCCATCCCATGAAGAACTTTGTGCCGGTTGAGACCTGAGAAGTCCGCAGGAAGGCTATCAGTGGAGGACAAAAGGGGTGACTGGGTGCGAAACACTTCCCAAAGGTGGCGGTTAAGATCATTCGCCTCCAGGCCGTCGATCAGCCCGCCGATTCCCTTGGTCTGTCGAGCACTGTACAACTGCCTCCCCCGCATATCTTGCGCGATGCCATCGGCCTGGGTGAGCATTACTGGGATGCTCAGCAGGTAGTTCCCCAAACGGTGCGCGTTGAACGCTGCCGCTAAGACGTGCGCCCTCTTTGGGTGGAGGCCGAGAAGACGCTCCTCGATCACATCGAGGTTCTGCCGAAAATATTCTTCAAGCTCCGCACTGGCTTGATCAGCTGCTCCGCTCTCGAACGCATCATTAAGCGAGCGAATGCCCGTCAGTGGCATCTCGGGATCGATATACCAGCCATGCTGAGCCAGTCCCAACAGCTGGCTCTGGAACCGATTAGGGAACTCCGCAACCGAGATGAGCGTCTTACGCAGGCTCTCGAGCATCTCCTTGGTCGCAGGGCTCTCAGACCAGGCGCTGAATCCAGTTCGAAAACGCTCCAGATGATCGTGAAGTTGTTTCTGGACCCGCAGCGCGGGCTCAGTCGCCGTCTTCAGCTCCTCGGTCCAGCTTCGGTAAGCTCTGAACAAATCCTCAAAACCGTCGAATGGGCTTTTCGGCGACTCCGTCATCATCTTTACTCCGCACTGAGGGGAAACGGTCGCACAGATGCAAAGTCGCCATCTATTGCAAGGACCCAAGCCTAAGCTTTCACTGGCTCTCTCCAAACATTCGAGAGACCCAGCTCATCCATCCCGACTCCGAATAGCCGGCAGACGCCCTGAGGCCACTGCCAGCTGGGTGGACGGTCAACGAAGCAAGCTCATCTCGGGATTGTAGAAAGAAAGGCCCATTCACGCCCATCACAAAGTGGTCTCCCTGGAGGGCGTCACAGTGGGAACAATGGTTGGCCCAATAGTTGACGCCGGCAGTCTGCGACCGGCCGATACGTAGGAGTGGTGCGGCCTGGACGACGAACGCCTCGGCGGCTGCGTCCAACGATTCGACATATTGCAGGACAGCAGCATCAGCAACCTCCAGTTCGCCCTCCTCATCGAACTCTGTGAGGCGAGGCACCCAGATGGCAGTGACCAGGGTTCCTGAGCCACATTTCCAACAAGCCATGGAAGCTTGGAGCAAAGCAAAGCTAGGCGCTTTGAGGTTGAAGTCAGTCATGGCCAGAATCCAGATAGTCTCCACGGTCCCAAGATCGGTAGCGCCAAGGGAGGACATCCTCCAAGGCCGTTATCCGCGGCTCTGGCATCAGTGATAGCGCACGTGCGCCCGAAAGCAAGCGCTCGATGCGGTCGTTGGGAACGAATAGCCATGGCTGAAGCGTCCAATCAAGGGGGATACCACAGTCCCGGGCCAACGCCTCCTTTAATCCAAGCCAATGCTGGTCCCAGCTCTTCAGGCGGTTCAACAATGCAGGCAAGCGAACCGCATAAGAGATTTCGCAAAGGTAAGCCGCTCGGTCACGAACACTCACAGCCACCGCGTCGCAATACCAGTGAGGCCCACTGGTATCAGGATTGCTGCCAGGGTTCAGTTGGATGCAGCACTGCGCATTGATGAACAACCGCCGGTCTGCCCGGAGAAAGTCCAGCACTACGTTCTCGAAATGATCCATCTCTCTCCCCCTAAGCCCGTGGCAGAGCGCCCCCTTTGATACGAGAACGGCGGGCTGCCTTCAGGGCAGCCACATCCCGTTCTTCTCCTCCGGGCAGCCTAGGTTCTCCGCTGGACCACAAAGACTAGCCCGGCGCTCTTCAGCCTGCGCCGCAGGTCTTCCACTTCTTCCAGACCCGGCTTGTTAGCAAACTCCAAGCGAATATCCGCGTCCTCCAGTCCTGGAATAGTCAAATATTCCTCGAACGAGATGTATGGAGTCGAGCCCAACTCCGAGCTTCCCTCGCATACTTTTAGATGAGGGGTATCTTTGTAGACTGCAACGCTCATCTCGACGTCCTTCGTGGCGGGTTGGGAAATCTCTTTATACCTGGTCATGGCCTACCAGGGAATGTCGTCGTCGGGTTCGACGGCCTCGACCGCCGCAGCTTCAAGGCCCGCCGTCGGCACCATCATCTCTATCAACCGCTCACCCTGAGCCAGGAGGTGGTCGTAAGTGATGACCGTGATTCCATGCATACGCCGATTGAGGCCGTGAAGTGCTCGCTGCTGCTCATCCGTCCAGTCATGAGAGCGTCCAATGACGATTGTGGCCCTGGGGTGGTAAGCCACTACCTCTTTGTGGTCAACCAATCCCTTGTCTGCGAAGTCATGAAGCATGTCGAGGTAACGGTGGCACTGGCCAATGGCCTTCGATACGTCCGCAGAGAAGTAGTAGTTCTTGTGCGCCCTGTCATACAGCAGCACATCCATGTCCGGCCGCTTCAGCTCGACGATGTCTCGATACCCAGCAATCACGCTAGGCAACATCAAGTCGATGTTGTCTCCTGTGGTGATTGCCCTCACCTCGTCCCTGACCACGTAGGCGTTCCCAAAGGCCCAGCAGTGCCTTTCGCACCAAGATTGGTAGACCTGCTCAGCCGACTCACCACGGCCCAAGGTGGACCGTAGCTCAGCAACCGCTGAGCGCATCTCATTGAGCCGAATGGATCCCCGAAGCGCCTCGGTCAACTCATGTGTCAGCTCAGTGCTGGCCAAGTGCTTGACCAGCTCTGCTTGCGACAACACCTTGGTTAGCGCGCCGACCAAGGATTGCGGGTCATGCCCGGTGAGGTCGACGGTTCCGTTCGCCGCCCTGATGAGAATGAACTCCCCTGCTTCAGATTGCTGGGCCAAAGGCAGGTGAGTCTGAAGGTATTTGAACAGCTTGAGCGTGGAGGTCTCGGTCAAGGTGATGGTCTTGATCGGATCCTCCTCCCAGGGCGAGGCTTTGGTCTTCTTGAACCCCTCGAGCTTTATAGAGAACTCGGTGTGGCTAGTGTGAGGAATCAGCCACCCGACCACGTGCAGCTTGGTCCTCGTGTTCTCGTTGAGGACAACGACAGGGACATAGTCCAACTTGCCACTCTGAGCAGTTTTGCGGACCACTTTTGACACTTCGGCTGATTCACTCATGCACTAGTCCTCGACCCAAAAGCCACTCTGACCACTCTCAGGGCTGGCACCGCAGGGATGCTAGGTAACGCAGTGCTCCGGCCCTGTCCTGCCACGTGTCCACATTCCAAGAGGGATGATAGACCCAGGTCATGAGCGCTGAGCCCCCGACATAATCCAGCGACCACACATCTCGGTTTTCAAGGTATCGCCTTTTGCTGTCGCCACGGTTCACCTGCTCCGCCACAAATGGAGGAATGCCCCCCTCGCGGCGGCCATGCCGAAGGAACCGCCAAGTGGTCCTGCCCAGGACGAGGACAACAGTTGGCCTAAGAACCGGCAATATCGCCCCGACCAGCACGTCACCACCCTTCCTCAGCGCCTCATTGCGGGGGCGGTGATTGGCCTGGGAGCCGGCGAAGGCTTGAGACAGGTTGGCGAAGGCTACTCGCCGCCATGCGTCCGCAGCTTCCAGCGGTTGGAAGTCTTGTCGCGCGGTGAGCACCAGGTCCAGCGCCCTGAAGAAGGGACTATCCTCGCGTTCCCGGACCGGCTCTGCCATCCCCCGGAAAGTATTTCGAGTGAAGGACCGGGTCACATCAAGTGAATCGGCCACCCCCTCCTTCCGGTAGTGCGACTCCCCCAACAGCAGGATCCGCTGCCCGTTCATGCCATCCCAGTAAAGGTCACCGCAATACGGGAGGAATCGAACTTCATCGGTCCACTCGTGCTTGTTCAGATCTGGTGTTGACTCACCGCTGGATGACGATCGAAGCGACGCAATCCCTGTCATCTTGGCTCCCTTGCCCTGTGGTGCGATAGAAGCCGGCACCGACTGGTGCCGGCCCTTGAAACTACTTCTTGCTCTTCTTGCCCTTGTCCGGGGCCTGACTCAGAGCAGAGCCCGCCGCCGTCTTGGATTTACTGCCGGTTCGATCGTCACGCAAAACTGCACTTGCGGCCTTCGCCGCCTTCGGGCTCGTCTGCTCGTTCTTCGCCATAACGTCTCTCCTAGCCACTACATGTGGCAGCCGGATGATAGGAAAAGCACTGGTTACGGCTCATCAATGTTTTTGCCCGTTTATCTTGCATTCATCATTCAAAAAATGAATGGTTAGCTTATTTCAGTTAAACAGTACCAAAATGACTCCAGAGTTTTCAGGGAACGCAGATCCCAAACTATTGTTTTAACTGAGAAATCCAAGGAAATGGTGGCCGGTACAGATCGGGCGCTTCGCTGAGCAGCGCTTGGCCAGCCGCAACGCTTACGGCGTTAAGATTGAGCGCCGTTTTGTATTGACCATTTGGGGACCTGTTTTATTGGTACTTCCATCGTTCCGATGGAAGCCAAGCAATGCCCTCCCCCGCCTTAGAACACCTCAACCAATACCTGCTTCACCCGATGGGCACCCTCCAGCTCAAGGGCGTCCAGATGGGCAACCTTCGTATCGAAGAGTTGAACATCACTGGGCGGGAGGCGGCCATCCACGCCCAGGAGATGCTGGACCGAGCCGATGACCGCCAGCGTCGCAGTCGTCGAGCCAATGGATGCACTCAGTATCCCGCCCCGCTTCCCATCGCTTCCGCCCCTCGTCTGCTGTCTGTCGAGATCGCCGACTACGTGAGGTCCAGAGACGACCGTAATCTGGCCAAGGACACAACTGGATCTACGCTCCGCACCCTCAACTTGCTTAAGCTGACCTGCGGCGACATCCCCGTTTCGCGCATCGACCATGCCCATATTTATCGTCTGTGGGAGTTGCTGCGGTGGGCTCCCCCGTTGCTTCTCTCCGACCCCAAGTATCGCGACTACACGTATGACCAGGCCGTCGCGCTGGGCAAGGAGCTGGCCGTTCCTCCCCTGGCCCCCAAGACATTGGAAAAGCATCGGCGTTTCCTGTCGACCTTCTTCAAGGGCCTAGTCGAAGCCAACGCGATCCCAGCGTCTCCCATGGCCGGCTTCAAGAAGTTCAAAGACGATCTGGCGGTAGACGCCGACAAAGCAGAGAGGCTCTTTGACGAAGCGGACCTCAAAAAGATCTTCGCGCCTGAGAACTTCATTCCGTGGGCGAAGTGTCATCCCCACCGGTGGTGGATGCCCATGATCGGCCTATACACCGGCGCGAGGATCAACGAGGTTGCGCAACTGAAAGTGGCCGACATCGTGCACGACGCCGGCATCTGGTGGATACGCATCCGGGTCACGATCGACCCAGACCTGGCACACAAGAGTCGAGGAAGAAGTCGCCAACGCCTAAAAGGCAAGTCGGCCGTCCGGGATGTGCCGATCGCGCAGCCGCTCATCGACGCCGGCTTCCTAGACTACGTCGAAGACATACGCCAGTGCGGACACCCGCGCCTGTTCCCCCACCTTTCCGCCGGCGTGAACCGTGAGACAGGCGACTCGAACGCACGTTACAGCCAAGCCGCGCTCAACCAGTTCAGCACTTACATGAAACGCTTAGGCTTCAAAAAAGGCGTCGGCTTCCACGCGTTCCGCCATACGCTAGCAACCGAGCTTCACCACCAGGACATCCCAGACGAGGTCATTGCCCTCATCACTGGGCACTCAGCTAACAAAAGGGTCGCTGTCCTGCACGAGGCGTATTTCCACAAGAAACCGGCATACGCTCAGAAGAAGAAGATTCGCACCATCAAGCGTTACCAGCCGAGCGTCGAACTGCCTAAGTATCAGCGGGGCCAGTTTGCCGATCAGCTGTCTGACCCAAGCAAGTTCTACCCATGAGCTTTGGGGTAGCCGAGCTAAAGCACCTCTGCGTGCCCGAATAGTAGTTCCGCCGTCTCTTCGATCCGCGTTGACTCTTCAGTCCAGTCTCTGCCAAGTCCCCCCCCCTTCTTAGGGGGGAGCTTCCTCTGACGAACTCTTAGCTTTAAGAAAAAGGCTTGGGCGCGGGAAGAATCATCGCGAATCGAAAGCCAAGGGCGGCCCCATCAACGACATGTTCACTGACACGTTTCAGGGGCACGCTTAGATTCGTCTCGGCAGCGACTTCAAGTATTCCTTCAGTGGCAACGAAGCGTTTAACTCGGCTTTGAAAGCCGCAGCGAAGCTCTCGAGCAAAGATTCATGGAGCGCGCGCACTTGATCACCCTCTCCATTGCTCTCAAGGAAATCTAGAAGGATTCTAATCAGCTCCACCTCGCGCGCTCGCACGAATGCAGCATGCCTCTCGAAGGCGTCAGCATGCCACAGCAGCTCTGCTCCAAGCGCGCATGCCCTTGCGACGTCGATGGCCCTGCTTTTCCCCGTGCGAACAAGAGATTCCACCGTATCGCCCGAGACCAAGGACCGATCAAGGTGCCAACTGTCGCCTTGATGGCACTCGAACTGAGCTACGGCAGTCAACAGCACCCTTGCTGCCTCGCTTCCGATTGCCCAAACCCCACTTCCTAGTGCACCAGCCAGGATTGTCACTAAGTGCCCCTGGGAACTGTCCCCGAAAGGTGGGATAGGACTCGACTTGCTGTCAGCCTGGCTCTGGGCGTCTTCTTCCTTGTCTGCGTCGTGCATTTTTCGCCTCCTGGGTTTTCATAAAGCCAACTGGCTGCCGGCAAATCATCTACAGAAGCCGTTGGTCCATCCAGAAGGGTATCGACAACGGCTTCGAGAACTTTAGCCAAATCACCACGCCTGTATGAAAGCGCCTTGCGTCGCCGCCATGAAAGGATTGATCGAATAGCGACTCGCTTTTCGGAGGCCCGCACTACAGGCAAGCCAGTGGCTACATAACGGAGCGAGGCTTTCTCAGCGCCCAACGTCCATTCTGGAGACCATGTCTCTAAGGCGCTGAAGCGCCTCCTTCTGCTTAGCGACCGGTAACTTCGACACGAGCAGAATGACTTCAGCCAGCGTATCCGAGGTGGCATGGAAATATGCCACCGGCAGACCCAATGCTTTAGCCAACGCCTGAGACGTCGCCGGGTCGGGGTCGTGTTGGCCCGTCTCGTATCGGCTCACCCGAGTCGCTCCCGAGACGGAGTCGACCATTCCAATCCGCTCCGCCAACTGGGCTTGCGTCCAGCCCTTGGCCACCCGCGCGCTGCGCAGGCGCTTGCCATAGACCGTCGCTGGCGTCTTGGGTTGCGGCATCCGGGTTCTTGCACCACAGCTGAACTTCTCCCAAGTCTGACGGTTGGAACCCGATTGCACATCTGCGATTATCGTAAATGCCGCCGGCGTGGCGGTCTACAGGGGCACCTAATGAAGGACACCACAAGGATGGCCGCCGCTCTGGCGGCTGCGCTGTCGCTGAGTAGCCAGATCGCATCAGCCCAGGAAGCCAACCAGTCCGCCCAGCAGGCGGAACAGCCCGGCTTCTTCCGGCAGTTGGGGAAGAGTCTGAAGGATGCCGGCGGCCAGATGATTGGGGTGAAGCCCACCGCAGCTACCGCAAGCCAAGCCTCTGGCAACCAGCCGATCTACACCTCGGTCAGCGGTGCAGGGAAGCTGCCCGGGCTCTTCAAATCCGATAACCACCAGCTCGCACAACAAGGCCGACTGGACTGGCCCCGGGTGGCATTGACGTTCCAGGAATGGGGTGTGTCCCTGCCGTGCTGGACCGTGGAAGCCCGGATCTGGACCAGCGCTGCCGCCTCCACGACAGAGACCTTCCGGACCTGCGCCAATGCAGCCCTGACGGAGACCGACGACCTGGGCGACACGGCAGAGATCAACACGGCTGCCCTCTGGAAAGGGCGCGACAGCCTGATGGGAGTTCGAGTGCCGTCGAACAAGGCCAACACGGGGGCCAGCCGGTCTACTGGCCCTAATCCGCCAGCACAGCCTTTTGCCGTCAACGTCAGCCGCCCTGGCGTGTCCGACCGGGCCGTCGACACGGCCCTGAGAGTGGCTTGGGTCTCTGGGTTCATCCAGACAGCCGACCTGCACCCTGGCCCATCGGGGATGCTGACGCCCTTCAAGGACAGCCGACTCTGGATTGCAGGCTTCAAGACAGACGGGAACCGCGACCGGTAAGCCCCGTCTTTCGCCATCCATTCAGGGCGGCCTGTGGCCGCCCTATCATCACCCTCAAGGATTGACCCATGAACGCAAGGTTTCCCCTGGCCGGCTTGGCCATTGCACTTACCCTCACTGCTTGCGGTGGCCCGCCGTCTACTAACGATGCCGAAAGGGCACTCGCCACCCTTCTGGAGGAAAGCGGGGCTGGACGGGTTGGCGACATCCGCGACTTCGAACTGACCGGATGCGTCGAGGCCCAAGACGTGGAGGGCTACCGCTGCGACACCAAGGGGAAAGTCTCCATCGATATCGGCGGCCGCCAGGTGCCCATTCCGGTCAGCAAGAACCTTAGGTATGCGAAGGAATCAGGGAGCTGGAGGGCCTACGCCGAATGAGCGGGCCCCCTCCCCTGCTTGACCAGCCGGTGCCCGCCCGCCGCAAGCTCATGACGCCACGGGACCGATTTTTCTGGTGGTATTCGGGTGCCCTGCTCCTCACTGGACCTTTCGGGTTCGTCGTTGGGCCGCTTTTGGCCCGACGCGCAACCCGGAAGGCGGCGCTTCGCTATCCGGTTGAGGCCCGAGCGGCTCAGGCGCGCGATGTGGGGTTCACCTGGTGGCAGTGGTGGGCCATGACCATCCTCACCCTGATGGGCGCTGTCGGGGCCTTCGCCGTGCTGAGTGGGCTGCCGATGTTCCTCTTTGTCATGTATGCCCAGCTGACAAACTGAAGCGGCGAAAAAACACCCGAGGGAGTTTCTATAAGCCCCCGGGTGTAGTCCAATCGGCAAAGGCAAGAGTGGCTCGCCGCTTTAGTTGTGGTCACTCCACTTGCTCATGATGTCCAGGAAACCCGCAGGTGTAGCATCAGATCTCGACTTTCGGGGGGCCTGACATACCTGGTGGATGAACGCAGAAATCTGACCTGGCGGCATCGTATTGAGCGTAGTGAACACAGGCACCACTTCGCCCGGACTCTCCTGAACCAACACCAGAATATCAAGATCATCCTCACCGGCCTGCGGCGTTGCAAGCGCAATCGGCGATTTCGAGCTGACCTTGGTGAACCGCCACTCAGCGTCTCTTACGTCCGTGGGATTCTCGAAGAACGCGTCATCCGAAAGTGATGGGCCGAAGGTGTGCTTAAGAGATCCTTGATAGGCGCTGATCAGCTTAGGTGTACCATCCCTGGTTCTTCGAATCATCTTTGTGGGGAACAGAGCTTTAGCGACACGCTCAAAATCTTCGAATCCGTTGTATCTAAGATCGCGCGCGCCCCCCCCAGCCTTGGGGTCATTGTTAGAGACCCCGCCAAACTTCTTCCAATCCCCGGGAGGAAGAGCCTTGAAAAGGATTCGCTGCGCATTCCCGAAGATACTTCCCCCTGCTACTGCAGCCATGCGACCCTCCTGTTGGTCAACGGACGATTACAGCCGAGACATCCATATCGCGGTTCGTCGCCTTAATGCAATATCTCGGACAAATCCGCGATCCCAAGTCTCATTTGTTGAGCGAAGCACTTGAGCGCCCCACGGCGGGATATGCCTCGCACCTCGATGGAGACAGCGACTATCGGCCCGCAACCCTTTACACTAACCTGTTCCAACACCTCTACCGTTCCCACCGGAGTCAGCGGCGCTGAAGCAAGCCTAGGGTAGGCCAGTATCACAGGAAGTCCCTTACTAGCCATGGAAAAGGCCATGGCCTCGTAAATGTCTGACTCAGACGCATACAAACGACCACTTTCCAGGCGCCCCTTGTATTTCGCGTCGACGTGGAACTCGCGCCCATTTAGAGCAACCGACGTGTCAGGTCTCACATTTAGCCTTCCCATCTTCCCATCCGGATAGCACCTCTTACCTAGACTCAACGGCTGCTCTGCAACAACGTGACCATCCCCGAAGCCTAAACGAAGACCGACCGTGATGAGGTCCTGCCATAGTTGCCATGTCGCCATGACAAATCCAGGAGCCCTAGCCTCCCCTTCATTGAATCCCATGCCAAAACCGTTTACTACGTCCACCGAAAGATCCATCAGCGCCTGCCATCGCCGTGACCTACCCGGAACCATTTGCTGAAGCAAATGCCCACGAGGTAGACGAGGCTGATGGCCCAAATGGGCCTTCACCCGTGACAAATCTGCGTTCATGGCTGGATGTCGCACATGCCGGCGTGCAATGCCAGCGGCCGCCGAGATGATCGCATTGTGACGATTGGACCTGCTGTAGCGGATTACCTCCTGTGGGTATCCCGATGGTCCAGGAACGCGCAAGTCGAACGGGTCGACATCCCCGTCAAGAAAGAAATCGTGTTCGAGGGTCTTTTTGTATGACCGAACGAGGCGGTGGTGGTGCTGCCAATACATGTCAGTGATGGCTCGAGCCAGTAGCGAGTCGAGATCGCTATCTACAGCAGTGTCCGCCCTAATGCGATCAGAGCTGAGGACGTGCCCGTGCTTTGAAAGCATGGCTAGAAAGAAAAAATCTTCCCGCCAGCCGGCGCTGTCAGCATGCCGCCCCAAGAACTTTGGCGCGATTTCCAGCTCACATGAACGACCCAAGTGAACCAAGCCAGCCACTTTGGAAGATGAAACATGCGAGCCACTGACCTCAATCGGCGACTTCTTCAGCCCGACTTGACGGGCGATACGTCCGCCAGCATCCGAAAGCAAGCGCGCCGCCTCTTGAGCTCCTCTCCCCATCGCTCCAGCAATGAAAGGAAGAAGATTGGCCGGAGACCCATACTCAACAACGGAAAATCGAGCCATTGGGCGCTATGTTCCCGCGATGCTTCGCAGGCCCTTATACAAAGCCTCGCGTGTCCACTGGCTTTCCCCTTCCAAAGCGTATCGAAGCTCGGTGCCGAAAGTGTGCTCGACAAGCTTCAATGGTGACTCCTCGTTTGGGAACTCGGTGGCGTTCAAGGCAATCGCCACGCTACGGATGTCCCCATAGAAGACCTCTGCGACATGGGCCACCACCTTGTCCCATCCCTTAGCCAGCAGTATTGTCGCCTCTTCGAGAGAAAGGGATGCCGACCAAGCCTGCATCAATACGCCATGCCCTACCTGAAAGTCCCTTCCACGTCCGATGGCTATCCTTTCGTTGACCGCCACCCATGCCCGGGCACTTGCCTCGGCAAGGTCGGCCACGACGCTGGGCTCCTCGGGAAGCTCCCGCTTATGGCCCCCTTCGATCTGAAAGTGGCTTCTTAAGACCGCTTCATCCGGATTGAGCCGGTACGGCTCAAACCGACGGAGGAAAGCGACATCCATGGGCTCCACTGAGCTGTCTGCTTGATTCTGAACCGCCAGGATGAAGAGACGGTCTGGCAGTGCATACTCCTCAATGAGACCCATCGGCGGCATCATCACTTCAAAGAACTGCGTGAGCCCGTGAGGACTTCCATCAGGACTGAGGCGCTTGTCCGCCTCGATCGCCACCATGGAGCCACCAAAGACCTGCACGGCCGGGCCTCGGTTGATTTCATCGATGATCAACAGAGAGGCGCACCCTTCTTGGCGCGCATGCTGCGCTGCTCGGAAGAGCGTGCCTTCTACAATGGTGAACTGACCGGCCTTGCCCTCACCGATAGCTGGAGCAACCCCAGTTACAAAGTCCCGGTATTTCGAGTTCTGATGAAAAACCGTTCGAAAAACCTTCGCCTCCTCCGCATCTTGGATGGCCACATCATCGCCATGACTTAGCGTGGGTGTGCCCTGCGAACCAAGACCGCCCTCCTGAAACGCTGCGGCAATCTCCGAAAGGAGTCGCGTCTTGCCAACGCCAGGAGGGCCCGAAAGCAACACATTTTTCGATGAAGCCAGAAGATGCATGACTTCGCGCACGGGGACAGATGCTGAATCAGACATGGCAATGCATCCGTCCAGTTTGCAAATCGAAGAACCCGTAAGATGCTCTGCGCGTAGATTTTTTGCTGTCTAGGCACCCTAGGATCTGCTGCTTCACAGCCGCACTCCATTTGTCCTTGCGAAGCGAAGCCTCAGTCGTAAACCGGGGCCAAATGTTGCCATCATCCGTCTGAATAAGCAGAAGCAGCACACGGTCTCCTGCTGTTATCGGCGGGATCGCCCCTTGAAAAACGCCGTAGGTATGAACGCGCGTGATCCGCCACTCACCCTCCCGAGCGCTCGTAGGAGGCTCGATGTAGGCAGCTTCAGAGTGAGTTTCCTGCTTGACACCTGCACCAGATTTCCAGCAGAACTGCCCCCGGTGACGGGTAATGGTCGTCGAGACTTTGTTCCGCCTTCGATTCGCCTTCTCTTGGACTGGGAACATCGCCAAGACAATGGCCTTGAGCTCTTCGTCTCCGCGGAAGCGAAGGTCTCGTGCACCGCCTCCCGTGTCCGAGTCGTGAGACTGCGCAACAAACTTCCTTCGGTCTCCCGGGAGGATTTCCTTCCAAAGAACTCGGGCGATACCTGCCGCCCCTTTACGTTGACTCGACCCGCTCTGCTCCATAAGTGCCCCCTTCCTCCGGCTCGAAACCTGAATGCTGAGCTGGAACAAAGGCGATCGCCCCTGCGTCCTGCGCAGCAACCATTCGCCGTTGCCAAGGGTCCTTGCCACCGGACATGCCGGCGAGCACAGAGTCCCAAGTGATCGTTGAGCGGCTTTCCTGTTCCAAGGAAGGCTGTCCCCGATCCAACAACGGGAAATCAGAGGCCATTAGATCAAGTTCTGCAAGGGTGACGCTATAGGCACGGGCCACTTCGACGTCAATCCTGGTGCGCAGTCCTGCGGCCTCCCGGTCGGTTTCAGGGGTTCTGGCAGCCAAGTTAAGCTCATGAAGTTCCCGGGCAGCGGTGGCCAGACGCCTCCAAGGCAACCCTTTGGGCTTTATCGAGGGCATGGGGATACTTAAGAGCACAAAGTAGTTGATGCTGGTCGTAAGGACCCTGCGGAGCATCCAGTCAAAGGTCAAACTATTGACGACGGCCAGCCACACGAAGAGGCGATCCTCATCGGGGTCATTGGGAAAGCAGACTGTTGGGACCTTGTTACCGCACACATAGCCCGGCTCCACCAGGGCTGCCATCATGGATCGCTCGTTAGTCTGACCTGCGATATCACAGAAGCCGACCCTACGGCGCTGGATGCGCTCTTGGGCCTTGGCAGGACAGTCCTTCGCAGCGATGTAGAACTGAGGAACAACCTCAGCCCCTCCCAACGGAAGGCTTTCCCAGACGGCAGAACGGCCAGATCCAGCGACGTAGGCCTTCGCACCAAAGCGGTGTTGCTGAACATGACGGCCTTCAATAACTCCGACCCTTCCCTTCCCCGGACACCGTGTGAAATATGAGCGCTGGCCTGTCATGTCGACCTCGCGGCAGAACTCTGCAAACCAAGGCGAAAGAGGGTCGTCCATACGCTCTCCACGCTCAACCAAACGCTGGAATAATGCCCAGCTCGCATTGCTATGGACCTCCGGCACACTCAGGTCCGGCCGCACTGCACGCAGGGTCTTCCTTCCAATGCGAACTCGGCTCAACACCTCCGTCTCTGTTTCCGTCCCACCCTCACGGGTCAGTTGGATAGGCTCCTTTGTATGGGTGTTAGCGTGCTGAGTAAAGCTGAGCGCCAAGAACTTAAAGCGGGTATCTATTCCAAAGAAGCGGGCGCGATTGTCGAACAGCCCAATCTCCAGCTGTTCAGCGCGGTCGAAAAGTGCTTCCCGGAGGGCCTGAGTGCCTTGAGAGCGTATCAGCCCCCCCGGAACCAAGACTGATGCCTGACCTCCCGGCTTCAGCAGATTCAAGTAAAGCGCCATGAAAGCCGCATACAAGTCTGGCTCGCCTCGCACCAGGAGAGGAAAACGCCTCGCCAGGAACTCTGCGTAAGACCTCACCTCGCCCGACGATGCTTCGAACGCCGCGCGGTCCATGTGTTCGAGATCAGAGCCGTAGTGACGAGCAGTTCCCTTTCCCAAGAGGAACTCGTGCTTAGTTAGACGAACTTTTTCCCACGGGGGATTAGCAATGATCGCGTCAAAGCCGCGCGGAGCCATCCTTTCCCACTCTGCCGCTTC
The DNA here is from genome assembly GCF_029959445.1 of Stenotrophomonas sp. PS02298. GTDB lineage: Bacteria > Pseudomonadota > Gammaproteobacteria > Xanthomonadales > Xanthomonadaceae > Stenotrophomonas. Next base: position 3,992 of record NZ_JASCOR010000051.1, on the reverse strand, counting down.
GAGCGCAAGGCTGTCGCCTGCTCGCCAACGGCTACGCATCTCGATAACCGCACTAAGGTCATCGGTGAGCGCCGCTAGAGACAATGTTGCCCCGCGAAGCGCAGCTTCAGAAAGGTCCATTGCATGGACGCCATTCCGAAGCCAACGAGCGGTCATCCGACGATCATCCCCGCATACAGCCAAGGTCAGCGCTACAAGCAAAATCCCCGAACCCGATGCCGGATCGATGACCTTACTTTTGGCAGTTAGCCTCGGAGCCAAGACCTTCGCCAGACGTTGAGCGAGTCGAAAGTCGGTGTGATACGCCCCAGTGCTTTTCTGCTGGGACGCCGTAAGTGCCTCCCGAGAGAGTGCACTCAGAGCAAGGGCCGGTTCAATGCCAGCCACACGAATCCGTGCAAGCACTGCGCCGGCGACTTCGTCCAGCTGAGCAGCTGGAGCAATCAAGGCCCGGCCAAAAGCTCCTTGGAACTCTGCAACGTCGTGTGAGCCAAGGCGTGCTGCCACAGCCTCCAGCAACTGGAATCGAGCCTCTTCCTGCTTAGACTTGAACTGGCTTGAGAAATCGCGAATCTGAGATGCCGCAGCTCGCAGCCGAGCTTGTTCCAATGTTCCAGGTGAACTCATTTCCGTGCCGTCGCACTCATTCTTGGCAGCGAGGCCACTGACTTCGGCTCGATGACGACGAGGTATTCACTGACCTTAGAAGCGTTGTCACTCGCCTTCTGATTTGGCCTGTAGCGACCAATACTTGCCAGTGGTTCAACATTGACAACGCCAGTGTCAACCAAACGTTCGGTCAGCTCGTCCAGATCAACGTGACCTTCGCTGCTGTAGGACAAGAGGACTCGCCGTGCGTCAACACCTCGAATCAGGCCAACCAATGCCCCGAGCGCCTTTCGCTTGTAGCAAAAGTCGGATGCCAGATGCTGCCAAGGGCGAAGCCCCGAAACACCCTCCACCACGGGAGCATCGCCATGAACGATCGTTTCCAGGAGGTGGTAATAGGACGCATATTGGCGCTTCGTGTAAGGGGGATCTAAGTAGACGGTGTCATCAGGGGTAATGCTGACATCCATCACGTCCCCCACCGAAATGTCGACTGGCATCCCTTCGTCGACCAAATCACGCGGACGAAGCAAAAGGCTTCCTTGGCTCTGCGCCGTCCAGCGCGACAAGAAGCATCCGTAGGTGCCCGCAATATTCGCCACACGATTGGCAGCTGAGAGCAGATCTGCCAACAGCACCCGTTCTTCTGAAGGATTCAGCAGCCCCGCCTTGCTCCAGTCGAAGATCTGCGAACGGCAGCTGTCGATACGCGCGGCGTTGGCCTCGGTGAAGTAGCGACGTTCTATACCTGCGCGGGAATGCTGCAAGGAAGCCGGGCTGTACTCGCTCCAGATGAAACCCCGCCGGCCGTCTAGTTCGTTCAGCCGTTCTATCGCTGAGGTGTAGCCTCCCAGCTCAGCGAAGGGCACCTGATTACGGCCCGTCAGCCGAGCCGAGCTCATGACAGCAGCGTAAGACAGGTGGTCGTTCAGCAACACAGGCCAGCCAAGCTGGGATGCCTGGGCTGCCACAGAGCCCATGCCACAGAAGGCGTCAACGAAGCGCCCTTTCCCGGAATATTGCCCGATGAAGGGTGCCAAGCCATCCACAAGGCGAGTCTTCGAACCGATGTATCGCAAGGTCACTGAAGCTCTCCTAAGGGCCCACAAAGTGCTCTAACAGACTGAACAGCCAAGGATTCCAAACTAACGGAATCTTCCGTGCAGTCAAGGGCCGGACAGCGGAACCGATTGTAACATCTGGACGGACGACGGCTCAGAGTCTCCTGGACCGCCCGCTCTACCCTTCCCTGTTAAAGGGGGGCAAGGTCAAGGCGCTCTCCCATTGTTTCCCGCCCCGCTCGGAAGTTATGATGGACCGGACACAACACAGGACACACGTCCGGTTTGCGATCTGCGAGCAGTCAGGGAGAGAGGTCTCCGGATCAGTACCTCCCCCTCTCTCCGCCAGATTACGCAAAACCCCCTGAGCAATCAGGGGGTTTTTTCGTTTGAGCTGGTGGGGGGGGATCAGAATTGAACGCCCATCTTCGCCAATCGGCGGCGGCTGGCTTATAAGCCATCACGTCCTGACTTCATTTCACCGAAGTAAACCTGGATTGGCCCCGACTCCATGGACACCCCAAAATAGGGTCAACCGCGGAGGTGATCCATGGCATCCGACTGCTCGAATTCAATCCACTTCACAGGACATTACTCCTCCTGCGAAAAAGCCTCATACATCAACTGCGAATCACAAAACTTTGCGAGCACTTTTCTTCTATCAATATCCGGCTCACTCGCGCACTACTCCGCTCACAACGGTTCTTGCGGAGGGATTTTTCCAACTAGCTCCTTATAGAGCTCCACCCACTTAGGGCCAGCGCCATCCTCCACCAAAGTATTGACGATCGAAACGGCATCAGCATGGAAGCCAGCAGCGTTAAACTTACGAACAAGACCCTGCAGCCTATCTCGATGATCGTAGCCAAGCGAGTAGTCTTGCATAAACGCCTTTAAAATCTGCAGCGCCTTGCCTACATCCATCGCCACCATTCTATCTAACGCTTCGAGAAAGACGTCATCTCCGTGCGGCCCATGCGCGTAAGGCGCAACAGACAATAGCCAATGCATATCATCATCCATTGGCTCCGCCACAAAGCCAATAAAACGTGAAGTTTTCGCAAGGAGATTCCTCCTAGAGACAGGCTCACGAGATCCAAATAGCGCAAGCGCTCTCGCCAGTTCCTTCGCCCTTAATGCTTGCTCTGGCTTCAGCTTTTCGCCGGACCACCTAGCAACCGTTGAAGCCAACTCTATCAGGTCATCGATCCGGCTATCCGAAAACATTTCCGTGATTACATGGGAGTCGAGCGCCTCACTCCCCCATATGTAGGCAAGAGCAATCCGCTCAATAAGGTGCTCCCGCGCACTGCCCGTGAGTTCATTGAGCTGCAACGCCCGCCTCGGCACGTCGGCCTGCTTGAGAGTCTCGTATACGCGAGGGGTCGCATTTGCGAACGCCAAGCCCGCCAATGCAGCCAACACATTCTCAGCGTAGTCGAATGGGAATATTTTCGTCGCATTATCAGCCACCCACTGCTCTTCCAAGTACAAAAATTGAGCAAGATAAGACGCGAACAATGTTGAGGACTCAAGTGCCCCTCCCTCAACGCATCGACTCAGTTCATCATTGATGTGGACTTTGAGTGTAGCCCATTCCTCTTCGTGCCCCCCCTTTGATTCATCAGACTCTCTGCACCTCCGCAGAACGAATTGAAACATCGCTTCAACTGCAACGCCGCGCGTATTGTTAATTGCGCCGGTCATTGGGTCATCCGAGGATTCGATTCCCTCCGCGTGCTCCTTAACGCTGATGATTGCATCGAAAAGATGTTTGAAGTCTACTTCCGCAAGCGGAAAGTCGTCATTGGAAACCAATTTTTTTACCATCTCAGCGACTACGCGCGGAATCCAATCCTTGTTTGGCTCAAAATCTTCTGATTCGTCAACAGGCTCTTCCCAGAAGTTTGCGTCCGAGACCGTTGAGGAAACATAGGGCAGGTAGGTATCGAGCACACGACGAAGAGCAGCTGCGCTTACTGCCTCCTTGGAATCCAGAAACTTAGCGTAACCATTTATCACCGCGTACTGAGCGACGTCCCCCCGCTTTCAGTAGCGGGGCCCTTTAGAGTCCAGATTTAATCGTAGCGGCTTTGGCCGCCAACTGTTGGGCATAGGCGGCCGGTGTCAGGCCGCCCAAGATCTTCTTCGGTCGTTCCTCGTTGTATTCCCGCCGCCAGGTTTCGATCTCGGTATGAATCGCCCAGGATTTCGTAGACACCTCGCAGCCATAAACTATGGCTTACGCGGAGGTGGTTATGAGTACGAAGCGTTACACGGATGAGTTCAAGATCGAGGCGGTTCGGCAGATTGTCGAGTACG
>NZ_JASCOR010000050.1 GCF_029959445.1 Stenotrophomonas sp. PS02298 | reverse complement strand
CGTCAAACACAAACGGCGGCCATCAAGGCCGCCGTTTCTGTTTGCATCAAGCGCTCTTATCGCCAAGCCGTAGCCCCGATAAGTGCAGCGCACCCGGGAAGAACAGCAATACGGTCAGATCCGGCTCGGAAGCCTGATGACTCCACAGCCCCGGGAGTGCAGCGCTTGCCCAGGTCAGGAATCAATGCGTCGTCAGTAACCGCGGTAATACGGCCACAGCGGCACGATCTGCACTTCCTTGCAGCCGTCATAGCGGCTGCAGCTTCCGAAATAACCCGGCCCGGAGTAGCGCTGGCGGGCATCACGGTTATAGGGGCTATTGTAGAAATCCGGACGCGCGAAATGGCCGGAACCGTAGTAACGGTAAGGCGTCTGGCCGATGCTCGATTCGGTACGGAAGGTCTGCGCCAGCGCCTGTGCGCCGTCATTGTCGACGTAGCCGTTCTCGTTGTCGTAGCGGACCAGGCGATAATAAATGGTCTCACCACCCTGCTTGCGGCTGTGCAACTGCTCCATCTGGCCACCGCCAGCAGCGGCATAGGCCTTGCCACCCTCGAACAGAACTTCGCTGGGGTTGACGATTTCTTCTTCCAACGGCGGGGCCGCCGCCGCACTCGCAGCTACTGCAAGCAACATGGCTGCTACAGCCAACTTGTTCCACGCCTTTCCCATGATGCGCATGACCACCCTCCTTGATTGGGCACCTGCCGTTACCGGCAGTCCGCCGTGATCGCCCGGCCAACACCCTTGGCCGAGCTGTCATTGCTACCTGCTGCCATCGCTGCGGGCGGCCTTACCGGCACCCGCAGCGCAGCACATTCGGACAATCCGTGTTCATTATAGGAGGAAGCCGCATCCAGAGCCGTGAAACCGGCTGGATACTCAACGCGTCGGCCTGGCCTGCTGGTAGTCCAGCAGTGCCCGGCGTATCACCTGCCGGGCCTCGGCCGCATCGCCCCAGCCGTTGAGCTGGATATCGGCGCCAGTTGGCAGCTGCTTGTAGGTGCGGAAGAACGCCTCGATGCGCTGCACGTCCATGACCGGCAGGTCCTCCAGCGCACGTACCTTTGCATAGGTCGGGTCGACTGCATCCACCGGCACGCCAACGATCTTCTCGTCGGCCTCGCCCTTGTCGACCATGCGCAACACGCCCAGCGGGCGGAAGCGGACGACGGCGCCGGGCTGGATCGGGAACCGGGTCAACACCAGCGCATCCAGCGGATCACCATCACCGGCCAAGGTCTGCGGCATCGAACCGTAGTTGGCCGGATAGGCAACCGGCATCGACAGGAAGCGATCCACCCGCAACTCGCCATGCTCACCGAGCTCGTACTTGATCGCGCCGCCAGCGGGAATCTCCACCGCCAACAGCACTTCCTCCGGCGCCATATCGGGCTGCGGCAAGGCGAAGGGATGCAGCAGCCCTCCCGCCGCCAGTACGGTTGAAGTTGCGACCAACAACACGCCGCACAGCGCTGCCTGCATCACCTTCATCCGCCTACTCCCAGCAACGGTCGTCGCGGCCCTTGGGCGACACCGCACGCGGGCAATCACGCTGTGGGATGCGCCCTTCGGTGATCTCGCTGAACTGCTTGCCGCCATCAGCACCGCGGCTGATCTGGAAAGCGTCATACAGCCGGCCGGTTGCCGTGCGCGCTTCGTAGTGCAGCCCCTTGTCGTCCAGCCGCAGCACCTGGAACAACTGCGTGTCCTCGGCGGTCGGCTTCATCGTCGCGCGCGCTTCCGCTGACAAGCGGTACTGCTTGGGACCGGCAACGGACGAGATGTACTGCGGCAATGCCGCACCTGTATCGGCACGGCGGCCGTAGGTGTGATCGTGGCCCTGCAGCACCAGATCGACCTTGTGCCGCTGCAGTACCGGGCGGATCTCGCTGGCCAGCACCGAGCTGTCACGCTCGGCCCGCAGGGGATACAGGGGCTGGTGCACGACCACGATGTTCCAGGGCTGGCGACTGCTTTCCAGCACACCCTCCAACCAGTTCGCCTGCGCCTTCGCGGTGCCCAGATCCAGTGCCGAAGTACCATCCAGCACGACCACGCGCAGGCCCTGATAGTCGAACCAGTAGGTGGTACTGGCTGTAGCCGATGCACCATTGCCTGGCAGCGCGAAGGTCAGCGGCCAATGTTTGCCCAGCACACGCCGTTCCTGCGGCGTGTCCTCGAACTCTTCGAAGTACTCGTGGTTACCTGCAGCCGGTGCGACTGCCATGCCCGGCAGCAACCAGCCACCGGCGGCGAACCACTCGCCCCATTCGTTGTCGTCCTCGCCATCACCGCCACTGACCAGATCACCCGCAAACAAGGTCAGCCGCGCATCCGGTGCGGTCTGCCAGCCCTGCCGTATCACTCGGCTGACATGGCTGAGGTTCTTGTTCTGGGTATCGCCGAAGTACAGCACGGTCAGCGGCTGACCAGCGGCAGCGGCAGTACGGAAGTGCTGCCACGCGCTCCAGGTGCCCTGCCCCTGCACCCGGTAGGCATACAGCGTGTCGGCCTGCAGGCCATCAATCAACGCACGATGGTGCTGGCTTTCGCCGTTCTCGGTCTGCAGCAGCTGGCTGCTCGCAGTGAGCTGCCGTACCTGACCCATGTCCGGCGAGTCGCCAGCCACGGTGATTTCCAGCAGCGCCGGCTGGGCAAGTGGCGCGGTACGCCACGCCACAGCGAAACCGCTGCTGGCATCCTGCGCTGGCGACGCGACGATGCGGTCAGGAAAACCACTGGCCGCGTAGTGCCGGCTCCCCGCCGGCACCTGCGTGTTGGGCTCGGCAGCTGGAGCGGCCCCCATCGCTCCAGCTGCACCCATCAGCGCTGCGCTGATCAGCGCCAGCAGCGGCAGCCGCTGGCGAGAGCGTCCCCGTGCCCTCATTGGCCGCACTCCTGCTGCAGCGACAACGCCTTGGCGATATCACGCCAATCAAAGGCCACCACGCCTTGATCGTCATGTACCGCGTACAGCGCACCCTGCGGGAAACGTGCCGACACCTGCTGGCTGTTCCAGATGCCGTCGGTATTGGCCACCGTGTTGCCGTGGAACGAACCCACCGGCGCCAGTGTCTTGCGATCGAACAGATGGAAGGTACTGCGCTGCTTGCCCTGCTCGGTGGTTATCCACCACCCGCCATCGCCGCAGGTACGCAGCATCACGCCTTCGGCCTGCGCCTTGAACAGGCCGCGACCAAAGGTCTCGCCACTGAAGTCACCGGCCAGGTTGTAGACCTTGAACTCGCTGGCATAGGTTTCGTCTTCTTCGGCGATCAGCAGGCGGTCGTTGGCCGGATCTCCCCAGATCGACTCGACCACACGCAATGCGCCCTTGGGTGATGTGTCGCCGATGCTTCGCACCAGCTTGGCCTGCACCGCGCCGCCGGCAACGCTGACGTGATAACGACGCACGCGCTCGTTCAGACGCTCCAGCGCCGGCAGGATGTCATTGCCCGCAGCATCCTCGCCATCGTCGTAGGAGTCAGTGACGTACAGGTCATAGCCGCCCTGCACCGGGTTGACCCACAGGCCGTAGGGCTTGCGCAGGTCATTGCCGGCGAACACGCCCAGCGGCTTGAAGTCCGGCAGCTGCAGCACCTGCACGCGGTGGTTGTCGCGTTCTACGATGAACACCAGGTCGTCCTGCACCGCAATGCCATTGGGGCGGTCGAACTGCCCCAACGCGGTGCCGGTGCTGCCGACGTCACGCAGATGCTTGCCGGTCTGGCCGTCGTACACCACCAGCTTGTCGGTGGCCTTGGCGGTGGCGATCAGCCACAACTGGCCATCGGCACCGCGCCAGCTGGCCGGCGAATCGATGTTGTCAGCCGGCGTCATCGGCGTCAGGAAGGCCTCGGCCACCAAGGTGGACGCGACAGCGGTCGCGCCCTCGGCAAGATCGGCGGCGGTCGGTGGCGTGCTGGACTTCGGCACCGGCTGGCAGGCGCCCAGCACCAAGGCAACGGCGGTAGCGAGCAGCGCGGTCCTCACAGTGCCACCTTCACGCCAATCGCGTAGGTACGTCCGTATTCCTCGTTCTGCAGGGTACGCGAGGACACGCCCTGGTACAGCTCGAGCGGCTCATCCAGCAGGTTGGAAGCTTCCAGATACAGGCTCACGTTCTTGCTCAGCTTGTAGTCGAAGCTGAAGTCGAGCTGGGTATGCGGCGCGACGTAGATATCGAATGCACGGCTGTCGCCGATGGTGTCCAGGTACTCGCTGCGATAGACACCGGCCAGGCGGGTACTGAGGCCGCCCCATTCGTAGCCGATATGCGCGCTGTAGATGTTCTTGGACGCGCGCGGCAGGTTGAAGTCATCGCCTTCGCGGTCAGCGATGCCCGGATCAAAATCCGTGTCCAACCACGTGCCACTGGCACCGACCAGCAGACCAGACCATGCACCCGGCAGGAAGCTCAGCTGCTGCTGCCAGTTGAACTCGGCGCCGAACACCTTGGCCTTGTCGCCATTGATCGAGCGGGTCACCTTGAAGTCCGGATACTCGGGATCGTTATCAGTCTCGGTCTGCACGATGTAACCATCGATGGACTTGTGGAACAGACCCATCGAGATGATGCCGCTCTCGCCCAGGTAACGCTCGAACGAGAAATCAAGATTGGTGGACTCGTACGGGTCCAGATTCGGATTGCCGATACGCGCTTCTTCATCATCGCGGTTGACCGCCAGACGCGGCGAGACATCACCGAACGATGGACGCGCCACGGTCTTGTTGACCGAGCCACGCAGCACCCAGTCGTTGCTGGTGTCGTAGCGCAGGTGCAGGCCAGGCAGCACACTGGTATAGCTGTTGTTGGCGATACGCGGGGTCACCGTGACGGTTTCGCCGTCACCGTCGATATCGACGTCGTTGCCGGTGGCAGTGAACTGCGTGTTCTCCACGCGCACGCCGCCGATCACCCGCAATGCGCCGATGTCCCAGGTGCCCATCGCATAGGCCGACAGGATATCCTCGCTGGCTACATAGTCTTCTTCCAGCGAAGTCATCGTGTTGCCGGCGACATCGCCCGCCCTGGCGCTGTACTTGCTGCCATTGGCCGCCCACCAGGCACGCATCGCCGCCGAGCTCATGCCCTGGCCGAGGCTGCCGCCACGGTGATCAAGCGTCTTGCCGTTCCAACTGGACAGATCAACCGCCGGGCCGGTACGCAGCTCGACCTCGTCCACATTGACATCACGCTCGCGCCAACGGCCCAGCACGCCGAACTTGTAGCTGCCCTTGTCGCCATCGAAACGGATGTTGATCTGCGCGCTGCGCTCACTGTCGTCGACCTGCTTGGGCGAGAGCACGACGCGGTCGAACGCGTAGTTGCCGTTGTCCAGCCAACCGCTGTCACTCAGGCCCAGGCCGGGAATGCCACTGTTCTGGTTGAGGGTGGCGGAGAATGGGCCACCGTCGTAGTCAAAACGCGCTTCCATTTCATCGTTCACGCGCTCGCGGGTCTTGGTGTAGCCCACCTTGTAGTCCAAGACCGCGCCGCTCAACGTATTCTCACCGCCCAGGCTGACCGCAAAGGTGTTCTCTTCCTTGGTGCGGTAGCGCATGCGCTTGCTGATGGCATCGGCATCGAGCTCAGCGACCTCATAGCGCCCGCCGCCCAGGGCGGTGATCTCACCGTCGCCGAGGCCAAAGATCGTGCGCTGGCGGGTTTCCGCATCGTCGAACTGGCTGTACAGCGTGCGCAGGTAATAGCGGTTGGCATCATCGGGCCGCCAATCGAAGTTCAGGTTGGCGCCGGTGCGCTCGCGCTCGATGGTGTACTTGCGGCGCTGGATCTCGACCGCGGCCAGATCGTCGTCGGCACCGCCATCGAACGTGCCGTACTCCACTTCCGTGTTGTCGGATTCAAAGCTGCGCTTCTGGTAGTTCACACCCAGAGCCACACCGAAGGTTTCCGCAAACACTTCGCTGTAATTGAATGCAGCCTTCGGGCTGGTCTCGCCTGACAACTCCTGGTGGCTGCCCTCCAGCTTGCCCTTCAGGGAGCGACCATCGCGGTCGAAGGCCGAGGCCGATTCCACCACCACCGCGCCGCCGATGGCGTCACCCGGCATGTCCGGCGTGGCCGACTTGATCACCCGCAAGCGCTCGGTGGACTCGGACGGAATCACGTCCAGTGGCGCTGCACGCGAGGAGTCCTCGGGCGTACCGATGGCGATGCCGTCGATGCTGACGCTGTTCAAGGCCGCATCCAGGCCGCGGATCACCACGAAGCGACCCTCGCCCTGGTCGCGGGTGACGCTGACGCCAGGCAGGCGCTGCAGCGACTCGGCGACGTTCATGTCGGGGTAGTCACCCATCGAGTCGGAGGCCACCGCGTCCTGCACGCCATTGGCGTCGCGCTTGAGCTCGACGGCGCGGATCTGCGCCTCGCGCTGTGCTCGTACCTCGATGCGCTCCAGGTCGATGGCAGCTGCCGCACCGCTGGCCAGCGTGGTCGTGCCATCGGCCGTGGCCTGTTGTGCATATGCAGGCGCGGCAGCCATGCAGGCCACCGCGGTCGTCACCGCCACCACCAAGACGCTCTTGCGCACTACCGCCCCCAATCTGTGTAAAGGATGGGTGTGCACGGTATGTCCGTTCAATTGCATCACTGTTACAGATGCACGGCTGCAATATTTCAGTCCGTTACTGGCTGGGTACAGCAGGACTGCGGCAAACTATCGGCTCTTCCCTGTCATCACACCGCCATGAAAATCGTCGAAGTCCGCCACCCGTTGGTCCAGCACAAGATCGGCCTACTCCGCGATGCATCCATGAGCACCAAGGATTTCCGCGAGGTCGTCAACGAACTTGGCACCCTGTTGGCCTACGAGGCCACCGCCAATCTTGAGACCGAAAGCCACACCCAGGCAGGCTGGGCCGGCCCGGTGCAGGTCCAGCGCATTGCCGGTGCCAAGATCACCGTGGTGCCGATCCTGCGCGCCGGCCTCGGCATGCTGACCGGCGTGCTGTCGCTGATTCCAGCCGCGCGTGTCAGCGTTGTCGGCCTGCAGCGTGACGAGGAAACCCTGCAGCCAGTGCCCTACTTCGAGCGCCTGACCGGCCGCCTGGAAGAGCGCGACGCGCTGATCCTTGACCCGATGCTGGCCACCGGCGGCACCTTGATCGCCACCATCGACATGCTCAAGCGGGCAGGCGCACGCCGCATCAAGGGCATCTTCCTGGTCGCCGCACCGGAAGGCCTGAAGGCACTGGAAGCCGTGCATCCGGACGTGGAGGTCTATACCGCCGCCATCGACGAGCGCCTCAATGAAAAGGGCTACATCATGCCGGGCCTGGGCGATGCCGGTGATCGCATCTTCGGCACCCGGATCGGTTGAGCACCGCGGCCGGCCAGACGAATACCGCCAGCCTTTCCCAACGCAAACGGTGAGTACGATGAAGCGCATCATGCCCTTGGTCCTGGCCACAGCAGTTGCACTCGGCGCGCAGGGGGCGGCTGCCGCCGACAAGGTCACCACACTCCCGGTGCAGTTCGCCAAGGGCACGCACAGCTTCAGCACCAGCCACACCCTGCTTGGCTATGACAGCGTCAACTACACGCTGGATGCCAAAGCAAGCCAATCCATGCGGATCAGTCTGACCGGCAGCAGCAACATCGGCTTTAACATCTATGCCCCAGGTGATGTTCCCGGCGTTGCCATCGCACTCGGCAGTGGCAACGTCGGGCAGGCATGGAACGGCATGTTGGCCACCTCGGGAACCTACACCGTGCAGGTCTACCAGGTCCGTGCAGCCGCCCGTCGCGGTGCGCAGGCGGCCTATGCAATGACTTTCGCAATTCATTGACGGCGATCCCCGCCATGCACGACAGCATGGCGGAATTGGCTACGCCGGCAAACGCGGCCCTGCTGCACGACCGGTGCACTGGAAGCAGCTCACACAGATCAGGCTGACCCGTGCAGTTCGCTTGACCGGCTTGCTCCCCATCAGCGCCGCAGCCAGCGCTCATCCGCAGCAGCGGGTGCTGCCAGCAGGCTCCGCGCCTGCTCATCCTCGAGCAGCTGCGCACGCAGGAAAGCCGTACCAAGCTCGCGCGCCCGTTCGAACAGCGGCTCCCGCTCCCCGCCGATCAGATTGTGGTCGCCCCCGGCAAGCACCACCCCGGTCTTGTTGCCGGCAGGTGCAGTCTCGACAGGATAGAGATGATCGGCAGGGTCACTGACAAAGCCCGGCACCAGGTCCTTGTCGCCGGTGACCAGCAACAACGGCACGGCCAGCGAGGCATACGACTGCTCATTGATCAGACCCGTAATCCGCCCCGGCGACGAGAAGCCGACTACCGCCACCACCGATGGATCTCGCAGCGGCCCCAAGCCACTGAGCGCACCACCGAGCGTCGCCGATACCAGCGTCCCCAGGCTATGACCGGCGGCAGCAACCGGCACCCCCGGCCAGTGCTCCGCCGCATAACCACTGACGGCACGCATGTCGGCGAAACGTTCGGTCAACCCCTGCTGCAGTGAGAACTGCTCACGCTGCGGATACTTCATCGAGTCCACATGCAGCGGAGCCAGCACCACGAATCCGGCATCGGCCCATGACTGCAGCAGGCGCTCGTAGCGCTCCGGCCAGGCCCCGTGCCCGGAGGAAAACAACACGATGCCACGTACCTGCGCGGGCTCCCATATTGCCAGCGTGGTGGAGCGCTCGGCACTGATGCGCAATGGCAGTACCTGGGCAGGCGCCGCCAACACACTGGCAGCCGGCCCCAGCAACAGGAGCACAGCAAGCCCGGCGCGTCGCAGGAGAGAAGGAAGTTTCAAGACATTGCCCCGGATCTGGATGATGGGACCAATGTCGGTTTTGACGACTTCCGGAATCAGTGCCGGAAGTCAGTTTTTTTTCCTGCCGTTGGTCAGCTCAGGCGGCCAGCGAGCGGGCCTTCAGCTCACCCACCTCATGGGCGGTGCCAAAGCGCCCTTTCTCATCACGCACCACCTGCGCCATCGCGCATTGCGGATCGTGGGTGAAGAACAGGTGCACGTTGCGCGCCAGTTTGTCTTCCAGAAATGCCCGCTTCTCGTCGATCAGCAGTTCGGCATTGCGGTCGTAACCCATGGTGATCGGCACATGCACCCAGGAACGGCCAGGAATCAGATCGGCACAGAACACCACGCCACCACGCGACTGCCCGTTGACCCGCTCGGGGCCAACGATCTCGGCCAGCATCAAGCCTGGCGTATGGCCGTCACTGAAGCTGAAACGTACCGATTCGCCGAGTACTTTCGAATAGGCACCACTAACGATCTCAAGGCGGCCACTGGCTTCCAGCAAACCGGTCAACTCGGGAATGAAGCTGGCCCTGTCACGCGGGTGCGGATGCTTGGCGCGCTCCCAGTGCTCGGCACCAATCACGAAGGTCGCATTGGGGAACAACAGCTCCGGCTCGCGACCTTCCGACCACGGCGCCAGCAAGCCCCCTGCATGATCGAAATGCAGATGACTCAGCACCACCACATCGATGTCTTCGTGCTCGAAGCCTGCTTCACGCAGCGAATCCATCAGCACATGCCGCGGCTCCTGCACGCCATAGCGTTCGCGCAACTTGGGCTCGAAGAAGGCACCGATGCCGGTTTCGAACAACACCGTCTTGCCACCCAACGGGCTGGCCAACAATGCCCGGCATGCCAGCTCGATGCGATTGGCATCATCGGCCTCCGCCCAGCGCTCCCACAACGCCTTCGGCGCGTTGCCGAACATCGCGCCGCCATCGAGTTTTTGCGAGTTACCGCGAATCGACCAAAGTTTCATATGAAAAATTCTACCCGCTACGCGTTAAATATTCGCAAGGATCCGGTGGCGGATAATTGACGGGCAACGACACTGGCGGGGACGTCGTGCTGTGTGCGTCTGAAGAGTGCTTGCCGCCTGCGTTGATGCCGGGCCAGCGCGGGCTACTTTGTGGGAGCTGCATCAGCCGCGAAGCTGACGCCACTGAAACCTTCGGCAACTTTGCCAACCGATGATTTCCCTGCTTTGCGGCTGACGCCGCCCCAACAAAAAATCCGATGCCGCCAACTGGCATCGGATTCTGGTTGACGCAAGCGTTCAAATGGACAGCACTGCCCACCGGAACGGATCCGCTGTTTACCTCAGTCAACCTTTCCCAGCTTGCGAACCTCGGCACTACCTACCGGGTTGCGCGGATCACTGCCGCCGCTGAGGACATTGCTGCGCCGATCCCACTCCACCGTCTGCAGGTTGCCCCAGACATGGCTGGAGCCACGGCCGCCTTCGGCGGAGTCGCCCGGCAGTTCCACCTTGTGGCCCATCGCCTGCAATTGCTTGGCAACCTCCGGCGAGAACGCGCCGGTTTCCGCCGAAATCTCATCCGGCAACCACTGGTGGTGGTAGCGCGGCAAGGCGGCTACCTGCTGTGCATCCAGGCCAGCGTCGTAGCCAAGGATGCCGAGCAGGACCATGGTGATGATGCGGCTGCCACCGGGCGTACCAATCACCACGACCTTGTCGTCGTTCTCCATGAAGGTCGGCGTCATCGAGCTGAGCATGCGCTTGCCCTTGGCCGGCGCATTGGCCGCATAGCCCATCACACCGAAGGCATTGGGCGTGCCCGGCTTCAACGCGAAGTCGTCCATTTCGTTGTTCAACAGCACGCCAGTGCCGGCCGGAATCAGACCCGACCCGTACAGCAGGTTCACCGTCTGGGTGCCGCCAACGCGGTTGCCTTCGCTGTCGATGATCGAGAAGTGCGTGGTCTCGTCATCTTCCAGTGGCGTCGGGTTGCCCGACAGCAGGTCGCTGGGCGTGGCCTTTTCCGGATGGATGGTTGCACGCAGGCCCTGCGCGTAGTCGCGGCTGGTCAGCACCTTCTGCGGGATGTCGACAAAGTCCGGGTCGCCCAGGAAGAAGGTGCGGTCGCGATAGGCACGACGCATCGCTTCCACCACCAGGTGCGTGCTGTGCGCCTGATCCAACTTGCTCAGGTCCCAGGGTTCCAGGATCTGCAGCATCGAGGCCAGTGCGATGCCACCGGAAGACGGCGGCGAGGCAGTGGTGATCTTCCAGCCGTGGTAGTTGAACACGATCGGCTCGCGGGTCTTGACCGTGTAGCCGGCCAGTTCCTCAGCAGTCCAACGACCGCCGGCCTGCTTCACGCCGGCCAGCAGCTTGCGCCCGGTCTCGCCGCGGTAGAAGCCATCAAAGCCGTTGGCGGCCAGCAGCTGCAGCGTATGCGCCAGCTCCGGTTGCTTGAAGATATCGCCCTCGGCGATCGGCTTGCCGTTGCGCAGGTAGACCTCGCGGGTGCCCGGGTAACGGTCCATTACTTCACGGCGGCTGGCATAGCCACGGGCCATGCGTGCATATACCGGGAAACCGTCGGTGGCGACGCGGATTGCCGGTGCCAGCGAATCACCCAGCGGCAACTTGCCATGCTCGCGCGCCAGCTTCACCAGCGCCGCCGGCAAACCCGGAATGCCGGCCGACCATGGGCCATTGACCGAGCGGTCACGGTCCAGGTTGCCGTTCTTGTCCAGGAACTGCTCCGGCGTTGCGGACTCGGGCGAGGTCTCGCGCGCATCCAGCATCAGGTCCTTGCCAGTCTTGGCATCGTGCAGCAGGAAGAACCCGCCGCCGCCCAAACCCGAGCTGATTGGTTCAACCACGGCCAGCGTGGAAGACACGGCCACCGCAGCATCGAACGCATTGCCGCCCTTGGCAAGGATTTCCATACCGGCCTGGGTTGCCAGCGAATGGCCGCTGGCAATCGCAGCGCCATCAGGGTGTGCGGCGCGCGCCGGCGCGGTGTCGGCTGCCCACGCGGCTGGCGACAGCACCAGTGCGAACAGCAGCAGGGAACGGGCAACGAGTTTCATGCCGTTGGATTCTCCGATTGGTAAAACTCAGGGTGATCGCGCTGCAGGCCGGCCAGTTTGGCCAGCAGCTGATCTTCGGTTTCGACGATATCCGGGTCCGGGTCAATGCATTCGACCGGGCACACCACCACGCATTGCGGTTCATCGAAATGACCGACACATTCGGTACAACGGGCCGGATCGATCACATAGATCGTCTCGCCCATTGCGATGGCCTGGTTGGGACAGGCTGGCTCACAGACGTCGCAATTGACGCAGAGCTCATTGATTTTCAAAGACATTGTTGCGGTGTTCCCGTCGGAGCGGGGCTTGCAACCGGCGCCTGCCGGTTCATCGGTCCTGCTGTTCATGGACTGCCAAGGGCAGTGCCGACAGCAAGCTTACCGGATACTGGTTTTGCCGGGGTCCAAGCTGCTGCTTCCACAGCGTTCTGCGAGTGAGGATGGTGGTCCTGGCAGGCTGGTTTTGGCTGGATCTGGGCTGCGCTGGCTTGGATCACCGCCGGACTGGAACTGGTCTACCGCCGGGGGATCTGGAGCAGCGGCAAGACGCAAGAGCGATCCCCGCCAAGGCGGGGATGGCACTGGCAAAGGCGGGGCCGCTACGCGGCACCGCGCCAGCTGTAGAAACAGCTGGAACGACGGCCGCCTTCACGCGGATGTCGCACTGGCAAGTGCGGGGCCGCTACGCGACCCCGCACCAATACATCACTTGGCTTCGACGAAGACGTAGTCGGCGCCGGTCGGCTTGACGATGGTCTGCACACGGGCGTTGTCAGCGGCATCGCCGATGAACACCACGCGCACACCCTTCATCGAATCAGCCTGCACGTCCTTGAAGCTGGCTTCGATCAGGTCAGCCATCTTGGCCGACGCCGACGAACCGAAAGCCAGCATGTTGCCCGGCTGGACGCCGCGACCGACGGCACCGGTGGCGCTCTCAGCCTGACGGTCGTACTTGGCAGCGAATTCCGGATCCGACTCCGGCGGCAGGTAGTACAGGAACGGGCTGGCGGTGATGTTGCCCATGTTCTGCACGGCAACCGCCTGCAGGTACTTCTTCCAACCCGCGTCGTCATCCTTGGCCGGGGCGACCAGCGCCTGCTGCGCTTCGACTACCGGTGCTTCTTCTTTCTTGCAGGCCGTTACAGCCAGCACCATCGAGGCGGCAAGCAGCACGCGCATCGTGTTCTTCATGATCGTTCTCCCGTTGAAAAGTGGTGTTGCCAGAAAAATTTACTGCCCGCGCGCTTCGCGGGCCTTGCGCAACGCTTCAAGCACAGTGGCCGGCACGAAACCGGAGACATCCCCGCCCAACCGGGCGATTTCACGCACCAGCGAGGAGGAAATGAAGCTGTGCTGCTCGGAGGGGGTCAGAAACAAGGTCTCCACCTCCGGAATCAGATGCCGGTTCATGCTCGCCATCTGGAATTCGTATTCAAAATCGGACACCGCGCGCAGGCCGCGCAACAGCACCCCGCCGTGCACGGAGCGCACGAAATGGGCCAGCAAGGTGTCGAAACCGACCACTTCCACGTTGTCGTGGTGTTGCAGTGCTTCAACCGCCAATGCCACCCGCAGCTCCAGCGGCAGCGTCGGACCCTTTGATGGGCTCTGCGCCACGCCGACCACCACCTTCTCGAACAAGGGCGCGGCACGGTTCACCAGGTCGATGTGACCATTGGTGATCGGGTCGAAAGTGCCCGGGTATACGGCGATGCGGCGATTGGCTGAGGTCATGCGGGTTCGGTCGCGTTCATGTCGCCGCGAAGTGTAGCAGCGGCCCGGCGGTAGAGGGCATAGGCCACCTCACGGGTACTGCCTTCGCGACGCAGCTGCCATTCCGCCGGCAGCCGCAGCGCCGCGCCTACCGGCGCTTCCACGTACAGCCAGGCATCGTCAGCCAGGTGCCGGGGAAGACGCTCGATCACCTGTTCCCACAAACCGGCGGCGAAAGGCGGGTCCAGAAACACGACATCGGCCCGGGCGGGCGGCGCGCTGCCCAGCCATTGCAGGGCATCGCCGGCAATCACCTCAACCTGGGCCCCGGCCCCCAGCCTTCCGACCACGCCGCGCAGCGCCGCCACCAGCTGCTGATCGCGCTCCACCAGCTGTGCGAACGCCGCACCGCGCGATACCGCCTCCAGGCCCAGCGCGCCGCTGCCGGCAAACAGGTCCAACACGCGCGCTCCCGGCAGTTTGGGCATCAGCCAGTTGAACAGGGTTTCGCGGACCCGGTCGCTGGTCGGCCTCAGGCCCGGCAATTCAGGAACCTGCAAACGGGTATTGCGCCAACGTCCACCGACGATGCGCACCTGCCCGCTGGCAGCAGCAGGCGCTTTCCCACGAACCGGACTCATCCGCCCCGCACCGGCAAAGCCAATGGCAAAACGTGGCAAATCAAATACATCGGCGGTCTACATCCAACAGATCCAAGTGCTGCAGATGATAGACCAGCACCCGCCCCGGCTGCGCCCACCTTGAAATCGGCCCATTCACCCTTACCCAAGCTTCAGTCGCCGCGCAGCTGCGCGCCCCATAGCAACGGAGCACCCCGACCGATGAGCAACCCGAATCACAAGGAAACCCGCGGTTTCCAGACCGAGGTGAAGCAGCTGCTGCACCTGATGATCCATTCGCTGTACTCGAACAAGGAAATCTTCCTGCGCGAGCTGGTGTCCAATGCCGCTGACGCCGCCGACAAGCTGCGTTTCGAAGCGCTGACCCAGCCCGAACTTCTCGAAGGCGGCGCACCGCTGCGCATCCGCATCGAGGCCGACCCGGCCGCGCGCACCCTGACCATCGACGACAACGGCATCGGCCTGAGCCGCGATGACGCCATCACCCACCTCGGCACCATCGCCAAGTCCGGCACCGCCGAGTTCCTGAAGAACCTGTCCGGCGACCAGAAGAAAGATTCCAACCTGATCGGCCAGTTCGGCGTGGGCTTCTACTCGGCCTTCATCGTTGCCGACCAGGTCGACGTCTACAGCCGTCGCGCCGGCCTGCCGGCCAGCGAAGGCGTGCATTGGTCATCGAAGGGCGAAGGCGAGTTCGAGGTCGAGACCATCGACAAGCCCGAGCGCGGCACGCGCATCGTGCTGCACCTGAAGGAAGGCGAAGACAGCTATACCGACGGCTGGCAGCTGCGCAGCCTGATCAAGAAGTACTCCGACCACATCGGCCTGCCGATCGAGCTGCAGAAAGAGCACCACGGCGAAGAGGCCGACAAGCCGGCCACCCCGGAATGGGAGACCGTCAACCGCGCCAACGCGCTGTGGACCCGCGCCAAGTCCGAGGTCAAGGACGAGGAATACAAGGAGTTCTACAAGCACATCGCGCACGATCCGACCGATCCGCTGGCCTGGACCCACAACAAGGTCGAGGGCAAGCTCGAGTACACCTCGCTGCTGTATACGCCGGGCCGCGCACCGTACGACCTGTACCACCGCGATGCGCCCAAGGGCCTGAAGCTCTATGTGCAGCGCGTTTTCATCATGGACCAGGCCGAACAGTTCCTGCCGCTGTACCTGCGCTTCATCAAGGGCGTGGTCGATTCCAACGACCTGCCGTTGAACGTGTCGCGAGAGATCCTGCAGTCCGGCCCGGTGATCGACTCGATGAAGTCGGCGCTGACCAAGCGTTCGCTGGACATGCTGGAGAAGCTGGCCAAGGACAAGCCGGAGGAATACACCGGCTTCTGGAAGAACTTCGGCCAGGTGCTGAAGGAAGGCCCGGCCGAGGACTACGGCAACCGAGAGAAGGTCGCCGGCCTGCTGCGCTTCGCCTCCACCCACGACGGCAGCGGCGAGCAGAGTGTTGCCCTTGCCGACTACGTCGGCCGCATGATCGACGGCCAGGACAAGATCTATTACCTGACCGGCGAGAGCTTCCAGCAGGTCAAGGACAGCCCGCATCTTGAGGTGTTCCGCAAGAAGGGCATCGAAGTGCTGCTGATGACTGACCGCATCGACGAGTGGCTGATGAGCTACCTCACCGAGTTCGACGGCAAGTCCTTCGCCGACATCGCCCGCGGCGACCTGGACCTGGGCAAGCTTGAGACCGAGGAAGACAAGAAGGCTCAGGAAGAAGTCGCCAAGACCAAGGAAGGCCTGGCCGCGCGCCTGAAGACCGTGCTGGGCGAGGAAGTCGCCGAGGTGCGCGTCTCGCACCGCCTGACCGACTCGCCGGCCATCCTCGCCATCGGCGAACAGGACCTGGGCCTGCAGATGCGCCAGATCCTCGAAGCCAGCGGCCAGAAGGTACCCGACAGCAAGCCGGTGTTCGAGTTCAACCCCGCGCACCCGCTGATCGAGAAGCTGGATGCCGAGCCTGACATGGACCGCTTCAACGACCTGGCCCACGTGCTGTTCGACCAGGCCGCATTGGCCGCCGGCGACAGCCTCAAGGATCCGGCCGGTTACGTGCGCCGCTTGAACAAGCTGCTACTGGAACTGTCGGCCTGATGATCCGCCCCCTCCCTTTCGCGCAGCGAAGGGGAGGCTTGGGGAGGGGGCTTGTAGTGCCGAGCCATGCTCGGCAGAAGCTTTCCCGGTAAGCCCGAAAAGCCGCCCTCACCCCAACCCCTCTCCCGCAAGCGGGAGAGGGGCTTCTCGCGAGCGCGGGGCCTGTAGTGCCGAGCCATGCTCGGCAGGATCTTTCCCGGTAAAGCCCGAAAAGCCCCCCTCACCCCAACCCCTCTCCCGTGAACGGGAGAGGGGCTTCAATCAACAGCCCCCGCCCTACCTGCAACACCGGCCGCCTGACCGCCAGTGGTAGAATGGACAACTGATTTCAGGCCTTTTTCCTCCATGTTCAGCTTCTTTCGCCGCAAAAAGACCGACGACGCCCAACAGCCCGCAAAGCCGTCCACGCTGAGCGCCGAGGAACTGGCCGCCGCGTTCCCGCAGGCACCGTCGGCACAAGCGCCGCTGCCCGCAGAACCCGACCAGCCCGAAACCGCACAAACGTCGGTCGAAGCCCCGGTCGCTGCTCATACGCCGGCAGAGCCTGCAACAGAAGCCGCGGCAGCACCCACGCCGCTTGTCGAACAAGTTGTCGTAGTCGAAGCAACCCCTGTTGCAGCACCAGCCCAGATCGAAGCACCGGCTGCCGCCGAACCGCCCGCTCCTGCGGCCATTGAAATCGCTCCGCAGGCGATGGAGCCCGTTGCTGCCCCTGCTCCAGTCGTTGCGGCTCCCGCTCCTGTTGTTCCAGTTGCAGCACCGGCTCCGGCCGCCGCCGAAATCATCGTCCCCAGCTCCCCCGATTCAGACGCCGCGCTGATTCCCGTCGATGCCGCTCCCGCAGCACCGGCCGGCAAGCTCGGCTGGCGCGATCGCCTGCGCAACAGCAGCTTCGCGCGCAGCTTCGGTGGCCTGTTCTCGCGCAATCCAAAGCTCGACGACGATCTGCTCGATGAAATTGAAACCGCACTGATAACCGCCGACGTCGGCATGCCGGCAACCACTGCGCTGGTCGAAGACCTGCGCAAGCGCATGAAGTCGCGCGACTTCGCCGATGCCAACGCGCTGCTGGCCGCGCTGCGCGCCGACCTGATCGCAATGCTGGAGCCGGTCGCCAAGCCGCTGGTCATCGACACCAATGCCAAGCCATTCGTGATCCTCACCGTCGGCGTCAACGGCGTCGGCAAGACCACCACCATCGGCAAGCTGGCCAAGCGCTTCAAGGATCAGGGCCATAGCCTGATGCTGGCCGCTGGCGATACCTTCCGCGCCGCCGCGGTCGCCCAGCTGCAGATCTGGGGCGAGCGCAATGGCGTGGCTGTGGTCGCACAGGGTCAGAACGCCGATGCCGCTTCGGTTGCATTCGACGCACTGCAGGCCGGCAAGGCACGCGGCACCAGCGTGCTGATCGCCGACACCGCCGGTCGCCTGCACACCCAGACCGGCCTGATGAACGAGCTGAGCAAGATCCGCCGCGTGCTGGGCAAGATTGACGACACCGCACCGCACGAAGTGCTGATGGTGATCGACGGCACCACCGGTCAGAACGCGCTGTCGCAGCTGCGCCAGTTCCATGCCGCTGCCGGTGTCACCGGCCTGGTCGTGACCAAGCTGGACGGTACCGCCAAGGGCGGCGTGGTATTCGCGCTGGCGCGCGAGTTTGGCATTCCGATCCGTTTCGCCGGCATCGGCGAGCGCCCGGAAGACCTGCGCGTATTCGATGCAGAAGCCTTCGTCGACGCGCTGCTGCCGCAGGCCTTGGGCAGCAACTGATCTGCTAGCCCCTCTCCCGTTTACGGGAGAGGGGTTGGGGTGAGGGGAAGCTTCCAGCCAAGTAAAGTCAAAAGCGCCCCTCATCCGCCCCTTCGGGGCACCTTCTCCCGCAAGCGGGAGAAGGGAAACGCGCAATCGCCAGCCTTCGCGAGCCAATGCCCAACTTCCCCAGCCAACTCCTCACCTGGTTTGACCAGCACGGCCGCCACGATCTGCCCTGGCAGCATCCGCGTTCGCCGTACCGGGTTTGGCTATCGGAAATCATGCTGCAGCAGACCCAGGTCGCCACCGCAACGCCCTATTTCCAACGCTTCGTGCAGTCGTTCCCAACGCTGCGCGATCTGGCAGCAACCGACAACGACACCTTGATGGCGCACTGGGCCGGCCTGGGCTATTACGCACGTGCCCGCAACCTGCATGCAGCAGCCAGGCAATGCGTCGAGCTGCATGACAGTGAACTGCCGCGTGATTTCGATGCCCTGCTCGCCCTGCCCGGCATCGGCCGCAGTACCGCCGGTGCCATCCTCAGCCAGGCCTGGAACGACCCGTTCGCGATCCTCGATGGTAACGTCAAGCGCGTCTTGACCCGCTACCACGGCATCACCGGTTTCCCCGGCCTGCCTGCCATCGAGAAACAACTGTGGACACAGACTGAGGCACACGTCGCGCAGGTGCCGGCCGGGCGCATGGCCGACTACACCCAGGCGCAGATGGATTTCGGCGCGACCCTGTGCACACGCACCAAGCCGGCCTGCATCCTGTGTCCGCTGCAGAACAGTTGTACCGCATATGCACGCGGCCTGGTCGAATCAATCCCCACGCCAAAGCCCAGCAAAGTGCTGCCGGAGCGCGAAGCCAGCGCCCTGCTGCTGGAAGACAGCGACGGCCGCATCCTGCTGCTCAAGCGCCCGCCAACCGGCATCTGGGCCTCGTTGTGGACCTTGCCGCAGGCCGACACTGACAGCGCGCTGCGCGAGTGGTTTGCTGCCAGCGTCGAGGGCAATTACGACAATGCCAACGAACTGCAGCTGATCGTGCATACCTTCAGCCATTACCGCCTGCATCTGCAGCCACTGCACCTGCGCAAGGTCGCACTCAAATCCAAGGTCGGTGACAATGCTGATCTACGTTGGGTAGCGCGTGACGAGCTCGTCGCAATCGGCCTGCCCGCGCCCATCCGCAAACTGCTGGAACGTCATCCGGCGCACTGATTCGACAGGACTACACCATGCCCCGCTCCGTCTTCTGCCAATACGAACAACGCGAAACCGAGGGACTGGATTTCGTGCCTTATCCCGGCGAACTGGGGCAGCGCATCTTCGCCAACATCGGCAAGCAGGCGTGGGCGGCATGGCTGGCGCACCAGACCATGCTGATCAACGAGAACCGGCTGTCACCGCGCGACCCCAAGCACCGCGCCTTCCTCGAGGAAGAGCTGGTGAAGTACCTGTTCTCCGGCGGCGCGGAAAAGCCGGCGGGCTACGTTGCGCCGGAACCGGGTTGATGTAGGAGCGGCGTAAGCCGCGAAGCAGGCATTAATGAAGGCGAAAGAAAAGCCCGCGCTCGATTTGATTGCGGGCTTCGCGGCTTACGCCGCTCCTACAAAATGCCTTCCCGGTAAAGCTCCTGCCGAGCATGGCTCGGCACTACAGATGGCATCTCACTCCGTCTCGGTGCCCTGATCTGCAGCGCGCTCGGAAACCTTGGCCTCACGCAGCTCTTTCTCGGATGCGCGCAGGCTCTTCACGTCCAGTGGCTGGATGCTGTCGATCCGGCACGGCACGCGTGCCATCGGGCCGCCGCCATGCACGATCACGCGGTCAAAACGCGCCGACACCTGCCCCATCATGTTGGTGATGCTGATCGCCGGGGCGAATGACAGATCCATGCACGGCCCACTGAGATTCAGCAGCCAGGCTTCGTTGGGCTTGGTCCATACCGCCAATGCACTGTCGCCCAGCTCGGTCCAGCCATTGAGCGAACCGAAGTATCTGAAGTTCTTCACCGGCTCACCAGCGTGGGCGCGGTAGAGATCCAGCCGCTCGGCACTGGTCAGCTTTCCCGTCGTTGCACAGCCACCAAGAACGGCGGCCAACAGCATCGCAACAAGCATTTTCTTCATGACAGCAATCCTCATTGAAGGAAACAACCCGACCCCATGAAGCAGCTAGTACTTACCCAAGCATGCTAGCCCCATGGCAGCCATGGGACCAACACCTCCCTTTCGTGACTCAAACCCCGCTACTGGCCAACTCGTGCAGCCGGCCCTGGCGCAGCTCCAGCACTCGATCCAGCTTGCGCGCCAGACTGCGGTCATGGGTGACCAGAACCAAACTGGTGCGCTGCTCGCGATTCAACTCCAGCATCAGATCGAACACGGTGCTGGCGGTCTTGTCGTCCAGGTTGCCAGTGGGCTCATCACCCAACACGCAGCTCGGCTGGTTCACCAGAGCGCGGGCAACCGCGGTGCGCTGGCGTTCGCCGCCGGACAGCTCGCCTGGCTTGTGATCCAGCCGATGGCCCAGCCCCACCGACTCCAGCAAGCCCTTGGCGCGGGCGCTGGCAGCGGCCGGGTCGCTGCCGCCCAGCATCACCGGGATCATTACATTCTCCAGCGCGGTGAACTCCGGCAGCAGGTGGTGGAACTGGTAGACAAAGCCCAGCGAGCTGTTGCGCAGCTTGCCGCGCGCGGCGTCGGACAGGGCCGACATGCGCTGCCCAGCCACATAGACTTCACCTGCCGTCGGCACATCCAGCCCGCCCAGCAGGTGCAGCAAGGTGCTCTTGCCTGCGCCGGAGGCACCGACGATGGCCACGGTCTCGCCGGCGGCAACGTTCAAATCCAGGCCGTCGAATACCGGTGTGTGCATCTTGCCTTCGGCATAGGTCTTGCCCAGACCCTCGGCGCGGATTACCGATTCCATCAATGCGTTCTCATTCATAGCGCAGCGCCTCGGCCGGCTGGGTGCGGGCTGCGCGCCACGCCGGGTAGATGGTTGCGGCAAAGCTCATCAGCAACGCCACCACGGTGATCACGACGATATCGCCGGTCTGCATGTCGGTCGGCAGGCCGGTGATGTAGTACACATCCTCCGGCAGCAGCTTGATGTTGAACACGGTCTCGATCAGGCCGAGGATGCGTTCCAGGTTGAGGGTCAAGGTGATGCCGCTGATCACGCCGACAATGGTGCCGAACACGCCGATCAGCGTGCCCTGCACCATGAACACCTGCATGACGCCACCGGGCGTGAGGCCAAGCGTGCGCAGGATGGCGATATCGGCCTGCTTGTCGGTAACGAGCATCACCTGCGAGGACACGAGGTTGAATGCACCCATCGCCACGATCAGCGACAACAGGATGCCCATCACCGTCTTTTCCATGCGCAACGAGTGGTAGAGATTGGCGTTCTCCTGGGTCCAATCGCTCACCCGGTAATAGCCGTTGAGGTTGACTGCCAGATCGCGGGCCACGGTATAGGCCTGGTCCATGTCGTGCATTTTCAAGCGCACGCCGGTGACGCCGTCCATGCGCAGCACGCGCTCCATGTCCTGCATGTTGGTGAAGGCGACGCCGCGGTCGACTTCATTGGAGCCGGCCTCGAAGATGCCGCTCACCTTGAAGCGCTTGACCCGCGGCATGGCGCCCATCGGCGTGCCCTGCACTTCGGCCAGCGTGGCCACGACGCTGTCGCCGACATCCACACCCAACCAGATCGCCAGCTCCTTGCCGACCACCATGTTGAATTCGCCGGGCTGCAGGCTGTCCAGCTTGCCCTTGGTCATCTTCTCGGCCAGCACCGAGACCTTGGATTCCTGCGCCGGGTCAACGCCCTGGATGATCGCGCCCTGCACCCGCAGGCCGCTCAACATGCCCTGGATCTCGATGTACGGCGCGGCACCAGCCACGCGCGGATCCTTGGTCGCCACGTCGATGGCGTGCTGCCAATTGGCCATCGGCTCGCCATCGGCACTGACCGTGGCGTGGGCCGACATCTGCAGCAGGCGGTCGCGGATTTCCTTCTGGAAGCCGCTCATCACCGCCAGGGTGGTAATCAGCACCATCACCCCGAGCGCAATGCCGAGGATGGAAGCCATGGAAATGAAGGAGATGAAGCCATTGCGGCGCTTGGCGCGCAGATAGCGCAATCCAATTGCGACAGGTAAGGGTTTGAACATGCGGGTCTGCCCGTGAACTGACAGCTATGGTGCCATTCCCGGCGGCTGGCGGGAAACGCCATGCGCCTTCACGGCCAGTCGCAGTTCACGTCGCTGCGCCCTGGGCAGCGTATCGGGCCAGAACAGCAGCTGTTGGCTGCGTTTGCCCTGCCGCCAGCGTAGTACCAGCAGCGGGCCGCGTTCGAGCAGTTCGACATGCTGCACAGATGTAGCGTCGACGCAGGGCGAACTTGGCGGCGACGGTATGAGAATGTTCCGGCATGGCTTGCGCGCCTCTGCGCGCACCTGCAGCAGCCCCCAGCCAAGCACGCACACCGCCAACGGCCAGGCATGGCCCGGCTCCAATTTACAGTTCAGTATCGAAATGGCAGCCAGTACCGCCAGGCCCAGGATCGCGCAGCTCAGCCAGCGCGATGGGCGCCACTCACACCGGAAGGGCGCGGATATAGGCGATGAGCTGCGCCTGCGACGCATCCGGACAGACCTCGTAGCCCATGGACCAGCGCCACAACTTATCGTCTTCGGTGTCCAGCAACTGCAGGAAAACCTCGCGCTCGGCCGCAGGTGCTTCCAGCCAACGGCGGTCCAGATAACGGCCAAACAGCTGATCCAGCTCGCGCATGCCACGCCGGCAGCGCCAGCGCAGCTTCTTCAACAGGATTTCGTCTTCGGTCTGCATGGCTTCAAGCTTGAGCCCCTCTTCCGTTTACGGGAGAGGGGTTGGGGTGAGGGCTGCTCCTGGAGGAGTTCATCCAGACCGCGGCTCAGAGTTCAGCAAGGGCAACGTCAAAGGCTCCCCTCATCCGCCCCTTCGGGGCACCTTCTCCCGCAGGCGGGAGAAGAAACACCAACCGCCTCGGGAACCCGACCATCTTGCGCCGCCCCCGTCCTCCCGCAGGCGGGAGAAGGGAGAACAACCGCACATCAAGCGCGAGCACCCCAGCTTGCACCGGGGCAAGCCCGCATCAAGCGCGGCGCGCCATCATCAGCTTCTTGATCTCGGCAATTGCCAGTGCCGGGTTCAAGCCCTTCGGGCAGGTGCGTGCGCAGTTCATGATGGTGTGGCAACGGTACAGCTTGAACGGATCTTCCAGATCGTCCAGGCGTGCGCCGGTGTCTTCATCGCGCGAGTCGATGATCCAGCGGTAAGCCTGCAGCAGGATCGCCGGGCCAAGGTAACGCTCGCCGTTCCACCAGTAGCTCGGGCAGCTGGTCGAGCAGCAGGCGCACAGGATGCACTCGTACAGGCCGTCCAGCTTCTTGCGGTCGTCCGGCGACTGCAGGCGTTCGCGGTCTGCCGGAGCCGGGGTCTGGGTGCGGATCCACGGCTTGATCGAGGCGTACTGCGCGTAGAAGTGGGTCAGGTCCGGAACCAGATCCTTGACCACGTCCATGTGCGGCAGCGGGTAGATCGGCACTTCGGCCTTGCCGCAATCGGCAATGGCGCGGGTGCAGGCCAGCGTGTTGGTGCCGTCGATGTTCATCGCGCACGAACCGCAGATACCCTCGCGGCAGGAGCGACGGAAGGTCAGGGTCGGATCAATCTCGTTCTTGATCTTGATCAGCGCGTCCAGAACCATCGGGCCGCACGCATCGAGGTCGATCTCGTAGGTGTCGGTACGCGGATTCTGGTCGCCATCGGGGCTCCAGCGGTAGATCTTGAAGGTACGCGTGTTCTTCGCGCCGCCCTTGGCGGGGAAGTGCTTGCCCTTGGTCAACCGGGAGTTCTTCGGGAGTGCAAATTCAGCCATGTTCGTAAGTTCCCCGGATCAGTAGACGCGCGGCTTCGGCGGCACCACGGACACGTCATCACTGAGCGTGTACATGTGCACCGGGCGGTAATCGAAGCTGCACTTGCCCTTGTCGTCGACGGTGACCAGCGTGTGCTTCTGCCAGTTGACGTCGTCGCGGTCCGGGAAGTCCTCGTGCGCGTGGGCGCCACGGCTTTCCTTGCGCTGCTCGGCCGAGTTGATGGTCGCCACTGCATTGAGCAGCAGGTTGTTCAGCTCGTAGGTCTCGATCAGGTCCGAGTTCCAGACCAGCGAACGGTCGGAAACCTTGACGTCCTGGAACGAATCAAACACCTGCGCCATCTTCTGGCAGCCTTCTTCCAGCGTCTTGCTGGTGCGGAACACCGCTGCATCGTTCTGCATGGTGCGCTGCATGTTGTCGCGGATGACCGAGGTCGGCGTATCGCCATTGGCGTGACGCAGCTTGTCGAGCAAGCCCAGGGCCTTGTCGCAGGCGTCCGACGGCAGGGTCTTGTGCGCAGCACCCGGCTTGATCGTCTCGGCGCAGCGGTTGGCCACGGCGCGACCGAACACCACCAGGTCGAGCAGCGAGTTGGAGCCCAGACGGTTGGCACCGTGCACGGACACGCAGGCCGCTTCGCCGATGGCGTACAGGCCAGGCACCACTGCATCGGGGTTGTCGCCAACCTTGCGCACCACTTCACCGTGGTAGTTGGTCGGGATGCCGCCCATGTTGTAGTGCACGGTCGGAATGACCGGGATCGGCTGCTTGTGCACGTCCACGCCCGCGAAGATGCGCGCGCTTTCGGCAATACCCGGCAGCTTGTCGTCGATCACGCCCGGGCCGAGGTGGGTCAGGTCGAGCAGGATGTGATCCTTGTGCTCGCCGACACCGCGGCCTTCACGGATTTCGATGGTCATCGAACGCGACACCACGTCACGCGATGCCAGATCCTTGTAATGCGGTGCATAGCGCTCCATGAAGCGCTCGCCACTGCTGTTGCGCAGGATGCCACCCTCGCCTCGCACACCTTCGGTGATCAGGCAGCCGGCGCCATAGATGCCGGTCGGGTGGAACTGCACGAACTCCATGTCCTGCAGCGGCAGGCCCGCACGGGCCACCAGGCCACCGCCGTCACCGGTACAGGTGTGCGCCGAGGTGGCGCTGAAGTAGGCGCGGCCATAACCGCCGGTTGCCAGCACCACGCCCTGCGAACGGAACAGGTGCAAGGTGCCTTCGGCCATGTCCAAGGCGAGCACACCGCGGCAGACGCCTTCGTCGTCGAAGATCAGGTCGAGTGCGAAGTACTCGATCATGAACTGCGCATCATGCGCCAGCGACTGCTGGTACAGGGTGTGCAGGATGGCGTGGCCGGTACGGTCGGCGGCGGCGCAGGTACGCTGCGCGGACGGGCCTTCACCGTACTTGGTGGTCATGCCACCAAACGGGCGCTGGTAGATCTTGCCTTCTTCGGTGCGCGAGAACGGAACGCCGTAGTGCTCCAGCTCGATGATGGCCGGGATGGCCTCACGGCACATGTACTCGATGGCGTCCTGGTCGCCCAGCCAATCCGAGCCCTTGATGGTGTCGAAGAAGTGGTAACGCCAGTCATCCTCGCCCATGTTGGCAAGCGCGGCGGAGATACCGCCCTGTGCTGCCACGGTGTGCGAACGGGTCGGGAAGACCTTGGTGATGCAGACAGTCTGCAGGCCCTTCTGGGCCAGGCCAAACGTTGCACGCAGGCCAGCGCCACCGGCGCCGACGACGACCATGTCGACCTTGTGTTCAGTGATGTTGTAAGCGGACATGTATCAGTTCCCAAACGCGATGCGGGCAACCGCAAAGATGCTGACGATGGCGCCGAGCACGGCGACGAACTTGACCGTGGTCTGCAGGGCCAGGGCCATCAGCGAATTGTGGATGTAGTCCTCGAGGACCACCTGCAGGCCAAGCTGGGCGTGCCAGAACATGGCGACCAGGAAACCACCCAGCAGGATCGCGTTCCACGGCTTGGCAATGGTTTCCACGGCGGTGACGTAATCGGCGCCCATCAGGCTCAGCACCAGGCACAGGAACCAGATGGTCAGTGCGACCAGGGCGGTTGCGGTCAGGCGCTGGTGGACGAAGTGCTCGGTACCGGACTTGGCGCTGCCAAGGCCACGCGCATTCTTCAGCGGGGTGCGGTACTTGCTCATGCGGCGGCTCCCATGCAGACGTAAGCCCAGATCAGCGCGGTCAGCACCAGCGAGGCAATCACCGACACCCAGCTGCTGCGGATGAAGGTAGCCTTGGCGTAGCCGATGGCGAAGTCCTGCACGATATGGCGGATGCCATTGCACAGGTGATAGGCGAAGCACCAGGTCCAACCGAACAGGATCACCTTGCCGTACCAGGCGCTGGCGTGGGTGGTGAAGCAGTTCCAGGACTCAGGCCCCATCATCAGGGCGAACAAGCCGCCCGCGATGATCAGGGAACCGACAGTCAGAATGATGCCGGTTACTCGATGCAGGATCGAGGTGGCCATCTGGATCTGCCAGCGATACACCTGCAGGTGCGGAGAAAGGGGGCGGGGTCTGTTCGCCATTCGCTGACTCATATCTCGGCTGGGCGGCTCAATGCCGCGTTGGCTCAACGCTGCTCAGAAATCTATGCAGCGCCCGTTTTTCTCCCAATCGCCATACCGCACCGGATCGAGTCCGCCGCGGCCGCCTATTTCCTGAGGCACCGGCGCGACCTCGGGAAGCGGCTGCTTCTCGGGGCCCAACGGGGCTTCAGCTTCGGGCTCGGGAGTGGGGGTTGTTTGGCCTATCATTGGTGGTCTCGCAACGCACAAATTTTAGTCCTCAGTCACGTGTCTGACAACCTCGCCCCTGCTTTCACCGGTTTCCGCACACTTTCCAAGGCTCAGATCGTGAGTCTTGCGGGAGCCGATGCGGTCGCTTTCGCCCAAGCCCAGTTCGCCAATGACGTGCCCTCGCTGGCCGACGGTCATTGGCAATGGAGCGCCTGGCTGACCGCCAAAGGCCGCGTGCTGTCTATCTTTCAGCTGGTACGGGTAGACGCACAGACCCTGCTGCTTGTCTGCCACGACGGCGGCGCCGAGGCCATGGCCGAACAACTGCGGCGCTTCGTGTTCCGCCGCAAGGTCGTCATCAGCCATGCCAGCACGCTGGCAGTGAATGCCGCATTGGAAGCGCCCGTTTCGGCCCATGGTGCGCAATTGGCGCAGCTGTCCGATGCCGTCATCGAGCTGGATGTGGGCAGCGCAGCGGTTCCACGCACGCTGCAGATCAGCAACATAGCCGCTGCCAACGACAGCACCGCTGAATTGGCCTGGCGTCAATCCGACCTTCGTTTTGGCCTGCCCCGGCTTGAAGATGCACAGCGTGAGCAATGGACGCCGCAGCAACTGGGACTGGATCGCTTGAACGCCTACAGCGTCAAGAAGGGCTGCTATCCCGGCCAGGAGATCGTTGCCCGCACCCATTTCCTGGGCAAGGCCAAGCGCTCTCTGGCGTTATTGGAATGCGCATCATTCGCAAACTCTGGCGACGCGATCCAGCACGGCGACAGCAACATCGGCAGCGTCGCCTGTGTGGCCGGCGCATTGGCGCTTGCAGTGCTGCCACTGGAGTTGCCGGAAGGCCCGCTTCTAGTCAATGGCGAAACCGCCAACATCCAGCCGCTACTGGAAGGCCTGGCCCGCTGAGACCTGTAGTGCCGAGCCATGCTCTGCAGGGGCTGTACCGGTAAAGCTCCAGCCGAGCATGGCTCGGCAC
>NZ_JASCOR010000004.1 GCF_029959445.1 Stenotrophomonas sp. PS02298 | reverse complement strand
TGTGGGGCCGCATAATTGTGCTTCCAACGCCCCTCCCCCGCAGGGCGCGCCACTACAGGGCTACGCCCGCAAAAGCTGCCCTCACCCCAACCCCTCTCCCGCAAGCGGGAGAGGGGCTTGAGCAAGGCCCAAGCCGAGCGATCAGCGATCGCTCTTCATGTACTGCAGGAACGGGTCGTTCTTGTCGAGCACGATCACGCCGTTGCCGTCGGTCATCGAGGCGCGGTAGGCCTCCAGGCTGCGGTAGAAGGCGTAGAACGACGGGTCAGCCGAACCGGCCTTGCCGTAGATCGACGCGGCCTGGGCATCGCCCTCACCGCGCAGCTGCTGCGCATCACGTTCGGCTTCGGCCACGATCACGGTGCTTTCGCGGTCGGCCTGGGCGCGGATGGTCAGCGACTGCTCCTCACCCTCGGCGCGCAGCTTGGCGGCCTCCTGCTTACGCTGGGCGCGCATGCGCTCGTAGACGTCGGCAATCACCTGGCTGTCGGTCGGCAGGTCGATCTGCTTGATGCGCAGGTCGATGATCTCCATGCCCAAGGCAGCAATCGCCTCGTTGATCGACTTCAGCTGACCGGCAATCAACTCGCCACGGTCACCGGACACCAGTGCCTGCAAGGTGCGCGAGTTGATCTGGTTACGCAGCGAGTCGGTGATGATCGGTGCGAGGCGGGCGTTGACGATCTTGCTGTCGCCGCCGGTGGCGCGGTAGTAGGCGCGCACGTCGGAGATCCGGCCAATGGCGAAGAAGTCGACGCTGACGTCCTTCTGCTCGGCAGTGAAGTAACGCGCCGGGGCGGTGTCCAGCACCTGGAAGCGACGGTCGAACACGCGCACGGTTTCAACCAGCGGCACCTTGAAGTGCAGGCCCGGCTTGATGTCGGCACGCACCACCTTGCCCAGGTTGAGCACCATGGCGGTCTGGTCTTCGCGAACCACATAGACCGACCCCAACAGGCCCAGCAACACCGCGACGAGTACGCCGATAACGACTGAATTTTTCATCGGCCGGCCTCCTCACGCGATGCCGAGCGCGAGACCGAACGGTCCGCATTGCGAATGCTGTCGGTCGCCGCCGGCAAGGCCGGTGCCACCATTTCCGGGGTCAGCTGCGGGGCAGCCGAGGTCTTGCCGGCATCGGCCGGCATCGGCACGTAGATCAGCTGGCGGCCGTCGCCACCGATGACCTTGCGGTTCTCGGCCAGCACCTGCTGCACGGTTTCCAGCCACAGGCGCTTGCGGGTGACTTCCGGCGCATTCTTGTACTCACCCTGCAACAGGGTGAAACGGCGGGCGTCACCTTCGGCGCGGGCGACGATGGCCTGCTTGTAGCCTTCGGCGGTGGTACGGGCACGCGAGGCCTGGCCGCGCGCTTCGGGTACAACCTTGGCGGCGTAAGCCTGGGCTTCGTTGATCAAACGCTCCTTGACCTGCTGGGCACCGTTGACCTCGTCGAAGGCCGGCTTCACTTCTTCCGGCGGACGCGCATCGGGCAGGGTCAGGCCGGTCACACTGAGGCCGGTCTTGTAGGTCTTCAGCGAGGCCTGCAGGCGCTGCTCGGCGACCACGGCCAGCGGGCCACGGTTGTTCAGCACGGTATTCAGGTCGGCGCGGCCAACCTGCTCACGCACGGCGCTCTGCGCGGACTGTTCCAGCATCTGGTCAGCATCAACCGTACCGAACAGGTACTCGCGCGGGTCGTCCACGCGGTACTGCACGTTGACCGACACGTTGACGATGTTCTCGTCCCGGGTCAACACCGGCACGTTGCTGCTGAAGGTCTTGATCTGGGTCGCATTGACCTTGACCACCGATTCCAGCGGCCACGGCAGCTTGAAGTTGGGGCCCGGCTGCAGGATGCGCGAGTACTCGCCGAAGCGCAGGACCACGCCGCGCTGCTGTTCGCCGATCAGCTGGAAGCTGGAGAACAACAACAGCAGAGCCAACGCGACCAGCACCCAGCGCCAGATACCGCCATCAAACAGGTCGCGCAGCGGACCGGGCAGTCCACCACCCCAACCTCCGCCATTGCCGCCACGTGGCGTACGCGGCGCGCGGTTGTTGTCCGCACCACCACCGCTGTTGCCGCCGGGTGTATTCCAGGCCATGCATGCTCCATCTGTAAGGGCCAGGCTGCGGGGGCTCCCGCCGAGGACCTGACCATCTATCGAATCCCGATTCTAACAAGGCAGACTCTGAACAGGTTCGGGGCTACCTGAACGGAAAGTTTTACTCACTGATCAGCGAGCCAGGTAGCTGATCCGGCGGTGCGAGCCCCAGCCAAGACGGGTCCCGCAGTATCCGTGCAGGCCCCTCCCGGCACCTGCTCTGAACAGGAATAAGGGCAGACCAGCGTTTTCACAACAGTTATGGTTGCACTCCCCCGTTCCGACGCAGGCCTACCGATGTCCCATACCGCCCCGTTCACCGCCTTCCGCATCCACAACGACGACGCGGGCTACCGCAGCGGTCCTGAACAAGTGGACCTGGACCAGCTGAGCCCGGGCGAGGTGGTGATCCGCGCCCGCTGGTCCTCGGTCAACTACAAGGATGCGCTGGCTGGCACCGGCAAGGGCAAGATCCTGCGTCGCTTCCCGCTGGTCGGCGGTATCGACGTGGCGGGCGAGGTTGTCGCCTCCAGCGACCCGGCCTTCCGTGAAGGCGACCAGGTGCTGACCACCGGCTGTGGCCTGAGCGAAACCCGTGACGGCGGCTACAGCCAGTACGTGCGCCTGGAGTCCAGGTGGGTGATCCCGCTGCCGGCCCAGCTCAGCCTGCGCGAGGCCATGGTGCTGGGCACGGCCGGCTTCACCGCCGCGCTGGCACTGCTGCGCATGACCGACAACCGGCAGACCCCGGCCCACGGCCCGCTGGCCGTCACCGGCGCTACCGGCGGGGTCGGCTCGCTGGCGGTGGACATCTTCAGCCAGGCTGGCTACGAGGTGCACGCGATCAGCGGCAAGGCCGAGGCGGCCGACTACCTGACCGCCATCGGTGCCAGCCAGATCCTCGGTCGCGATGCGCTGGCCACCACCCGGCCGATGGAATCGGCACGCTTTGGCGGTGGCCTGGACAACGTCGGCGGCAGCATGCTGACCAGCCTGCTGGCGCAGACCAGCCCTTATGGCAACGTGGCGTCGGCCGGCTTGGCCGCCTCCGGCGAGCTGGACATGACGGTGATGCCCTTCATCATCCGCGGCGTCTCCCTGCTCGGCGTGGCTTCGGCCGGCACCGCCCGCGACATCCGCGAGCAGGTCTGGCAGCGTCTGGGCAGCGACTGGAAGCCGCGTCATCTGGACCGCATCTGTACCCGCGAAGTGGGCCTGGATGGCCTGCCCGAGGTCTTCGCCACGATGCTGGAAGGCAAATCCTTCGGCCGCACCGTCGTAAGAATCGACTGATATCGCCTATCAGCCGCCCTGGCGTGAGGTGCGTCACTTCACGCCAGCGCCGCGCCAGCACTACACTGCCGCCACTACTTGGGGAAAAACATGGCGCGTATCCTGATCGTCGACGATTCACCATCGCAGTTGATGGGCATCCAGCGCATTGTGGAAAAGCTGGGGCATGAGATTTTCACCGCAACTGATGGCGCCTCTGGGGTGGAGGTTGCCAAACAGGTGCTGCCGGACCTGGTGTTGATGGACGTGGTGATGCCGAACCTCAACGGGTTCCAGGCAACCCGCACGCTCAAGCGCGAGGCGACCACGCAGCACATCCCGGTGATCCTGGTGACCACCAAGGATCAGGACACTGATCGTTTGTGGGGCATGCGCCAGGGG
The DNA here is from genome assembly GCF_029959445.1 of Stenotrophomonas sp. PS02298. Classification (GTDB taxonomy): domain Bacteria; phylum Pseudomonadota; class Gammaproteobacteria; order Xanthomonadales; family Xanthomonadaceae; genus Stenotrophomonas. The sequence goes on along the minus strand of NZ_JASCOR010000004.1, from coordinate 67,079 downwards.
GCGAAGGCGTACATCACCAAGCCCTTTACCGAAGACGACCTGTCTGCAGTGATCGCGCAGGTGTTCAGTGCCGAGGCACCGCCGGTTGGGTGATGCTGCTTTCTTGGGGAAAGCGGTTTGGAAAGGCGGGCTTTGCCCGCCTTTCTTGTTTTTGGGTGTTGGGGTTTGCTTAGGGTTTGCTTGCTGGAAGCTTGCCCTCACCCCAACCCCTCTCCCGCAGGCGGGAGAGGGGCTCGGATTGCATGAGCTCGTAGAGCACTAGCCCCTCTCCCGTTTACGGGAGAGGGGTTGGGGTGAGGGCAAGCTTCTAGCTAAAGATATAAACCAAAGAAAAAAGAAAAGCGGGCAAAGCCCGCTTCTCTTCAACAGCAACAGCGCAAACCAAACCGCGATCAGTCCTCGCCAAACGCCTTGGCCAGGTCCTTGTACGCTTTGCGCTGGGCTTCGTTGCTCGCTACCGGCGCCACCACTTCCAGCTCCACGATCTGGTCACCATCCGGGCTGCCGGGCAAGCCTCGACCACGCAGGCGCAGCTTGCGGCCGCTGTCCGAATCGGCCGGCACCTTCAGCTCCACCGAGCCACCCAGGGTCGGCACGCTGATGCTGGTACCCAAGGCAGCCTGCCAGGGCGTCACCTGCAGCGTGTAAAGAATATTGCGGCCATCCACCTCGAACTGCGGATGCGAGGCGTACTCCACCTCCAGCATCAGGTTGCCGCCGCCACTGCCCTGCCCGCTCAGGCGGATCACCTGGCCTGGTCGGATGCCCTTGGGGACGCGCACGTCGAGCTGGCGACCGTCCACGGTGATGCGCAGGCCGTCGCCACTGTAAGCAGCCTCCAGCGGGACCGACAGCTTGGCGCGGGTATCGCGCATCGGCTGCGGGCCGGCACCACCGAAACCCGGGCCCGGGCGACGTCCACCGGCACCCGCGCCGCCGCGCTGCCGGGCGAACAGGCTTTCGAAGAAATCGCTGAAACCACCACCGGCGCCACCGCCGCCGAATACTTCCTCGAAATCAAAGCCCTGCCCGCCGCCAAACCCCGGCGGCGCATTGAATTCCTCGCCCGGGCGATAGCCCTGCGCGCGCAGCTGGTCATAGGCCTTGCGCTTGGCTGGATCGCGCAGCGCCTCATAGGCCTCATTGACCGCCTTGAACTTGTCCTCGGCGCCGGCTTCCTTGCTTACGTCCGGGTGGTACTTGCGCGCCAACCGACGGTAGGCCGTCTTGATCTCGGCATCACCGGCGCTGGGCTCAACCCCAAGCGTGGCGTAGTAATCCTTGAATTCCATCCTCACACCTCTGAAAAAAAGCTGGCCCGACACCTTGCGGCAACGGGCCATCGTGCAATCGGCAGGCGCCGTGGCCCCATTCTACCGGGCCACGGTGCCTGCGCAGGTGGAAGTTCGCTCACGCCGTCAGGCGCTGGGCTGGCCCTGCACCACCTGGATGCGGCGCGGTGCTGCCTCACTGCGCTTGGGAATGCGCACTTCCAGCACACCATTGTGGCTATGGGCAACGATGCCCTCGGCGTCAGCGCTGTCGGGCAGCACGAAACGACGGTTGAAGGCGCCCTGGCCGCGTTCGCTGCGGGTCAGACGTTGGCCTTCAGCCAGCTCCGGCGCGCTGCGCTGGCCGCTGATGGTCAGCACACCCTTTTCCATCTGCACTTCAATGCCGGCGGGGTCAACGCCGGGCAGATCGGCAGAAACGACGAAACGGTTGGCTTCCTCGCGGATATCGACTGCAGGCGCCCAGGCTGACGCGGTGCTGTTGGTGACGGTTTCAAGCAATGGCGACAACAACTGATGAATCTCGGACTGCGTCGGCCACTGGCGGTAACGTACGATGCTCATGATGTCCTCCTGCAAGATATGGGGACTGGCATGCCGGAATGGCGCTGCCTTTCCCATGCACACGACGTATTGTGTGAAGACCGCCTTTTCAAGCTGTTGACGCGGTGCTTCCACCGTCTCTTTAAACTTCAATTCAGCCTAGGAGTCCTGCATGTCCATCAACGTTGGCGACCGCATCCCTGAAGTCACCCTCAAGCGTCTGCGCGAAGGGCTGGAAACGATCGACACCCACGCATTGTTCGATGGCCGCAAGGCGGTGCTGTTCGCCGTGCCCGGCGCATTCACCCCGACCTGCTCGGCCCGCCACCTGCCCGGTTATGTCGAGCATTTCGAGGATTTCCGCAACCGCGGCATCGAAGTGTTCTGCATTGCGGTCAACGACCCGTTCGTGATGCAGGCTTGGGCCAAGAGCCAATCGGTACCGGATGGCTTGCAGATGCTGTCAGACGGCAACGGCGATTTCACCCGCGCGCTGGGCCTGGAAATGGATGCCAGCGCCTCCGGCATGGGCATCCGTTCGCGGCGATTTGCGTTGTACATCGAGAACGGCGTGGTCCGCGCTACCTACATCGAACAGCCAGGACAATTCGAAGTATCCGGAGCCGAGCATGTGCTGGCCAATTTGCCGGTTTGAAGGCGCGAAAATTCCCCGTAGTGCCGAGCCCTGCTCGGCTGGGGCGTTACCGGCGATTTTGTAGCCGCGACAAGGTCCCTGCAGAGCGTGGCTTGGCACTGCATGACATGGCGGGGGAAGCCCCTTGCCGAGCATGGCTCGGCACTACAGGGCATTGCTGGGAAAGCCCCTGCCGAGCATGGCTCGGCACTACAGGGCATTGCTGGGAAAGCCCCCTGCCGAGCATTGCTCGGCACTACAGGGCATTGCTGGAAAGCCCCTGCCGAGCATGGCGCGGCACTACTGGGCATTGCTGGAAAGCCCCTGCCGAGCATCGTTCGGCACTACATTGCGGCGCTTAGTTCACTACGCGGAAGCGGACGCGCGTCCATGTGCCGTCGGCTGCCAGCGCCGTCAGGGTGTGTTCGCCGGCGTCATTGAAGTCGCGGGTGAAGGTGCGGGCACCTTGTGTCTGCGCTATCCAACGGCCGTCGAGCAACCATTCAATCGTCGCCTCGCTGCCCAGCGCGCGCAGCTGCAGGCGCGGGCCATGCTGTGCTCCCGGCGGGCGCGCCAGTGTGGCCAGGTCATTCAGACCATCGATATGCAAGACGCCATCGGACTGCCGTCCGTCATCGGCGCAGTCCGATGCCAATGGCGGCAGGCTTTGCGCCTGCCGTTGCGCCACGGTCAGCCAAGGCGAAGCCATCGCTGGCCAGCGCGCGATCTCGCGATCCTCGATGTGTGCATGGCCTTCGCAACCGGGCGACAGCCGCTGCCCGGTTCTTGCATCTATCTGGAAACGCATGCGCCCGGATTGCCATAACCGCGCTTCGCGCTCAGGAAAGCTTGGCGGCACCACACCATCCAGCACCCACGCAGGGAACCGGCGCTGGCACATGGCAGGCGGGGTCTGCTCGGCGGCAATGCCCAGCGGCCAACAGATCTCGACCTCGCTGACGCTGTCCGGCCGTGCCCGCACTGCATTGTCAGCGGCCTGGCGCGGCAGGCTGTCGATGACCTCGAACATCAGCGGCAAGGCCGTCACCGCGCCGTATTGGCCCGGCAGCGGCGTGCCATCCGGACGACCAACCCAGACACCGACCGTGTAAGAGCGGGTGCTGCCGATCGCCCAGGCATCGCGATAGCCGTAGCTGGTGCCAGTCTTCCATGCAACGCGCGGTCGGTTGCCGGTATCGAAAGTGCCTACTCCGTAACCGGGGCGCGGATTGGACTCGAGCACATCACGCACGATCCATGCGGCACCCGGCGATACCAGCCTACGCTCGATGCGTGGGTCTTTCGGCGTGTAGCGCACGCGACCGGCGATACCTTCCCGGTTGAACGCGGAGAACGCGCCGACCAGATCCTCCAGGCGCGCCCCGGTACCACCGAGTATCAACGCAAGGCTGGGCTGAGTGCCATGCGGGAAACGCAGATTGATGCCGGCATTGCCCAATCGTGCAGCGAACCGCGATGTGCCAACCCTGTCCAGCAGATCCACCGACGGCACGTTCAAGGACAAGCGCAAGGCAGTTGCAGCACCAACTGGACCATTGAATGCCGCATCGAAATTGCCCGGTCGGTAGCCACCGAAACTCTGTGGCGCATCCACGATCAGGCTCTCCGAATGGATCAGCCCGTCGTCCAACGCCATGCCATACAGGAACGGCTTGAGCGTTGAACCCGGTGAGCGCCACGCCTGCACCATATCCACATGGCCAAGCCGGGCCTTGTCAGCAAACGTGACCGAGCCGACATAGGCGCGTGCTTCCAGTGTGGTGTTGTCCATCACCAGCAGCGCAGCCGAGGTGCGTTCCGGGAGTTGTGAGAAATAGGAAGAGACACGTTCTTCCAAAGTACGTTGCAGGCCGCTGTCGATCGTGGTTTCGATCTGCGGCACACGCGGATAGGCGCTGCGCATGCGTTGCGCCAGCAAGGCGGCATGCAAAGGCTGTTGCAGCGAACGTGCCACCACCGGCTCGATGCGCGCGTCGGCGACATCATCGGCCGACCACACCTTGAGCTCGGCCATGCGTGCCAGCACCTTGTCGCGGGCGCGCTGCGCGGCTTCCGGGTGCCGATCAGGACGCAGCCGGCTCGGCGACTGCGGCAACACCGCCAGCAACGCGGCCTCGGCCTGCGACAGATGCGTGGCCGACTTGCCCAGATAGGCCCAACTCGCCGCTTCCACGCCCTCAATGGTGCCGCCGTAAGGCGCGCGTTCCAGGTACAGGTCGAGGATCTGTGCCTTGCTCAAGTGCACTTCCAGCTGCAGCGCGCGCAGCAACTGTTTCACTTTGCCCCAGGGCGTGCGCGTATGCGGATCGAGGATGCGCGCGACCTGCATGGTCAGGGTCGAGCCACCGGAGACGATGCGTCGTTCCAGCAGCATCTGCTTGCCAGCGCGCACAAGCGCCCACGGGTTGATGCCGGGGTGGCGCCAGAACCAGCGGTCTTCGTAGGTCAGCAAGGCCTGCAGGTACAGCGGCGAGATGGTCTTTGCATCGGCCGGGTAACGCCACACGCCTTCTGCATCAGCGAAGGCACGCAGCGGTGTGCCATCGCGCGCGACCACCAGCGTACTGGTGTCGCGTGATTTCGGCAGCGGCAACGGAAATGCCAAGTCCAGCACCAGCAACAAGGTCAGCAGGGCGGCAAGCGCCCAGCGCAGGTTGCGGAGCGTGAAGATGGTGCGCACGCGGGTGGCAACGTGTTTCAGCCGGGAGGCGCGCGTTTTCAATGGGGATGATTCTTCAGACATTGCCTGTGGAGCTGGGGCGGAACGGCTTGGCCGCGGACGAGCTTACCCCTCCCCCACCCTCCCCTTGCCTTCGGCAAAGGGAGGGTGCAGGAGCAGCAGCCTGACGCCGCGATTATTGCCTGTGTCGCTGCGACGGAATGGCTTGGCCGTGGGAGAGCTTACCCCTCCCCGGCCCTCCCCTTGCCGTTGGCAAAGGGAGGGAGCAAGCGACTACGGCTGCACCACCGTGATGGTGCTGGGGTTGGAACGACCCACGCCGCGCATGTCCGGACGGTACATATCCTCGGCCAGCGGCGGCGGCACCATGTATGTGCCAGGAGTGACCGCACGCACCAGATAGAACACGTGCGCGGTGCTGCCACGCGACAGCTTCAGTGCAGCCACATAGCGGTCATCGCGGAACTCCTCGTGCTTGACGTCGGCGGCGCTGGAACGGTCGCTGACCTTGACCTCACCCACCACCACGTCGGCCCACTGCTTGGCATCGCCGAGGTTGAAGTTCTCGATTTCCAGGCCGGCCGGCAACAGGTCGGTGAGCAAGGCATCGGGCATGTTCGAGTTGGAAGTGACGCTCAGCCGCACGATCAGGGCCTCGCCTTCCTTCAACGGACGCGGCGTCCACGGCTTGCCATCGGTGCCGAACCAGGAGCGCTCGATGCCGATAACGCTGTTGTCCGGTGCCGGTGGCTGACGCGGGATGCCGGCAACGTCGAGGCTGGCGAACATCGGCGCCTCGCCCTGCGGCGAGAACCGCACGCCCTGCGCCAGCTGCGCCATGTCGAAGACACGGCCGAAGGCCTTGCGTGCACTGATGTCCTCGACCTTGTCACCGACTGCCAGCTCACCGGATACCAGCTTCTTCTGGTTGGCCATCAAGGCCTTGCCCAGACGCGCCAGCGCTACCTGCTCCTGCGTGCTCAGCCACATCCAGCCGCTGTTGCGGCGTGCGTCCAGGGTGCGCCCCAGATCAATCACGCGCGCATCGTATTCCGGCTTGGAGAGGCCGCGTTCGTGCAGCAAGGCGATCATCAGTGCCTCATCGCGCAGGCGGCTGCCGTAGTCACCGAAATACTCCGGACGATCGGCGCTGGACTTGGCGAAGCCAGCAGCAATCGCCGCCTGGCCACGCTTGCTGTCACCCTGGACCGCCAACGCAGCCCCCAGATGCACCAGCGACAGGCCGGTCACTGCCTTGCTGCGCTCGTTGTCCCACAGCGTGCGCAGCGTACCCAGCGGTGCGCGGTTGACCCGTGCCAGCACATAGCCGGAATAGGCCTGGTTGGCGAACTTCAGCGCATCGCGGCGGTCGCTGCCGTAAAACTGGTTGCCACCGCTGAGCAGGTCTTCGCTGATCCGGTTCAAGGCCTTCTGCAGCACGTTCTCCGGCACCGCGAAGCCTGCGTCCTTGGCGTCGAGCAGGAACTCGGCGACGTACGGGGTCAGCGCCGGATTGATGTAGTCGTCATCGCCCCACATCGAGAAGTTGCCGTTGGACACCTGCATCGACGCCAGGCGGCCGAACGCGCCTTCCATGCGCTCGCGGCGCACCTTGGCGTCCAGACCATCGGCGCCAAGCATGGTCGACGTGGCCTCGTCCAGCATCAGCGCTGCATACCCCTTGCTGGTGGTCTGCTCGGCGCAGCCATAGGGATAGTTCAAGGCGCCCTGCAGGGCCGAGGCGAACGGGATCGGTGGCAAGGCGCTCACCAGCATGCGCGCATTGACCGAGCCGCTCATCAACCCATTGGCAAAGCTGCTGTCCAGGGTGATCGGCGCCAGCGGGTCCAGGGTACGGGTCTGCGAACGCAGCACCGATGGCCACGCCGCGCGCACCGGCAGGTCGTAGCGGCGGTCCACCTTGAAGCCATTGCCATCAACGCGCACCCGCACCTTGGCCACGCTATAGCCTTCCTGCGCGGTCAGCGGGAAGCTCAGCGTGCTCTTGGCGTCCACCGCCAGTTGCACCGTGCGGGTCGACTCACCGATACCGAGCGGACCTTCACCGTCCACGCGCACGTTGAACTCGCCGGGCTTGCCGGTGAAGTTCTGCACGTCGAGGGTAACCGTGCTGCGATCGCCCGGTGCCATCACCCGCGGCATGCTGGCCTCGGCCAGGATCGGCGCGCGCACCAGCGTCTCCACATCCCGGTTGCCGTAGCGGTCGGCCGAATAGACCATCGTCGAAACGCGCAGGGTGCCGTTGAAGTCCGGTACCTGCAGGCGCACCCGCGCATTGCCCTTGGCATCGAGCGCCACCGGGCCGGAGAACAGGTCCACGGTCTGCACGCGTGCGGTCGGCCGTTTGGCCTGCGGCAAGGCCGCCAATGCCATGTCGCCGCCGAACTTCAACTTGCCGCTATTGCCCTCGAAACTCTCGATCACGCGACCGTAGATGTCATAGGCATCCACGCCCAGCCGACGCTGCGCGAAGAAGTGCCCGGGTGCATCCGGCACCGGGAAGCGGGTGATGTTGAGGATGCCCACATCGACCGCCGAGACGGTGACATGCGCCGGCTTGCCGGCCAGCTCGGGCGCGCTGACGGTGACCGTCATCGGCTGTTCCGGGCGCATCTGTTTGGGCGCGATCAGGCCCACCGCGACGCGGCGGTCGCGGCGGTCCATCGGCACATGCGCGACGCCGACGGCACGCGCCGGGGTGATCTTGCTCGGCGCGCTGCCACCACGGAACACCAAGGCGGTGATGTAGACATCGTGCCGCTCCCAGTCCTTGCTGACCGGGATTTCAAACGTGCTGCCCGGCTTGGCGTCGATGTCCTGCACGTACAGCATGCGGTCGCTTTCAACCATCAGCACGCCACGGCCAGCATGCGGCGGTGTCAACGTGACCTTGACGGTGTCACCGGCGCGGTAGGCGGTCTTGTCCAGCGACAGCTTTACCTTGTCAGGGCGGGCATCCAGCCCACGGTTCTGATCATCCCAGCTCCAACCAGCGCGGAACGGATAGCGCATGGTCAGGCCGGTGGCCGGATCGAACACGTCCACCCGGTACTCGCCCCACTCGACCGGGAAATCGAACCGCGCCGAGGTGGCACCGGCATCGATGGTGCGGGTTTCCTTGTTCTCGAAGCGACGGGTGAAGTCGTAGTCCCAACGGTTGTCGGTATAGGTCCAATGGTAGTCGCGTAGCTCGCGCACCAAGGTGATCTTCAGCCCCTTGGCCGGCTGCGGCTTGCCATCGGCATCCACCCGCATCAGCTCGAAGCGCGCATTGGCATTGGCATCGGCGCCATCGGCATCGTTGAACAAGGGGCGCACGGCGACCAGCGCCGGTGCCGGCCACATCACCCGCTTCAAGGTGCGGGTAACTGTGCGGCCACCGGTTTCATAGACGCTGCCGGACAGCAGCGCAGCCACGGTGGTGGCCTTGCCCGCCTCGGCCGGCAGTGCAACGTCTTCGCGCAGCTTGCCGTCCTTGGGCAGGGTGGTATCGATCACGTCATTGGCTTCGCGCGGCAGCTGCACGGTCGGGTCGCCGAAGAACCAGCCCGGCATCGACTCGACCGGATGCTGTTCGACTGCCACCGCCAGACGCGCGGTGAAGCGGTTGCCGTCTGCCGGCGCGCCATACAGATAGGCAGCATCGGCCTGCAGTTTCAATGCTTCACCCGGCTTCAGCGTCTTCTGCGCGCTGGCCAGATCCAGCTTCATGCGTTCGGGCAGGAACTCCTCGATGCGCAGGGTCATGCCCTGCACCGCCTCCTTGCTGGCCGGATCGGTGCGGAACTCAACGGTCCAGCGCCCGGTCGGTGCTTCCACAGGGATGGTCTGCTCGAACGCGAAATAGCCCTGCTCGCCCGGCTGCAAGCGGGTTTCACGGAAGGTCTTGCCGTCGGGCTGCTTGAGCCGCAGGAACACCGGCTGGCCGCCGGTGGCTGGCCCGGCCAGGGTCTTGCCGTCGTTGTCGCGCAGCAGCGCGGAAATGCGCACGGTTTCGCCCGGGCGGTACAGATCGCGCCCGGACCAGGCAAATACGTCGAAATTGGCGTTCTGGCGCCCGGCCACCGCGAACTCGCTCAGGTCCAGCGCTGGCTGGTTGAACGGCAGCATGGTGGTGTCACTGCCACTGCTGGCGACCAGCACATGCGCGGCATCCAGCGTGTAGTTGAGCAAGGCGTTGCCATTGCCGTCGGTCTGGCCCTTGAGGATGACCTCGCCCTTGCCGTCGATGACCTTCAGCTCGACCTTCCTGGCCGGCGCGCCGTCGGCCAGCGAAGCGGTGTGGACGAACAGCTTGTCCTTGTAGGCGCGGGTATGCAGGCCGATGTCGCTGACAGTGAAGAACGAGGTATCGAACTCGCTGTCGAAACTGCCGGTGCGCTTCATCACCGCGAAGTACAGGCCGGGCTGCTGCAGCTCCTTGACGTCCTGGATAGGCAGATAGGTCAGCACCCGCTCGTTCTGTTTGCCACCGAGGATGAAGCGGTTGACGTAGACCGGTTCGGCCAGCTGGTTGAGCGGGGTCTTGTCACCGTATTCGCTGTCCAGCTCCCAGCTGCCACGGCGGCCGCCGCGCTGGTACTGGCTGAAGAAGGTTGGCAGGTCCTTCTCGCGCACGCGCAGGAACTCGACGTCCACCTCAGGCACGTTCACCGATACCACCGGCAAGCCGCGGCTCTCGCGGGCCGGCAGCACGCTGCCCTGCGAGGCAAAACCCACCGCAGGATCCAGCTCGCCGGTGAAGACCTTCTGCTTCACTTCCGTGCCCAACCGATTGCCATCAGCGGCCAGCAGGTCGGCAGAGATGATCAGCGTGTATTCCTTGGCCGCCTCCACATAGGGATAGCGCAGGGTCTTGCCGTCGTCCGACAGCGACCAGCTGCTGTCCTCGTTGCCGACCTTCTCCTCGAAGCGCAGCAACTTGTCGAAGTCCTGGGTGCCGACCAGCGGACGCGAGAACTCCACCGCCAACGCAAGGCCGTCACCACCCTTCTGGTCCGGGTAGGCGCGCAGCATGGCAAAACCCTTGACCTCTTCCTGCTTGGTCTGGATCGCCTCACCGCTGGCGCCGGGCAGCTGCCCGGTTTCGTTCCTGCTGCATCCTGCAACCAAGGCCAGCGCCACCAAGGCGGCCGCAGCCCAACGCATACCCTTCAACATCCTGTTACCCATGGCGTCCTCCCGCAGATCGCCGGAGTATAACCAGCCCACATGTAAGGGCTTGTGTAGCGATGCGCCCCCTGCTGGAGATGTGTCTGGAAACCCGCCCGGCGAACAACACGCGCTACAGGTGAGTCCTCGATACCCCAAAAAAGAGAAGGGCCACCGATTCCAGCAGCCCTTGCTCTTCTTTCGCCTCCCTCATTGCCATGGACGGAGCGCGATATCAGAACGCATCACCGGGCACGCGCACCCAACCTTCCATCAGGATGCGGGCGCTGCGGCTCATCACCGCCTTGGTGACCGTCCACTGGCCATCGACCAGCGCGACCGCGGCCCCGACGCGCAGCGTGCCGGATGGGTGGCCGAAGCGCACCGCATCACGCTGACCACCGCCGGCAGCGAGGTTGACCAGCGTGCCCGGCACTGCCGCTGCCGTGGCGATGGCGACCGAAGCGGTGCCCATCATCGCGTGGTGCAACTTGCCCATCGACATGGCGCGGGCATTGAGGTCGATGTCGGCGGCATGGATCTGCTTGTTGCCGCTGGACAGGTAATCCTGCGGGGGCGCCACGAAGGCGACCTTGGGCGTGTGCTGCCGCTTGAGCGCTTCTTCAGCGCTCTTGATGAGGCCCATGCGCAAGGCACCGGTAACGCGGATGGCTTCCAGCTTTGCCAGTGCCGCCTTGTCTTCATTGATGACCGGTTGCAGCTCGGCACCGGTGTAACCGATGTCCGCGGCATTGACGAAGACCGCGGGGATGCCGGCGGTGATCATGGTCACCTGCAGTTTGCCGACACCTGGCACATCGAGCTCGTCGACCAGGTTGCCGGTGGGAAACATCGCGCCGCCCCCCTCGCCTTCGCCCTCATCGGCCGGGTCGATGAACTCCAGCACGATCTCGGCGGCCGGGAAGGTTACGCCATCCAACTCGAAATCACCGGTTTCCTGGACCTGCCCGTTGCTGACTGGCACATGGGCGATGATGGTCTTGTTGATGTTGGCCTGCCAGATGCGTACCACGCAGGTGCCGTTCTCCGGCACGCGTGCGGGATCGACGTAGCCAGCGTGCAGCGCGAACGCGCTAGCACCGGTCGACAGGTTGCCGCAGTTGCCGGACCAGTCGACGAAGTCGGTATCGATCGACACCTGCCCGTACAGATAATCCACATCGTGATCAGGCTTGCTGCTGGGCGAGATGATCACGCATTTGCTGGTGCTGGAGGTGGCGCCGCCCATGCCATCGGTGTGCTTGGCATACGGATCTGGCGAGCCGATTACCCGCTGCAACAGATGGTCACGTGCCGGGCCCGGCTGCTGGGCGCTGGCCGGCAGGTCTTCCAGGCGGAAAAACACGCCCTTGGAGGTGCCGCCGCGCATGTAGGTTGCCGGAATCTTGATCTGGGGAATGTGGGACATGGTGCGGGTTTCCTTGCTTCGATCGTGATGTGGAAGGCCGGATGCGATGCTAGCCGCCTATGCCCTCACCCCAACCCCTCTCCCGCGCGCGGGAGAGGGGCTCAAGTCATGCGTTTGCCGATTCCAGGAAGTCCTGCGCGAAACGCTGCAGCACGCCGCCGGCCTCGTAGATCGCAACTTCTTCGTCCGAATCCAGGCGGCAGGTCATCGGCACCCTGACCACTTCACCGTTGCGGCGGGTGATGACCAGGGTCAGATCGGTACGCGGGGTGCGCAGGCCGATCACGTCATAGCTCTCAGTGCCATCGATGCCCAGCGTGTTGCGATTGGTGCCCGGTTTGAACTCCAGCGGCAGCACGCCCATGCCGATCAGGTTGGTGCGGTGAATACGCTCGAAGCCTTCGGCGGCAATCGCTTCAACACCGGCCAGACGCACACCCTTGGCGGCCCAGTCACGCGAGCTGCCCTGGCCGTAGTCGGCACCGGCGATGATGATCAGCGGCTGCTTGCGCTCCATGTAGGTCTCGATTGCCTCCCACATGCGCATGACCTTGCCTTCCGGCTCCACCCGCGCCAACGAGCCCTGCTTCACGCTGCCATCTTCGTTGCGCACCATCTCGTTGAACAGCTTGGGATTGGCGAAGGTGGCGCGCTGCGCGGTGAGGTGATCGCCGCGGTGGGTGGCGTAGGAATTGAAGTCCTCTTCCGGCAAACCCATCTTGGCCAGGTATTCACCGGCCGCGCTGGACAACAGGATCGCATTGGACGGCGACAGGTGGTCGGTGGTGATGTTGTCCGGCAGTACCGCCAGCGGCAGCATGCCGCGCAGCGTGCGCTCACCGGCCAATGCACCCTCCCAGTACGGCGGGCGGCGGATATAGGTGCTCTGCGGGCGCCAGTCGTAAAGCGGGCTGACCTTTTCGCCATGCTCGACGCGCACGTTGAACATCGGGTTGTAGACCTTGCGGAACTGCTCCGGCTTCACTGCCGCCTTCACTACCGCATCGATCTCGGCGTCGCTCGGCCAGATGTCCTTCAGGCGCACTTCCTTGCCATCAGCATCCACGCCCAGCACGTCCTTCTCGATGTCGAAGCGCACGGTGCCGGCGATGGCATAGGCGATCACCAGCGGCGGCGAGGCCAGGAAGGCCTGCTTGGCATACGGGTGGATGCGGCCGTCGAAGTTGCGGTTGCCCGACAGCACAGCGGTCGCATACAGGTCGCGATCGATGATTTCCTGCTGGATTTTCGGGTCCAGCGCACCGCTCATGCCGTTGCAGGTGGTGCAGGCGAAAGCGACGATGCCGAAGCCCAGTTGCTCCAGATCCGGCAGCAGGCCGGCTTCTTCCAGATACAGCTGCACCGCCTTGGAGCCCGGTGCCAGCGACGACTTCACCCACGGTTTGCGGGTCAAACCGCGCGCGTTGGCGTTGCGCGCCAGCAGCGCGGCGGCAATCACATTGCGCGGGTTGGAGGTATTGGTGCAGCTGGTGATGGCAGCGATGATCACCGCGCCATCGGGCATCAGGCCTTCGGCTTCCTCGCCCTTGCCGCTGAGCAGCTTGGCTTCATCGGCAATGCCGCGCTCGGCGAGGTCCGACACCGGCAGGCGCTTGTGCGGATTGCTGGGGCCGGCCATGTTGCGCACCACGCTGGACAGGTCGAACTCAACGACGCGCTCATACTGCGCGGTCTCCAGTGCGTCCGCCCACAGACCTGTGGTCCTGGCGTAGTTCTCGACCAGCGCGATCTGCGCCTCCTCGCGGCCGGTCAGTCGCAGATAGTCGATGGTCTGCTGGTCGATGTAGAACATCGCCGCGGTTGCGCCGTATTCGGGGCACATATTGGAGATGGTGGCGCGGTCACCAATGGTCAGTGCGGCGGCGCCTTCGCCGAAGAACTCCAGGTAAGCGCCAACCACGCGCTCCTTGCGCAGGAACTCGGTGATCGCCAGCACCACGTCGGTGGCGGTAATGTTCGGCTGCGGCTTGCCGGTCAGCTTGACGCCGATGATGTCGGGCAGGCGCATCCACGAGGCACGGCCCAGCATCACGTTCTCGGCTTCCAGGCCGCCAACACCAATGGCGATGACGCCCAACGCATCCACGTGCGGTGTATGGCTGTCGGTGCCGACGCAGGTATCCGGGAAGGCCACCCCGCCCTGCTGGTAGATCACCGGCGACATCTTCTCCAGATTGATCTGGTGCATGATGCCGTTGCCCGGCGGAATCACATCGACGTTCTCGAAGGCCAGCTTGGTCCAGTCGATGAAGTGGAAGCGGTCTTCGTTGCGGCGGTCTTCGATGGCGCGGTTCTTGGCGAACGCGTCCGGATCGTAGCCACCACATTCCACTGCCAGCGAGTGATCGACGATCAGCTGCACCGGCACCACCGGGTTGACCTTGGCAGGATCACCACCCTTGTCGGCGATGGCGTCACGCAGACCCGCAAGATCGACCAGTGCGGTCTGGCCGAGGATGTCATGGCAGACCACGCGCGCCGGGAACCAGGGGAAATCCAGGTCACGCTTGCGCTCGATCAGCTGCTTGAGCGAATCGCTGAGCGTTGCCGGATTGCAGCGACGCACCAGGTTCTCGGCCAGCACGCGCGAGGTATACGGCAGCGTGGCGTAGGCGCCGGGCTGGATGGCATCGACTGCGGCGCGTGCATCGAAGTAGTCGAGCGTGCTGCCTGCGAGGTGTTTGCGGTAATCGGTATTCATGGCTGGCCTGTGAGGGTCTGGGCTTGCTGGTGTGCTTTGGGTTACGCGCGAATGCTTGAGATTGCAGCAAACCCATAGCAGCACATGGAATCTGGCATTTCCCTTCTCCCGCTTGCGGGGGAAGGTGCCCGAAGGGCGGATGGGGGGAGCTCTTGCTCTTGCTCTTGCTCTCGCTTGAGCTCCAGCTTTGCTTCGCTTTTTTTACGGGCTTGAAGCGGGCTGTACGTGCTGGAAGCTTCCCCTCACCCCAACCCCTCTCCCGCAAGCGGGAGAGGGGCTTTTAGGCATCACGCATCATCTATGCTTCGGCATCAGCCGCGCTTGTCCAACGGCACGAAGGTCTGGTCTTCCGGTCCGGTGTAATTCGCGCTCGGGCGGATGATCTTGCCGTCGATGCGCTGCTCGATGATGTGCGCACTCCAACCTGCGGTACGTGCAATCACGAACAACGGGGTGAACATCGCGGTCGGCACCCCCATCATGTGGTAGCTGACGGCACTGAACCAATCCAGGTTCGGGAACATCTTCTTGATGTCCCACATCACCGACTCCAGACGCTCGGCGATGTCGTACATCTTCATGTTTTCCTGCTCGGCCGACAGCTCGCGCGAGACGTCCTTGATCACCTTGTTGCGCGGATCGGACACGGTGTAGACCGGGTGACCAAAACCGATCACCACTTCCTTGCGCTCGACGCGGGCCTTGATGTCAGCCTCGGCTTCGTCCGGGGTTTCGTAGCACTTCTGCACTTCGAAGGCGACTTCATTGGCGCCACCGTGCTTCGGGCCGCGCAGTGCGCCGATACCGCCGGTGATGGCGCTGTACATGTCGCTGCCGGTGCCGGCGATGACGCGGCAGGCGAAGGTCGAGGCGTTGAATTCATGCTCCGCGTACAGGATCAGGCTGGTGTGCATGGCCTTGACCCAGGACTCGCGCGGCTGCTCGCCGTGCAGCAGGTGCAGGAAGTGGCCGCCGATCGAGTCATCGTCGGTTTCCACGTCGATGACCTTGCCGTTGTGGCTCCAGTGGTACCAGTACAGCAGCATCGAACCCAGCGAGGCCATCAGCTTGTCGGCGATGTCGCGTGCGCCCGGGTGGTTGTGGTCGTCCTTCTCCGGCGACACGCAGCCCAGCACGGAAACGCCGGTACGCATCACGTCCATCGGGTGCGCCGACGGCGGCAGTTCTTCCAGCGCGGCCTTCACCGATGCCGGAATGCCACGCAGCGCCTTCAGCTTGGCCTTGTAGGCGCGCAGCTCGGCCTTGTTCGGCAGCTTGCCGTGCACCAGCAGGTGGGCGATTTCCTCGAACTCGCTGGTGTTGGCCAGGTCCAGGATGTCGTAGCCACGGTAGTGCAGGTCGTTGCCGCTGCGGCCAACGGTACACAGGGCGGTATTGCCGGCAGCGGTACCGGACAGGGCGACGGACTTCTTCGGCTTGAACGCGGGTGCGGTGGTGGATTCAGACATGGTGTGAACCTCGATCAGATGCGGGATTTTGATGCCCCTCTCCCGCCGGGAGAGGGGTTGGGGTGAGGGTGCAGTCAGCCACAAAGACTTCGTCGTACCCTCATCCGGCGCTACGCGCCACCTTCTCCCACAGGGAGAAGGAAGTGCTGTTACTTCTTCGCAGCAAACGTCTTGTCCAGGCTGCGCTCGAATTCGTGGTAGCCGATACGGTCGTACAGCTCCTCGCGGGTCTGCATGCTGTCCACCACATTACGCTGGTGGCCGTCACGACGGATGGCTTCGTACACGTTCTCGGCCGCCTTGTTGGCAGCACGGAACGCCGACAGCGGGAACAGCTGCATCGCCACGCCGGCCGAGGCCAGTTCATCACGGCTGAACAGCGGCGTGGCGCCGAATTCGGTGATGTTGGCCAGCAACGGCACCTTCACTGCGTCGGCGAAGCGCTTATAGGTCTCCAGGTCGTAGGCTGCCTCGGCGAAGATGCCGTCGGCGCCGGCTTCCACGCAGGCCAGCGCACGCTCGATGGCCGCGTCCACGCCTTCCATCTGGATGGCATCGGTACGCGCGATCAGGAAGAAATCGGGATCGGTCTTGGCATCGGCAGCCGCTTTCACGCGGTCGACCATTTCACCCTGCGAGACGATTTCCTTGCCCGGGCGGTGGCCACAACGCTTGGCCCCCACCTGGTCTTCGATATGGCAGGCAGCTGCACCGGCCTTGATCAGCGACTTCACCGTGCGCGCGATGTTGAACGCGCTTGGACCGAAACCGGTATCGATATCGACCATCAACGGCAGGTCGCAGACATCGCTGATGCGGCGCACGTCGATCAACACATCTTCCATGGTGTTGATACCCAGGTCCGGCAGGCCCAGCGAGCCGGCAGCAACGCCGCCGCCGGACAGGTAGATGGCACGGTACCCGGCGCGCTTGGCCAGCAGGGCGTGGTTGGCGTTGATCGCGCCCACCACCTGCAAGGGGGATTCGGCGGCCAGTGCGGCGCGGAATGCAGCGCCGGCGGAAGAACGACTCATGGGATGGCTCCTGGCTTGTGGCTGGGCGGTGGCGAGCATGCCATTCCGCTGTGACGGTTAATCTGTCACCATCAGATGCATTGATCAATCTTGATTCAATAAATCAACCTATTGAATACGCCATGCCCGACGCCCTCGACCCCGAACTGATACCCGCCAGTGAAGCCTGCGCCCTGCTCGGCATCAGCGCTGCCACGCTGTACGCCTATGTCAGCCGCGGTCAACTCAGCTCGCGCCCGGGCACATCCGCCCGCAGCCGGGTGTACCTGCGGGCGGAAGTCGAACGCCTGGCGCAGCGCAAGCAGGCCGGACGCGGCGCCGAACGCGGCGCGGCACAGAGCCTTGATCGCGGTCTGCCAGTGCTGGAAACCCGCATCTCGCTGATCCGCCCGGATGCGCCCTATTACCGAGGCCGTTCAGCCGTGGCTGCCGCGCAGGCCGGCGCCACCTTGGAAGACATCGCGCGGCTGCTGTGGGAATGCGAGGAGCAGGACCCGTTCGCCGCGGCTGCCCTGCCGGCATGGCCGCCGCGCATCGCCCCCCTGGCGCTTGATGGCAGCCTGCCGCCGGTGGAGCGCGCAATGGCCTGCATTCCGCTGCTGGCCCTGGAACAGCGCCAATCGCTCAATGCCGCCACATCGGTACGCCGCGAGGTCGCAGCAATGCTGCTGCGCCAGAACGCAGCGTTGCTGGTCGGCACCGAGCCCGATACGCGACCGGTACATCGCCTGCACGCCGATGCTTGGATGCCTGGCGATGCAGCTTTCGCCGAACTGGTGCGTTCAGCGTTGGTGCTGTGCGCCGACCATGAGTTGAATGTCTCGGCGTTTGCAGCGCGCGTGGTCGCCTCGACCGGCGCACACCTGCACGCGACGGTAAGCGCGGGATTGGCCGCCCTGTCCGGCCCGCGCCATGGCGGCGCTACCGCTCGTGCACATGCACTCCTGGTCGATGCCGAAACCAGCGGGTCACCCGCCACCTTCATCGCCGAACGCTGGCGGCGCGGTGATGAACTACCCGGTTTCAACCATCTGCTGTATCCCGATGGCGACCCGCGCGGCGCGGAGGTTCTGCGTCAATTGCGTGAACTGCGCGGCGATTCACCGCGCATGCACCATGTGGAAGCGGTTTTGGCTGCTACCGAAGAGGTCAGCGGACAGCGGCCGAATATTGACGGGATGCTGGGGGCTATCTGCTATGTCCATGAACTGCCGGGCGCGCATGCACTGGTGATGTTTGCTACCGCGCGCCTGACCGGCTGGCTGGCGCATGCATTGGAACAGCAGGCTTTGGGCACCTTGATACGGCCGCGTGCACGCTACAGCGGGTTGGCGCCGAGGGGATGAGCTCTTGCCCCCTCCCTTTGGCCAAAGGCCAAGGAGAGGGTTGGGGAGGGTTAAGCTCTTGCGGCCTTTCCAGCATCACCAGCTTCGCGGCTCATGCCGCTCCCACATCCGGCAGATGTGCCGTGATTGCAGATTGATCGGCGGCTGGGCTGTTGTGAGCTTCGCGGCTTACGCCGCTCCTACAAGGCCCCTGCCCGCTTCGACCACTGATTGATGATCTGCACGATCGCCTGCACGCCATCGGTCAAGGCCGCCGGCCCGGGCTGCAGGATCAGTGGCGACTTGATCTCGTGCAGCTCGCCATCACGCACGGCATTGATCGCCTCCCAGCCCGGACGTGCCGCCACCCGCTCCGGACGGAATTTCTTGCCGCACCATGAGCCGATGATGATGTCCGGGTTGCGCGCGATCACCGGGTCGCCAGTGGCAAGGATGCGCGCCTTGGCCAGCGGCTCACGCGACAACTCCGGGAACACATCGATGCCGCCGGCGATCTCCACCAGCTCAGCACCCCATTGGATGCCGGTGATGATGGGCTCATCCCATTCCTCGACATAGACGCGCGGGCGCTGCGGCAGCTTAGCCGCCTGCCCGGCAATTGCATCCAAGCCCCGCTGCAGTTCGTCCGCGTAGGCATTGGCACGCGCGGCCACGCCCACCAACCCACCCAACCGCCGGATGTAGTCGATGATGCCCGCCACGCTGCGGTGGTTGGCGATCCACACTTCCACACCGTTGCGTATCAACTCGGCAGCGATATCGGCCTGGATATCGGAGAAACCAATCGCCAGGTCGGGCTTCAGCTTCAGTATCTCGCCGACCTTGGCGCTGGTGAAGGCGCTGACCTTGGGCTTGTCGCGGCGTGCCTCGGGCGGCCGCACGGTGAAGCCACTGATGCCGACGATGCGGTCCTGCTCGCCGAGTGCATAAAGCGTTTCGGTCGGCTCTTCGGTCAGGCAGACAATGCGGCGCGGGCCAATCATGATGCGGCGAACTCCGTTGTATCGACGAATACGACAGGGCTGTTCCAGGGATGATGGGCGGCAATGCCATCATCCAGAATCCGTTGCAGCCGCTGCGGATCGCGCGCAATGCAGAATTCCAGCCGCACCGTGGGCGCGCGCACCAGCTCCCCGCCCAGGCCAAGGGCGCTGTGCGTGCCTTCGATCACGCGGAACTGCTCCACGCCCGGCGCGGATTCCCACATACCGTGCGCGTAGCCACCGGCGGCCAGGTCATCCACCGCCAGAATCCCCTGCTTAAGCGTTTCCAGCTGCGCAGGCGGCACGAACACGGTGATGCGGAAAACGGGAATCAACTGCATGCCGATGTTCCCCTCACCGTTACGGGAACAGCATCCGCTTGCTCCACTCGCCCGCCGCATCGGCCTCGTAGCACCAGCGCTCATGCAGACGGAAGTCGGCGCCGTACCAGAACTCGATGCGCCGCGGCACCACGCGCACCCCGCCCCAGCCGTCCGGGCGCGGCACATCGCGGCCTTCAAAGCGCGCCTCGAAGCTGGCCAGGCGCTGTTCGAACTCCTCGCGCGACGCCAATGGCTGCGACTGCACCGAGGCCCAGGCGCCAATCTGGCTCATGCGCGGGCGGCTGGCAAAGTAGGCATCGGATTCGGCAGCCGATACCAGCTGAGCATCACCTTCGATCCGCACCTGGATGCCAGCCTCGCGCAGGCTGCGCCACAGGAACAACAGCGCCGTTGCCCGGTTGTCGTGCAGTTCGCGGCCCTTGCGGCTGTCCAGATGGGTATAGAACACAAAGCCGCGCTCGTCGAAAGCCTTCAGCAACACCGTCCGTGCCGACGGGCGGCCATCGATGTCAGCGGTTGCAACCGTCATCGCGGTGGCATCGATCTCCTTGCCAGCCTTGGCCTCTTCAAACAATGCGGCGAAAGTCGAAAGCGCTTCTGCGTAAAGATTGGTCATGGTCCTGCTTCGTAGGGCACGTGTTTGGGCTATTGTGGCGGCATGTCCCCCGTTCCGCACAGTTTTTCCCAACGCCGCTTTGCGCCGGCACTGGTTGCACAGGCATTGGATGATGCACTGGCCAGTGCCGACCGCACGCCAGTACTGGCGATCAGTGGCGTGCAAGGCAGCGGCAAGTCCACGCTGGCCGCGCAGATCGTGGACCTTGCGCGCACGCGCGGCCTGTGCGCCGCTGCTGTTTCCATCGATGACACCTACCTGACCCGCGCCCAACGGCAGCGACTCGCCGATCGCGTGCACCCCCTGCTTGCCACGCGCGGGCCGCCCGGTACGCATGACCTTGCACTGGCGATGGCCACGCTGGATGCGGCCAAGGCCGGGCAAGGCTTCCCCTTGCCGCGCTTCGACAAACTTGCCGACGAGCGCGTTCCCGAATCACAGTGGAAGCGGATCGAACAACCACTGGACCTGCTGGTGTTCGAGGGCTGGTTCCTGGGCACGCCGGCAGAAGCCGACGATGCGCTGCAGGTGCCCTTGAACGCACTGGAACGCGAGGCCGATGCCGACGGCCGCTGGCGGCGCTGGTGCAACCAGTCACTGGCCGAGCATTACCCCGGCCTGTGGCAGCGTTTTGACCGGCTGTGGATGCTGCAACCGCCGAGTTTCGCCGTGGTCCCGCACTGGCGCTGGCAGCAGGAGCAGGCGCTGCAGCAGGCATCGCCTGGGCGCAGCAGCATGACAAGGCCGCAGCTGGAGCGCTTCGTGCAGTTCTACGAGCGCATCAGCCGGCAGGCGCTGCGCACCCTGCCCGGCATCGCTGACCGGGTCATTGCACTGGATGCACAACGGCAGCCGCTCACAGACCCATAGGACTGATGCCGTCCAGCAGGCTGCACGACAGCGGCTTGGCGTGAACGGCTCGACGGCGCTGGCGCCGCCGAGCCCTTGCAGATGCGTGCCCAGCCTGATCAGCGGGCACCCACCGCGCGATTACTGCACATGCATTACTGCACCAGGAACGTGATCCGCAGGTTGACCCGCCACTCGGTGACGTTGCCGTCGCCGTCGGTGACAACCTTGGTTTCGTTGATCCACGCACCCTGGATGCCCTTGACCGTCTCGGCCACCTTCTTGATGCCGCTGCGCACCGCATCCTCGATGCTGGTCTTGGAGGACGCGTTGACTTCAATGATTTTCGCCACTGACATGTCCAACTCCTTGGTTGCACCACGAACCATTCGTGGAACTACCGAGCTTGGCTGCTACCGTGTTAAGGCACTGACACGAGGTGCTAGCATCTTCCGGTAATGAATCCCGCCCCCAATCTCATCCTGGTCGGCCCCATGGGCGCCGGCAAAACCAGCATCGGCCGTCGCCTGGCCGAGCGTTTCGGGCTGGTGTTCGTGGATGCCGACCAAGCCATCGTCGACGACGTGGGCTCCAGCATTCCGGCCATTTTCGAGAACGTCGGCGAAGCCGGCTTCCGTGCCCATGAAAAACGGGTCCTGTCACGCCTGCTGGACAGCAGCGGCCAGCTGATCTCGACCGGCGGCGGCTGCGTGCTCGACCCGGAGAACCGTGAACGCATCCGCGCCCATGGTTTCGTGGTCTACCTGCGGGTCAGCGTGGCCTCGCAGCTGTCGCGGCTGCAGCGCGACAAGACCCGCCCGCTGCTGCAACGCCCCGACCGCGAGCAGGTGCTGCACGCCATGGCGGCCATCCGCGACCCGCTGTACAGCGAATTGGCCGACCTGATCATCGATACCGACCTCTACACCCCCGCCGACGCCACCGCGCACACCGTCACACGGCTTGCCGCGCAATGGCAGATTCTGGAACCGCCCCGCATGACCGCCCCCACCCGCACCGTCGCCGTCGGCGGCGAACACCCCTATCAGATCCATATCGGCCCTGGCCTGCTGTCGCAGGCACAGGCGCTGGTCGGTGCCATCCGTGGCCGCCACGTACTGCTGGTCAGCGACGACACCGTCGCTCCGCTCTACCTGGCCAAGGTACAGACCGCGCTGCTGGCAGCCCGGCCCGACCTGAAGATCGGCCAGCACATCATCCCCGCCGGCGAGGCCTCCAAGACGCTGGACAACTTCGGCGGCGCGATCAACGCGCTGGCAAGCCTCGGCGCCACCCGCGATGCCTGCGTACTGGCGCTCGGCGGTGGCGTGGTCGGTGACCTGGCTGGTTTTGCCGCGGCCTGCTGGATGCGCGGCGTGGACTGCGTGCAGTTGCCTACGACCTTGTTGTCGATGGTGGACTCCTCTGTCGGTGGCAAGACCGCGGTGGATATCCCGCAGGGCAAGAACCTGGTCGGCGCCTTCCATCCGCCGCGTGCGGTCGTCGCGGATACCGCTGCGCTGCGCACCCTGCCGGCACGTGAGCTGCGGGCCGGTCTGGCCGAGGTGATCAAGTACGGCGCCATCCGCGATCCGCTGTTCTTCCAATGGCTGCAGGCAGAACGCCAGGCCCTGCTGGCCGGCGACGACGGCGCGTTGGCCCAGGCCATCGCCCGCAGCTGCGAGCACAAGGCCGAGATCGTCGAACGCGACCCGCTGGAGAAGGGTGAACGCGCCCTGCTCAACCTCGGCCACACCTTCGGCCATGCGATCGAAACCGCACAGGGGTATGGCGCGCCGGGCAACGACAACCTCAACCATGGTGAGGCGGTCGCGGTCGGCATGGTGCTGGCGGCCAGGCTGTCGGCGGCGCTGAGCATGGCCGATGCGGCCGATACCGAGGTTCTGCGCGAGCTGCTGGAGGCTTATGGCCTGCCGACCGCGATCCCTGCCGGACTGGATGCAGAAGCCCTGCTGGGGCATATGCGTCTGGACAAGAAGAACATCGCCGGGCGCCTGCGACTGGTGCTGTGGCGCGGCATCGGCAAGGCCGAGGTGGTGCCGGATGTGGATGAAGCGGCGGTGTTGGACGTGCTGCGGCAGGGTTGAGCGGGAAGTCAAAGGCTTACCCCTCCCCAACCCTCCCCTGCTAAGCAAGGGAGGGGGAAGAGCGGGCATGGTCGTTATCTGACAGATCGCAGAGGACGGCCCCCTCCCCTGCGCAGCAGGGGAGGGCTGGGGAGGGGTAGCTCTTCGCAACACCCCAAAAACCAGCCCAAAACCCGCACACCGGCTACAATCGCCGCCATGCGCGTCCTACTGCAACAGCCGCCCAGCGGCAAAGAAGCCCCCCGCTACGTTCAACTGTCCCTGGTGCCGGATCTGCTCGGCGGCTGGGAGTTGCTGCGTGAGAGCGGCCAGACCGGTGGCCGCATCCAGTTGCGCCGCGAGCTTTTCCTGCAGCACGACGACGCCATCCACGCCTTCGAAAAGGCCCGCGATGGCCAGATCAAGAAAGGCTTCCAGGTGATGTTCACCGCCGGCCAGCCCGCGCCCTGAATCCCGCATTCCCTGCAGGTGCGCCGCAGCGCGCCTGCGGTTCTTACCCAGGAGTTCCATGTGACCAGCCCACTTCGCAATGACCGCTTCCTGCGCGCCCTGCGCCGCGAGCCCGTGGACTACACCCCCGTCTGGCTGATGCGCCAGGCCGGCCGCTACCTGCCCGAATACCGCGCCACCCGCGCCCGCGCAGGCAGCTTCCTGGGCATGGCCAAGAACCCGGAAGTCGCCTGCGAAGTGACCCTGCAGCCGCTGGAACGCTTCGACCTGGATGCCGCCATCCTGTTCTCGGACATCCTCACCGTGCCGGACGCGATGGGCCTTGGCCTGTATTTCGTCGACGGCGAAGGCCCCAAGTTCAAGCACCCGGTGCGCGATGTCGCCGCGGTCGCCAAGCTGGCAGTGCCGGGCATGGAAACCGAGCTGCGCTACGTGATGGACGCAGTGCGCCTGATCCGCCGCGAGCTCGACGGCAAGGTGCCGCTGATCGGCTTCTCCGGCAGCCCGTGGACCTTGGCCTGCTACATGATCGAAGGCGGCGGCAGCAAGGATTTCGCCCGCACCAAGGCAATGGCGCTGAACGAGCCCAAGGCCCTGCACCAGCTGCTGGAAGTGGTGACCGACGCGGTCATCGCCTACCTGTCGGCACAGCGCGCGGCCGGTGCGCAGGCCTTGCAGGTCTTCGACACCTGGGGCGGCGTACTGGGTCCGGCGATGTACCGCGAGTTCTCGCTGCGTTACCTCAACCGCATCGCCAGCGAGCTCAAGCGCGGCGACGGTGCCGAGCGCACCCCGCTGA
The DNA here is from genome assembly GCF_029959445.1 of Stenotrophomonas sp. PS02298. Lineage (GTDB taxonomy): Bacteria > Pseudomonadota > Gammaproteobacteria > Xanthomonadales > Xanthomonadaceae > Stenotrophomonas. Next base: position 42,588 of record NZ_JASCOR010000004.1, on the reverse strand, counting down.
TCCTGTTCGGCAAGGGCACCGGCCAGTACGTCGCCGAGTTGGCCGCCAGCGGCGCTGAAGGCGTCGGCGTGGACTGGACCATCTCGCTGGAAGACGCTGCACGCGCAGCCGGCGGCAAGGTCGCACTGCAGGGCAACCTGGACCCGACCACGTTGTACGGCTCGCCCGATGCGATCAGCCGCGAAGTCGGCAAGGTGCTGGAAAGCTACGCCGCCGGCAACGGCGGCTCGCGCGAGGGCCATGTGTTCAACCTTGGCCACGGCATGTCGCCGGACATGAACCCCGAGCACGTCGCCGTGCTGGTGGATGCAGTACATCGCCTCAGCCGCCGCTGAGGTCCGAAGGCCCGGAAGCTTGACTTCAATCTTCCGGGCCCGGACGCTGGGCGCCCCTCATCAGGCCCACGTCCCATGTCCAAACGTTGCAAGTCACTGCTGCTGGCATTGGCAATCGCTGCGCCGGTTGCAGCAAGTGCTGCACCGCCGCCACTGCAGTTGGGCGAGGACGACTTCCCGACGCTGGCCGCGTTTCCTGAAGTCGCACAGCTGACCATCTTCAGCACCGGACCGATGGACTTCCCGACCAGCTGCAAACAGATCCGCATTGCGCGAGCAGAAGAAATCGCACCTCGCTGGCGGCCGTACATCACCCGCCTTTCGCTCGACCGCTGCAGCACCGAATCCGTCGGCACCGATGCCATGCAGGACACCTCGTACGATGCCAGCGCCCGGATCAGGCCCGGCTTGGTGACCCTGTACGGATTGCCGGTGACCGAGACGCGCGAAACGCTGGCCGAAATGTACGGCAACCGCACGCTGGTGCTTGCGGTTCCGCTGCAGGAGGCGTTGGAGAAAATACGTCCGATCAGCGAGCGCGACTGTGCACCGGTGGCGCGCAACAACCCCGGCATCCCAACCAACTGCAAGATGGAACGCATCGACGAGGACAGCTGGAGCATCACCATCGGTGAACTCAATTCCACCATCATGCTGAGCCGGAACCCCGATGATTCCGGATCAACCCTGTACACCATTGGCGGCGGCGACTGATCTACGCAACATCTGCACACGCATCGGAGGACAATAAACGCCTGCTCCAGTGCGAGTCGTCTTGATGCCCCCAGCTCCCCCCATCCCGCAGGCCGCCAGTTCCGCCCAGAAGCCGCTGCTATGGCTGGTGTCGCTGGCCATCTTCATGCAGATGCTGGACTCGACCATCGTCAACACGGCCTTGCCGGCGATGGCGCGCAGCCTCGGCGAGAGCCCGCTGCAGATGCAGTCGGTGGTGTTCAGCTACGCGCTGGCGGTGGCCACCTTCATCCCCGCCTCAGGCTGGATCGCCGACCGCTTCGGCACGCGTCACACCTTCCTCGCCGCGATCGTGCTGTTCACCCTGGGCTCGCTGGCCTGCGCGCTGTCACCCACGCTGCAGTGGCTGGTGGCCTCACGCGTGCTGCAGGGCATCGGCGGCGCGATGTTGCTGCCGGTCGGCCGTCTGGCGGTGATGCGTTCGGTACCGCGCGAACAGTTCCTGTCGGCGATGAGCTTCATCGCCATTCCTGCGCTGATCGGTCCGCTGCTGGGCCCGACCCTCGGCGGCTGGCTGGTGGAAGTCGCCTCCTGGCATTGGATCTTCCTGATCAATCTGCCGATCGGCATCATCGGCTTCGTCGCCGCGCTGAAGATCATGCCCGACCACTACGGCCAGCGGAATCAACGCTTCGACCTGGCCGGCTATGTGATGCTGGCGTTCGGCATGATTGCCTTGTCACTGGCATTGGATGGTGTGTCAGCGCTCAACTCGGCGCATGCACTGGTGCTGCTGCTGGCAGTGGTTGGCATCGCCGCATTGGCCGGCTACTGGCTGCATGCGGCCAACGCCGCCAATGCGCTGTTTCCGCTGAGCCTGTTCAAGGTGATCAGCTTCCGCATCGGCATCCTCGGCAACCTGTTTTCGCGCATCGGCAGCGGAGCGATGCCGCTGTTGATACCGCTGCTGTTGCAGGTCGGCATGGGCCTGAGCCCGATGACCGCAGGCATGATGATGATTCCGGTCGCCCTGTCCGGCATGGCCGCCAAGCGCGCAGCGGTGAGTCTGGTGGAACGCTTTGGCTACCGGCGCATCCTGATGATCAACACCGTCTGCGTCGGCCTGGCGATGGCCAGTTTCGCGCTGATCACCGCCGAGCAGCCGCTGTGGTTGCGACTGACTCAACTGGCGATCTTCGGCGCGGTCAATTCGATGCAGTTCACCGTGATGAACACCGTCACCCTGCGCGACCTGGACACGCACCAGGCCAGCAGCGGCAACAGCTTGTTGTCGATGGTGATGATGCTCGCCACCGGCTTTGGCGCGGCCACCGCCGGCAGCCTGCTGGCGGCCTTTGGCACTCACTTGAGCGGCCACGGCGCGACCGCAGCACTGCATGCCACCTTCCTCTGCGTCGGGGCGATCACCCTCAGCTCGACCTTGGTGTTCTGGCAGCTGCCCGACAACCGCCCGCACCCGCGGGCGGTGGAAGAAGTTGCCGAGTAAACCCACCCTTCAGTCGGGCGCGGCCTGTGCCTGTTGCCGGCGCTGCGCCTCCAATACGCCAGCGATTGCCTCCAGCAACATCTGTGCGGTCACCGGCTTGCGCAGGAAATCGGCAAAGCCGGCATCGCGCGCCAGTGGTTCGGCCTCGGCATCGGAGCGCGCGGTTACCGCGATCAACGGCATTTCGTAGCCCATTGCCTTCAATTGCCGTGCGAGCCCGAAGCCATCGATGCCGGGCAGATCCAGATCCAGCAAGGCCACATCGAACTCCTGGCTGGACAGTTCAGCCAATGCTGCCAGGCCATGCGCGGCATGCACCGCGCTATGCCCGTGCACTTCCAGCAAGCCACGGATCACCGCAGCAATCGTCGGGTCGTCCTCCACCAGCAGCACCCGCTGCGCCGGCAGGTTCATCCACGCGCCGCTGGTGGCATCATCGTCCATCGAGGTCGGCGGCACTTCCCAGGCCAGCGGCAGGTCGACGATGAAGCAGGTGCCATCACCCAGACTGCTCTCCACATCGATGCTGCCGCCCATCGCCACGCTCAACTCGTTGCAGATGGCCAGGCCCAGACCGCTGCCACCATAGCGCGCGGCGGTGCGAGCCCCATCGGCCTGTTCAAAGCGACGGAACAGGCGCTGCTGCTGCTCGGCGCTGATACCCGGACCGGTGTCACTGACCTCGAAACGGACACCCTTGCCACCGTCCTGCAGGCGCACGCGCAGGCTCACCGAACCATGGCTGGTGAACTTGATGGCATTACCAAGCAGGTTGAGCAGTATCTGCCGCAAGCGCATCACATCGCCGATCAGGCGCGTGCGTGGCGCAGCGGCGCTGTCGAACTCGAATGCCAGCCCGCGCCGCTGCGCCAGCGGCTCCATCAGGCCGCGCACGTCTTCCAGCAACTGCCGCAGCTCCAGGGGCTGATTCTGCAGCTCCAGTCGCCCGGCTTCGATACGGGCAAGATCCAGCGCATCGTTGACCAGTCGCAGCAGGTGTTCACCCGCCCGGCGGATCGACTGCGTATAGCCACGCTGGCGCTCGTCCAGCGGTGTCGCCAGCAACAGTTCGCTCATGCCCAGCACCCCGGTCATCGGCGTGCGCACTTCATGGCCGAGCGTGGCAAGGAAGCGGGTCTTGGCCAGGGACGCCTGCTCGGCCAGCTCCTGCTTGTGTCGCGCCAGCTGCCATTCATTGCGTCGGCGCAGACGCCGCTGGTACAGCCAGGCACCACTCAATATCAGCGCAACAGCAATCACGAGGAAAGTCATCACCCCGGCCGGGCTGCGCGCCCATGGCGGCTGCACGCGGAAGGCCAGGGTCTGCACCGGCGACCACACATTGTCCGAAGTGGCGGCCTGTATCTCCAGCTGATAGCGCCCCGGCGGCAGCCGCGAGAACACGCGATCGCCGGACGCGCCCACGTCCACCCAGTCCGGGTCATAGCCGGCCAGGCGGAAGCGGTAGGTATTGGTCGCCGAGTCAGCGAAGGACAGCAGGCGCGCGGCAATGCGCAGGTCGCGGTCGCCATCGAGGATCTGCAAGGGCGATTCCAGGGTGATGTCGCGTTCCTTGTCACCGCGACGCACGCTGACCCGCTCGATGATCAGCGGCGGTCGGCGGGTTGAAGGCTTCACCTGGCTGGGGTCGAACAACACCACACCATCGGGCGTGCCACCGGCCAGTTGGCCGGTGCGCGCCTGCACCAGCGAGCGACGGCGGAACTCCTGCCCAGGCAGGCCATCGTGCACGCCATACATGCGCACCGAGCGATTGGCCGGGTCAATGCGGATCAGGCCGCGCGCACTGATCGCCCACGCCACGCCCTCGGCGTCCACCAGCAGGCCGGTGGCAGCCAGCATCGGGAAGCCCTGCTCAACGCCGACGCGATCAAGCAAGGTCATGCGCTGCCCATCCCACAGATAGCGGTCCATGCGCCCAAGGCCGGCAATCCAGGCCACCCCGGTATCGGTGACGTGGAAAGTGGAGACGCGCCCTGTCGGCCCACCCGGCACCGGCGCGAAGCGCCCCTGCTGCGACTGCCAGGCATGCAGGCCGGTACCGGTCGCCAACCACAGCTGATCCGCAGGGCCGCACTGCATGTCTTCGATCAGTGCTTCCGGCACCCCGGCCTGGCCTGGTTTCAACTGCAGCAGCACGTGGCCATCGGCATCGCGCTGCTGCATGCCGCCGTCTTCGGAATAGATCCAGATCCGGCCACCATTGCAGCTGCGCACGATGTCGGCATCACCGATCATCGCCGCGTCCTTGCCGTCATTGCCATGCCAGCGCTGTACGCTGCCGTCACTCGGGTCGTAGCGCACCAGCGCATCCAGACTGCCTATCCAGACCTTGCCGTGTGCATCCTCAACCAACGACTGCGGCCAGTTCTTGCCATCAATCGCCTGCAGGTGGTGTTGCACCTCACCGGTACCGGGGTCGAGTCGATCCAGGGCGCCGCGCGTACCCACCACCCAGATACCGCCGGAGGCGGATGGCGCCAAGGCCAATGCATAGGGGTTGCGCAACGAGGATGGATCGTCCAGATGCCGCGACAACACCGAGAACTGCCGCCAGCTCGGTGGCAGATGCCACAACCCGGCATTGGTACTGGCGAACCACAGCCCGCCTTCGCGGTCCTCGTAGGCGCTGGACCAGTTGGGCTTGACGATCCCGCGCTCCTGCGCACTGTACAAGGGCACGTTGCGCACCACGTTGCTGCGGATCCGGCCCAGCCCGGAACGGGTATCCAGCCAGTAACTGCCATCGGCTGAATACTGCAGCATGTTGAACACATCGCCAGGCGCGGCACCTGCCCAGGTTGCCGCCTCGAAGCGGCCGTCGGCATGGCGCTGGACCACACCTTCGTTGGTGGCCACCCACAGCCGGCCTTGCTTATCAACCTTCAAACCATTGATACGCGGCGAAGGCAGCAGTGCATTGCTGACCCGGTCGAAGCCTGCACCATTCCAACGCGCCAAGCCGCCCTTGGTGCCAACCCAGAGGCTGCCATCCGGGGTGACTGTCATGTAGGTCACCGACGCCGCCGGCAAGCTGTGCTCATCGCCGGCTATCGGCATGAAGCGACGGATATTGCCGTCCGGATCGAGCCGGTGCAGGCCACCGGTAGCGGTACCGAACCAGACGCTGCCATCGGGCGTGGAGGCGATGGCCCAGATCGTATTGCTGCCTATCTGCGGATAGGTCTGCTGGTCGAAGAAGGTGAACTTGAGCCGGTCCGGCGACAGCATCACCAGCCCGGCGTTCTGCGTGCCAATCCACAACCGGTTGCTTTTATCCGCGTGCAAACTCCACACCACGTTGTCGCGCAGCCCGTTCTCCGCGCGCCAGATGCGGTAATTGCGGCCGTCGTAGCGGGCAAGCCCGTCACGGCTGGCCAGCCACAGGTAACCGGTGAGGTCTTCGGCAAAGGCATTGATGTTGCTGGAAGGCAGGCCATCGGCCACGGTCAACTGCCGTGGCTGCGGTGTTGCAGGCACTTCGGCCAGTGCCACAGATGGCACCAGCAACAGTCCGCCCAGCAACAACCCTGCGAGCCATTTCATCAAACCCAACCTCCTGCCACGCCGCCCGGCGCGCCTGTGATGGCGACTATTGTGCCTGTCCCGGCGCCAACGCATCAGCGATCGCATCGACCAGCATCTGCCCGGTCACCGGCTTGCGCAGGAAACCCTTCATACCTGCAGCGCGCGCCAGCTGTTCGGCCTGTGCGTCAGCGCGCGCGGTGACCGCGATCAACGGGAAACGGTGGCCGGACCCACGCAGCTGGTCAGCCAGCGCGATGCCATCCAACGCCGGCAAATCCAGGTCCAGCAGACCCACATCGAATGCCTGCTCGCCGACCTCGGCCAACGCGGCCAGGCCGTGTGCGGCATGTATCACCCGGTGGCCACGCGCGGTCAGTAGACCGGTGATCACCTGGGCCACGGTCGGATCGTCTTCCACCAGCAGTATGGTCAGTGGCCGCAGCGCGACCGCTGGCTCGGCAGCAACAGCCCCGGCGCTGGTCGAATGCTGCCATGGCAACGGCACTTCAAGCACGAAGCACGCGCCTTCACCCAGGCGGCTCTCGACGCGGATGTTGCCGCCCATCGCCATGGCAAGCTCCTGGCAGATCGCCAGGCCCAGACCACTGCCGCCGTAGCGCGATGCTGTGCGGTTGCCGTCGGCCTGCTCAAAACGTTGGAACAGACGACTCTGCTGCTCGGCACTGATGCCCGGCCCGGTATCACTGACGCTCAGGCAGATGCCGCCGTGCCCTGGCAGCAGCTGCGCGCCCACCGCGACCTTGCCACGCTCGGTGAACTTGATTGCATTGCCCAGCAGGTTCATCAGGATCTGTCGCAGGCGCATGGCATCACCCACCACCATCACCTGGTTTGCAAATGGCGCGGCAGCCTCGAACACCAGCCCGCGACGCTCCGCCATCGGTGCCATCAGAGCGCTCACTTCCTGCAGCAGGCGGCCGAGGTCGAAGGGACGATTGTCGAGCTCCAGCTTGCCGGCTTCGATGCGCGCCAGGTCCAGCGCGTCATTGACCAACGCCAGCAGGTGCGTGCCGGCCTGCTGGATCGCACCGGCAAAGCGCTGCTGGCGTTCGTCCAGGTCGGTGCTCAGCAACAACTCGCTCATGCCCAGGACACCGGTCAACGGCGTGCGCACCTCATGGCCCAAGGTTGCCAGGAAACGGGTTTTCGCCTGCGAGGCCTGTTCGGCCAACTCCTGCTTGTGCAGCGCCAACTGCCATTCGTTGCGCCGACGCTCACGCCGCCGGTACCCGAGTACCGCTGCCACCGCCAACACTCCGAGCAGCAGCGCCCATGCCACCAGTGCCCAGTTGCTGCGCCACCACGGTGGCGCAACTTCGATCTGCAATGTCTGCGGTGGCGTCCACGGACCATCAGCGGCTGCACCCTGCACCTGCATCCGGTAGCTGCCGGCAGGCAGGCGCGATACCAGGCGCTCACCATCACTGCCCAGATCCACCCAGTTCTGGTCGTAGCCTTCGATCTGGACACGGAAACGATGCCGCGCAGGATCGACATAGGACAGCAGTCGTCCGGTCACCCGTAGATCGCGATCCTCCGGCCCAAGGTGAATCGACGTCCCCTTCAGCCGCTGCTCGCGTGCCGCATCGTCGCGACGCACACCGATCGACTCGATCACCAGTTGCGAGCCCACTGGCGCGGTGACCTTGGCATCGGGATTGAAGCTGAGCAGGCCTGTCGCAGACACCGCCAATGCCCGTCCGCAACCTGCATGCGCCGGTGGCCGCGCGGTGAACTCGGTATCGGTCAGGCCATCGCCTTCTTCCAGCACCCGCACCCGCGCCGCGCCCGGCTGCCACCACAGTAGTCCGCGCGTCGTTGTCGCCCACAACTGGCCACTGCAACCTACCACCAGCCCACCCATCGCCACGGCCGGCACACCTTCATCGGCACCCAGCCGCTGCAGCAGGGAGAATCCATCCGCGCCATGACCATAGCGTTCCAGTGCGCCATCACGCGCCAACCAGGCGCTGCCATCGGCGAGGAACACCAGGTCATAGACCATTCCTTCCGAAACGCCTGGCACGACGACAAAACGCTTGCCATCAAAGCGCTGTACGCCGCCGCCGCCAACCAGCCACAGACTGCCATCGGCGCCCTGTCGCAGCTGCTCAACCAGCTTTTCCGGCAGGCCGGAGGCCGTTCCCTGCGGATAGTCCGCCAACAAGCGGCCATCGGCCGCTCGGTGCTGCAGGCCATGATTGATGATGGACAGCCACATGCTGCCGTCAGCCGCCAGCCGCATCAGATCCGCGCGTTGGGTCGGATCATCGCCCACGCCCAGATCGATCCGCCGCACCTGTCCATCCGAAGGCCGGTACAGGGTGATCCCACCGGCACGGCCCAGCCAGATCACCCCATCACTGCCGCGCTGCACCGACCAGATACTGCCAGGGCCGAGTTGCGCATCACCAGCCAGCTGGGACAGCTTGCCGGCTGCATCCAACTGGTACAGGCCATGGCCGCCGACCACAAGGAAGCCCTGGCCATCGGCGGCCGAATTGATCAGGTACAGGCTCTCCAGCGACTTGCCGTCGAGCTGGTAGTGACTGGAAAACCTGGACCAGTCCGGGCGCAGATAGGCCATGCCCTGGGTCAACATGGCGGTCCAGATGCCGCCTTCGTGATCCTGCAACAGGTCCAGCACACCACTGTTGGCAGTCAGGAAGCCGCTGCCGCCATCGCCGTCCAGCAACTGCAGGTTATGCGCATCGCCGCGATACAGGCCGGAGGAGCTGCCCATCCAGTAGCGCCCGTCGCGATCATGCAGGACCATGGCCGCACGCGCCTGCGCCGCCTGCGGCCATGGCGCAGCCGACACCGTACCGTCGTCGAGTACCCGGTACAGGCCGGCATCGGTGCCTACCCAGATGCCGCCATCGCGGTCGCCGCTCAGGCGGATCACATCCTTGCCTTCGAGCAGTGGCGAACGCACAGCCGCAAAGCCGTCCCCCCGCCGCCAGCGCACCAGGCCACTGGTGGTACCGATCCACATGCTGCTGTCCTTGCCGGGCAGCAAGGCGTAGATGGTGTCGTCCGGCAGGCTGCGCGGATCATCCGGCTGGTGCTGGTAGCGGCTGATCCGGCCATCGGCATGCCGCAGGCAGATACCGCTGCCGCTGGTACCCACCCACAGGTCGCTGCCCTGCATGGCCAACGCCCAGACCTGCTGTTTGCAGATGGCCTCCAGCTCGGCGAAGCGGGTGAAGCGCTGTCGGTTGGCATCCAGCATCGCCAGGCCGGCACCGTTGGCACCGACCCAGACCCGGTCCTGTGCATCGATCAGCAGGGTTTCCAGGGTGTTGCCCGGCAGCGAGCCCGACACCTGCGGGTCGTGCCGCCATACCCGCAACTGGGTCCCGTCATAGCGCGCAAGCCCGTCATCGGTAGCCGCCCAGACGTAGCCGTGACGATCCTGGCCCAGCGCAAGCACGGTCCGCGACGGCAGGCCTTCCGCCACACCCAGACGCCGCATGCGCGGTGTTTCAGCCAGATCCAGCGCCACGGCACAGCACGGCCACAACAGCAGCAACGCCAGCACCGTCAGCCATGCACCCCGAAAAATCCCTTTCATCAACGCCCGACACTCCCCATCGCGGCCCCACATGCATCACCCCAATCGCTGCGACTTTAGCGCCGGCCCCGGCCCCGGGCAAAGTCACCTGAACCGACTGCGTAACAAACCGTTGCGCAATATGCGCACAAACCATCACCTGCATCCGCCTAGAATCCACTATCCCGACCCGGAGCCGGACCTTGCTGCCACGCCTGCTACTGCTGACCTGCGGCCTGCTCTCCTTTGCCGCCACTGCTGCCAATGAGCGCTACCGGCTTGATCCCGTGCATACCCGGGTGCTGTTCTCCATCGAGCATGCCGGCTTCTCGCATGCGCTTGGCACGGTCTCAGGCAGCGAGGGCGTACTCGACTTCGACCCGCAGGACTGGGCCAACGCCAGGCTCGACGTCGCCGTGCCGATCACCCGGCTGGACCTGGGCGATGACAAATGGAACCAGGCCACGCTGGCACGCAACCTGCTCGATGGCGAGCGCTTCCCGCAGGCACGCTTTGTTTCCAGCCGGGTCAAACCGATTGATGCCAGCCACGCCCGTGTGTTCGGCCAATTGACATTGCGCGGGGTCAGCCGTGAAGTCGCGCTGGAGGTCACCCTCAATGCGCTCAAGCGCCATCCGTTGCCACCGTTCCGGCGCACTGCCGGGTTCTCGGCGACCACCACGCTCAGTCGCGCCGACTTTGGCATCAGCGCCTGGCCTTCGGTGATCGGCGACAAGGTCGAACTGCGCATCGAGGCCGAGGCCGTACGCGATGCCGGTGCCGAAGCACCGCCCGCTACCTCCGAACCGACACCCGCGCCGGACAGCAGCCTCGAAGACGCCGCCGACGCGGCCCTGAAATCAGCAACAGAAACGGGAAAACACCCATGAGCCTTGAAAACAACGCGCAACGCTGGGGCAGCCTCAGCAAAAGCCTGCACTGGCTGATCGCCGTGCTGATCCTGGCCCTCGGCATCGTCGGCCTGACCATGGGCGAGTTCCCGAAGACACCGAAGTACTTCTGGATCTACACCATGCACAAATCCATCGGCATCACCGTACTGGTGCTGGTGATTGTTCGCCTGGGGTGGCGCCTGTATGCCGGCGCGCCGGAACCGGTGCCTGGCACCCCGAGCTGGCAGGAGCGCATTGCCTCGGCCACGCATTGGCTGCTGTACGTGCTGATGTTCGCCATCCCGTTGTCGGGTTGGTTGTACGACTCGGCCAGTGGCCTGCGTCCGTTCAAGCTGTTCGGGCTGGTCGAAATGCCCAAGCTGGTTGCCCCCAGCGAGCAGGCCAGCCAGTTCTCCCATGCCATCCACGAATGGGGCTTCTGGGCGCTGATCCTGCTGGTGCTGGCACATGCCGGTGCCGCGTTCTATCACCACATTCATCTACGCGATGCCACGCTGGCACGCATGCTGCCGCAAGGCTGGCTCAACCTTCCGCAAAAGGATTCCGCATGAACATCAAGCTCACCTCCCCCGCCGCTGTTGCCGCCGCCCTTGCCGGCATGCTCGCCGTCGCCCCGGCCATGGCCGCCGACTACCAGCAGGCCCCGGGCGCCGGCTCCATCCTCGTGTTTGCCACCAAATATGACGGCGAAGTGTTCACCGGCAGCTTCCCCGGCTTCCAGACCCAGGTCAGCTTTGACCCGGCCAATCCGACTGCCGGCAAACTGGACGTGACCATCCCGCTGGTTGGTGCCAAGAGCGGCAATACCGATCGCGACTCCACCCTGCAGGGCGCGGATTTCTTCAACGTCGCACAGTTCGCCCAGGCCCGTTACACCGCCAACGGCTTCCGCGCGCTGGGCAACAACCAGTACGCCGCCGACGGCACGCTGGAGCTGCGCGGCGTCAGCAAGCCGGTGACGCTGACCTTCACCTGGGCAGCGGGCGCGCAGCCCGTGCTGACCGGCAAGGCCACGGTCAAGCGACTGGACTTCGGCGTGGGTGGTGGCGACTGGGCCGACACCAAGACCATCCCCAACGAAACCGCGATCAGCACCATCGTCAAGCTGAACGCCAAGTAAGAAGTTGCCCCCACCCCCTCTACCGCACGCGGGAGAGGGGAATGTAGTGCCGAGCCATGCTCGGCAAGGGCTTTCCCGGTAAACCCCAAGCATGTAATGCCGAGCCATGCCCGGCAGAGGCTTTCCCGGTAACGCCCCAGCCGAACATGGCTCGGCACTACAGGTGTAGCGGCAACCACGCGGCCAACACCGCCGCATCAAACGGCCAATCCAGCTCCCTGCCGCCTGCATCCCGCAACACCGGCACGCGTGCGCCATACATCGCCTCCAGCGCCGCATCGTCATCGATGAACACACTGTCGAATTCCGGCGCGCGCGCCTGCGCCAGCGCCGCCAGCGCCAGGTCGCACAGATGGCAATCATCACGTTGGTAGAGGGTCAATCCCATTCGGCGCCTGCGCAAGGAATGCTGCGCTGCAGACATGGCCTGCAGCAATGAACCCGTAGAATAGCGGCCATCTCAACGCAGTACGCAGAATCAGCATGTCCGTCAGTACGTTCGACCTGTTCAAGATCGGCATCGGCCCGAGTTCGTCACACACTGTTGGTCCGATGCGCGCGGCCGAGCGCTTCGTCCACCGCTGGCTGCTGGATCCGGGCCAGTTGGACAACACCGTGCGCATCCGCGCCGAAGTGTTCGGTTCGCTGGCCCTGACCGGGCGCGGCCATGGCACCGACAAGGCAGTACTGCTGGGCCTGGAAGGCAATCGCCCCAACGAGATCGACCCGGACATCATCCCGGCCACGCTGGAACGCATCCGCAGCAGCAAGCGCATCAAGTTGATGGGCCAGCGCGAGATCGCCTTCGACGAGAAGCGCGACCTGGCCCTGAACAAGCGCCAGAAGCTGCCGTACCACACCAACGGCATGCGCTTCACCGCCTACGATGCCGACGACCAGATCATCGCCACCCGCGATTACTACTCGGTCGGTGGCGGCTTCGTGGTGAATGAAGATGATGCCGCCGATGACCGCATCGTGCCGGACCAGACGCCGATCCCCTACCCGTTCAAAAGCGGCGACGAGCTGCTGGCGCAGGCCGCGCGCAGCGGCCTGAGCATCGCCCAGATGATGTACGAGAACGAGAAGTGCTGGCGCAGCGAGGATGAGATCCGCGCCGGCCTGCGCGAGATCTGGGACGCGATGCAGTCCTGCGTTACCCGCGGCATCCGTTCCGAAGGCACCCTGCCCGGCGGCCTGCATGTCAGCCGCCGCGCGCCCACGCTGTACCGCGAACTGTCCTCGCGCCCCGAGGCAGCCATGCGCGACCCGCTGACCACGCTGGACTGGGTCAATCTGTACGCATTGGCGGTCAACGAGGAAAACGCCGCCGGTGGCCGCGTGGTCACCGCGCCCACCAACGGCGCAGCCGGCATCATTCCGTCGGTACTGCATTACTACGACCGTTTCTGCCCAGGCAGCAACGAGCAGGGCGTGTTCAACTTCCTGTTGACCGCTGCCGCCATCGGCATCCTGTACAAGGAAAACGCCTCGATCAGCGGTGCTGAAGTCGGTTGCCAGGGCGAAGTCGGCGTGGCCTGCTCGATGGCGGCCGGTGGCCTGATGGCAGCACTGGGCGGCAACCCCGGCCAGATCGAGAACGCTGCCGAGATCGGCATGGAGCACAACCTCGGCCTGACCTGCGACCCGATCGGCGGGCTGGTGCAGATCCCCTGCATCGAACGCAACGCGATGGGCTCGGTGAAGGCGATCAACGCCAGCCGCATGGCCATGCGCGGCGACGGCAAGCACAAGGTCTCACTGGACAAGGTGATCAAGACCATGCGCGACACCGGCCGCGACATGCAGGACAAGTACAAGGAAACCAGCCGTGGCGGCCTTGCCGTCAACGTCATCGAGTGCTGATCTGCGGGTAAACCGGCGCTGGCCCCGTTGGGGCTGGCGCCTGCTGTTGTTTCTGCTGCTTTGGCTGGGCGCCAGCTGGCTGTGGAGCAGCTATTGGACCGCCGCACCCGGCCAAGGCGCCATCGCCACCGATGGCAGCTTTGACATTCCCATCAGCATCCGTGTACACGAACACTGGGCATTGAATCTCGACTTCCATCCAGGCAGCTTGGGCGACGAGGAGTTCAAGCGCCGCATCGCTCCATGGAAGCAAGCAACGCCAGACACCGGTGCAGTCACGCTGCAGTGGCGATTACTGGCGAACGACGGGCAACAGCTTGCCGCCGGCACCAGTCTTTTCCATCGCGTCGACAGCTGGTCGAGCCACACCGTCAGCTGCACTCAGCCCCTGCTCTCAATCCCACCCGGACGCTACCGGCTCGCAGGCCAAGTGATCGCACCGCCGCCTGTAGTCACCGGCATGGACATGGCCGTGGTAATCAGAGTCACCAATGGCAAGGCATGGAACAGCTGGCAGCTTGATCTGGCCTGGTGGAGCGGGCTGCTCAACCTGTTGCTGGTCCTGCCCTTGGCCATCCTGCTACTGCTGGCGATGTTGGCCCATACGCTGTGGCGCCGACGCGGCCGCCCTCACTAGCCGCAAGCACACGGAGACAAGTTCGAAACGAGCGCTTCCGATCCGCAGCACGAGCGTATTGCAATGCCTCCTTCCGTTACACCAGAATCGCGCATCACAATGCAGCTTCAGGGGAAGCAGATGCACGGCGGAAAGGAATCTGGCGAGCAGGCACCGCTACGACGCCCACGTACGGCAGCACGTACCTCCGCGCCCGGCAATGGCATGGCAACCCTGATCAAGCTGGTGCTTGCTGCGGTGGCCCTGCTGTTGCTGGCGTACTACGTTGGCAATCGCAAGCCGGCTCCTCCAGCAACGGATACAGCCACAGCAGCACCCGATGTCGCAGCACCTGCCACCGCATCGCCGCACGCAGGCCCTGCAGCGCTGGTGATCCAGGGCGAAAAGTCCACGACGATAGCCAACATCGACGAGGCGCGGATGTCGGTACAGGAAGGCGGCAATGTATTGCGCATCGAAGGTAGTGTCGGCAGGAACTTTGCCACCCAGATGAAGACGCTACTGGACGCCAATCCAAGTGTGCGTCGCATCGATATCACCAGCGGTGGCGGCTATGCCAACCCGGGGCTGGAAGCAGCACGCCTGATCAACCGCAACAACCTCACGGTGCGGGTCCGCTCGCACTGCGCCAGCATGTGCGTGGCACTTTGGGCTGCCGCCAACCAACGGCAGCTGGAGGCCGATGCAGTGATCGGCCTGCACCAATGGAATCCGCAGTGTGATGCCCGCCCCGAGGAGGCGGAGCGCAAGGAGTGCCATTACCAGGTCCAGTTCGCTACCGAGCACAACTCCAGCTACAACGCGTGGCTGCGCGCTGCCGGCTTCAACCAGCGCTTGTTGAACCTGCAGACGCAGACTGCCTCCGAAGACATCGCGGTGCTGTTCGCCCCGCAGCTTTGGGAAAACGGGGTCGACTTCACCGCCGTCGACAGCGATGGTGCACGCATGAGTCGTGAGGCAGTCCTGCAGCACCTTGCCGCCAGGGCCAAGCGCGGCTGAGCACTCAGGCACCGCGTCTGCCCAGCTTCAGCATGCCCTCCAGGGCCAACAGCGCCACCGCCAGCCAGATCGCCACATAGGTCGGCCACTGCCCGTGGCCTACGCTCTCGCCGAGCAGCAAGGCCGCCAGCATCAGCAACACCGGCTCCACATAGGTAAGCAGGCCAAACAGGCTGAATGACAGCATCTTCGAGGCCAGCATGTAGCACATCAACGCCACCGCGCTGATCGCCCCGAGCAGCGGGATCAAGGCGTACAGGGCTGGCTTCTGCGCCAGCGCTGCCAGCAGTTGCTGGCCGTCACCAATCGCCGCCCAGAAAGCCACCGGCAGCAACAGCACCAATTCCACCCAGAAGCCACCCAGATGGCCAATGCGCAGATGCCGACGCAGCAGGAAATAGGCCGGATAACCCAGCGCCACCAGCAGCATTTCCCAGGACAACCCGTGGTTGCGCAGCAAAGCCCATCCCACGCCCAGCGCGGCACTGGCCACCGCCAGTTTCTGCAGGACGGACAGACGCTCGCCATAGACCACGCGCCCGAGCAGCACCATCACCAGGGGCAGCAGGAAGTAACCCATCGATACCTGCAGCGCGCGGCCGTGCAACGGCGCCCACAGGAACAACCACAGCTGCACCCCGACCATGCCCGCGCACAGCGGCAACGCCCACCACAGCCGACGCTCAACCCGCAGGCGTCGCAGGGTATCGATGATCAATGTCTTCTCGTCGCTCACATGCAGCATCAGTGCCACCAACGGCACCGCGAACAACACGCGCCAGCCAAAAATGTCGCCACCCTGCAGCGGTGCCAGCTGCGGGCTGGCGTAGTACATCAGACCGAACAGCAGGGACGCTGCCAGCGAAACCAGAACACCTTTGGACACAGCACACCTGTCAGAGCAAGAAACCGGCAGCCTGCGGGCTGCACGAAATGGCAACGTTGACGCCATGACGCCAACACCCCGGCATCATAAAGCCAGAACGTTGCAGCGCCAGCTTCGAAGGGAGTGCTTGCCACCGATCCGGAGTCTGCGCGAGTGCGAGCCGATACCGGGCATCACCCACTCCGCAGCAGCCGGCCTGGATCGGCAACGAATCGACGTTGCAGCACGCAAAGGGTGCTGCAGCGACACTCAGCGATTGACGATGCTCAGCACATCGTCCAACAAGGCTGCAGCTGTCACTTCGGCACCTGCGCCCGGTCCCTGGATCAGCAGCGGCTGGTTGTTGTAACGGTCACTATGAATCGCCACACGATTGTCAGTGCCGCTGCCGCCAGCCAGTGCATGGGACTGCGGCAGTGCACGCAGACCGACGCTTGCCCCCTGCGCATCCAGGCGGCCCACGAAGCACAGTTTCAGGCCCTGCGCGCGTGCCTGCTGCAGGCGTTCGGCCAAGGGTGCGTCCAGCAGCGGCAACGCGCCATCCACCTCGTCGGCGGACAGCACCGCCAATGCCGCCGGCACCAGCGAGTCGACCTTGATCTGATCGGCTTCCAGCGGCACACCCGCTGCACGTGCAAGGATCAGCAGCTTGCGGCGTACATCTTCACCGGACAGGTCAATGCGCGGGTCCGGCTCCGTATAACCGGCAGCGGCCGCTTCGCGCACGCAGGCCGAGAACGGCTGGCTGCCGTCATAACGGTCGAACAACCACGCCAGCGAGCCGGACAGCACGCCTTCGATGGCATGCACGTGGTCGCCACCGGCAACCAGGGCGCGGATGCTGCGCAACAGCGGCAGACCCGCACCGACCGTTGCCGCGTCGCCGTAACGGGAGTTTCCGGTCGCAACCAAGGCGCCAATCTGCTGCGCGCGCGCCAAGGCCGTGCCATTGCCCAGCTTGTTGGCCGTCACCACATGAATGCCCTGTGCCAACCACAGCGCATGGTCGGCAGCGACGGATTCGCTGGCGGTGGCATCCACCACGATGTCGCCAACGCGCAGGCGCCCCACTTCCTCGCGATGCACCTGCTCATCGCCCTGCCGCTGCGCGTCACGCGCACGCGACAGCGCCGCATGCGGTGCATCCTCACAGGCGAGCGCGATGCGCGAGTTGGCCACCACATGCAGTGAAGGCAGGCTCAACTGCCGCTGTTGCAATGCCTGGTAGCGCGCAACAAACGCCGAGCCGACCGTACCGGTTCCCAGCAACACCAGCCGCGCCTGCGGCTGTTCCAGCGGACGCAGTACCGCGCTCATGCATCCACCGTTTTTTTACAGTTGCCAGAGGCCAGCTGCGCATCGGCAATCACCTTGGCAGCGCGCGCAAGACCTGCCTGCAGGTCGGCGACCAGATCCTCGCTGGACTCGATGCCGACCGACAGGCGCAGCAGGCACTCGCTGATGCCGGCCGCCGCGCGCGCATCGGCGCTCATCGCGGCATGGGTCATGGTCGCCGGATGCGCGACCAGGCTTTCCACGCCACCCAGCGATTCGGCCAGGGTGAAGTAATTCAGGCCATCCAGGAAGGCACGCACCGCTGCATACGGATCGTCGCCCTGGCAGGCGGCCAACTCGAACGAGAGCATCGCGCCGAAACCCTTCTGCTGGCGTGCCGCCACAGCATGGCCCGGATGCGACTCAAGGCCCGGGTAGTACACATTGGAAACGGCATCGCTGGCCGCCAGCAGTTCAACCACGGCACTGGTGTTTTCCTGGTGCACGCGCAGGCGCGCATCGAGGGTGCGCAGGCCGCGCAACGTCAGGAAGGCATCGAACGGCGAACCGGTCAGGCCCAGCGCATTGGCCCACCACACCAGTTGCTGGTGCACCTCGGCATCGCGTGCGATCACCGCTCCGCCAACCACGTCGCTGTGGCCATTGACGTACTTGGTGGTCGAATGCAGCACCACGTCGGCACCGAAGGCGATCGGCGTCTGCAAGGCCGGCGACAGGAAAGTGTTGTCCACCACCACCTTGGCACCGGCCTTGTGTGCGGCCTCGATGACGAAGCGCAGATCGGTGATGCGCAACAGCGGGTTGGACGGGGTTTCGATCAGCACCAGCTTGGGCGACTGCGCCAGCGCATCGGCCAGCGAGCGCGGATCGGTCAGGTCGGCGGTGATCAGCTCGAAGTGCCCCTTTTTGGCCAGCGCATTGAACAGGCGCCAGCTGCCGCCGTAGGCATCGTGCGGCACCACTAGGCGTTCGCCCGGCTCCAGCAGGGCGTTCAACACCAGGTTGATTGCGCCCATGCCGGTGGCGGTGATCACCCCGCCGGCGCCACCTTCCAGCTCGGCCAGTGCTTCGCCCAGCAGGTCGCGGGTCGGGTTGCCACTGCGGGTGTAGTCGTACTGGCGCTTGTTGCCGAAGCCATCGAAGCTGAAGTTGGACGACAGCACGATCGGCGGCGTCACCGCACCATAGGCGGTATCGCGGTCGATGCCCGCACGCACTGCCGACGTGGCACGGCTACAGGAGATATCGGAAGTGTGGGACAGGCTCATGCGGTTTCTCCGGGCAGGCGTAGGGCAGTGGCGAGGATCGCGTCGATGCGATCGGTTTCTTTGAGGAAGGCGTCGTGGCCATAAGGCGAGCGCAGCACGCGCAGGCTGCCGCGCTGGCCCAGGCCTTCGACCAGCGCGACCAGGTCCGACAGCGGCACCAGCCGGTCACCTTCAACCGCGACCACCAGGGTCGGCACGCTGACGGCAGCCGGATCAACCCGGTGCAGATCGATGGATTCGGACAGACGCAGGTAGGCGTTGACCCGGGTACGGGCGACGTACTGCGCGCCCGCTGCGTCGAGGTAATCCTCGGCGGCGACACGCACACGGCCATTGACGACTTCCGGTGGCGCATCGAAGCGCTCACCAAATTCTTCCGGGGTGCGGTAGCTGAGCATGGCGAACTGGCGCGCCAGCGCCAGGCCATGGCTCTCCGCACATTGCAGTTGGCCGAGGGCGACTGCGCGCCGCTGCAGCGCGCGCCACGCGGATGCATATGGATGCGGACGATGCGCACCGCTGACCGCGATCAGCTTGTGCAGGCGGCGCGGATGGCGAATCGCCAGTTGCAGGCCAACCAAGGCGCCGTAGGAATAGCCGACGAAGCCGTGCAACTGTTCGATGCGCAGTGCGTCCAGCAAGGCGGCGATGGCATCGGCCTGATCAGCGGTATCGATGGGAGCATCCAGCTCGCCGTCGGCACCGAGGAAATCAAAACCAAGCAAGCGACGATACGCCGGATCCAGTGCGCGACCAGCGCCGACCAGGCCCTCTGCCCAGCCTTTTTCGGCATAGCCTGCATTCGCAGCGAGATGACGGTGTGCGGAAATACCGCCCGCCACCAATACCACCGGTGCGTTGGCAGCGCCCACCAGCTCATAGCGCAGGCGCAGCGCACGCTGGCCTGCGTGACACATGCGCAGCTGCAGCTCGATCTCACCGCGCACGGCAGACACGCCGTCATCAATACGGTCGAGGGAAGCAACAGGAAAAAGCGGAGCTGCGGTAGCGGTGGCGAAACTCATGGCGGTATCCGATAAGGAGCGGCCATCGAGCTTTCGCGGAGCTCGTGTTCGCCGTACGCAAGGTACGGAACGAACCATCTTTCGGCGGACACGGAGGTCACCGCAGGATTTGGCACCAAACGCAGCCGCTTGCGCGTCCGCTGGTTGCCCCGGCTTCAAAGGGCCTGTCCCTCTGCCGGTCTCGATGGTGACGCTACATTGCCAGCCCCTCTTCCGCCTGTCAATCGCTTTATTCGCATAAAGAGATGAATAAGTTTCCAGGGCAACCAAACAGGCACAATCAGGCACTGCCCCAAGGACACCACACTGTGCCCCGCACCATTCCTGTACTGCTGTCGCTGGCACTGCTATGCGCCAGCGGCGCCGAAGCAAGTCCAAGCAGTCGCTGGCGTGAAGCCTGGGGACTCCCCACTGCATCGGCACCTGCCGTAGCGGCGTCCAGCTCGGACGCCTTCGCCAGCCTGCAGTTGCAGGCACGTGCAGGCGGACGCAGCGCCGTGGTCAGCAACCTGACCGCTGGACCTGTGCAGGTCCGCCTGCAGGGCGATAGCCGGGCACCTGCCGCCACCGTGCTGGCCGCAGGAGAGAAACGCAGCCTGTTGTGGCTGGCAGAAGATGATGGCAATCCACTGCGCTTGGCCCTGGACGCGTTTCCTGGCGACCCGGCAGCACAGCCGCAGGATCATCTCTATCTATTGCCGCTGCAGAGCGCCAGCATTCGGGTCAGCCAGGCGTTCGCCGGCCACTACAGCCATACCGATGCACAGAATCTGTATGCCGTGGATTTCCCGCTACCTGAGGGCACACCGGTATTGGCCGCCCGCGCCGGCCAGGTGATGCAGGTCGTCGATAGCCGCGAGCAAGGCAGCCTGCTGCGCATCCTGCACAGCGACGGCAGCATGGCGCTGTATGCGCACCTGCAGGCAGGCAGCGCCAGCGTCCGCCCAGGCCAAGCCGTGGCCGCCGGACAAGGCATCGCGTTGTCCGGAAACACCGGTCACAGCAGCGGCCCGCACCTGCATTTCGTGGTGCAGGTTAATACCGGGCTGGCGCTACGCTCAATCCCGTTCCGAATGGGCAGCGCCCGCGGCGAGCTGAAATTTCCCCGTCAAATTCCCTGAACTATTGAGCCCCTGGGTGGCACGGCAGACAGGAAAGGCTTGACAAATACCTAGTGTATTGATGTATTGATACACATGGACGCAAAAGCACTGCACATAGCCCCGCAAGCGGCCGAGCCGATCTACCGGCAGATCGCCGAACAGCTGCGACGAATGATCAGCGCCGGGCAACTGCCGGCAGGAACCCTGCTGCCTTCCGTACGTGAAGTGGCATCTGCGCATGCAATCAACCCCATGACGGTGTCCCGCGCCTACAGCCAATTGGAAACCGAAGGATTGCTGGAACGACTGCGCGGCAAGGGTATGGCGGTCGCCAGTCGGCGTTCTGGTGGCGACAGCCTCGACCAGCGCCTGCTGCAGGCCGACCCCCTGCTGCAGGAACTGGCCCGCCACTGCATGCAACTGGAACTCCCCACCGACCGCGTCCTGGCGCGGCTGCAGCAACTGCTCGAAAAGGAATCGACATGAACGCAATGACCCTACCCGCCGCCGCACTTGATCTGAGCATGCCGCTGCAAGCACACGCGCTGCAGCTGCGCTATGGCAAGCATGCGGTATTACGCGATGTCAGCCTGCAATTGCCCCGCGGACAGGTACTGGGCCTGATCGGCCGCAACGGCGCTGGTAAAAGCAGCCTGATCGGCTGCATGCTCGGTTTGCTGCAACCGCAATCGGGCCAGGCAATGGTGATGGGTGCCCCGGCACTCGACATGGACGATGCACGAAAAATGCGCGTTGCCTATGTCCCGCAGCAGCCGCAATCGTTCGCGTGGATGAAGATTGGGCAACTGTTCGCGTACCTGGGCCAGTTGTATCCCAGTTGGGACCGCAGTTACGCCAATACGCTGCTCAAGCGATGGGAACTGGATCCCGACCGCAGCATCGCGAAATTGTCGCCGGGCCAGGCCCAGCGCCTGGCGCTGATCCGGGCACTAGCTCCGCGCCCTGCATTGCTGGTGCTCGATGAACCCGCATCCGCGCTGGACCCCATCGCACGCCGGGAGTTGATGCGCGACATCATCGAGCAGGCCATCGACAACGAAGCCACGGTGCTGTTTTCCAGCCACATCATCAGCGACCTGGAACGCGTCGCCTCCCATGTCGCGCTGCTTCACCGTGGCGGGATCATGCTCAACCAGCCATTGGACGAATTGAAGGAGCGGATCGTCCGCCTGCTGTTGCCGGCCGTCGTGGCTGAGAGCCTGCCGCAGTGCCTGCCGGGCGAACTGCTGCGCCGCCAGCTCAACGACGGCACACTCAGCCTGCTGATCGACAAGCAGAACCTGCCAGGTGAGCTTCTGCTGATAGACGGACTGCGCGTGGACCGCATGGGGCTTGAAGATCTGTTCATCGAGATCGCCGAATGAACGCCACCCTGCAGACCACTCCGGCGGCACGGCCGTGGACGACGCTCCGCACGGTGCTGGCCTCCGCCAGCTGGACCAACCTGCTGCTCGGCCTTGGCTGGCTGCTGGCACTGGCGCTACCGCTGCTTGGCAGCGGCTTGTCCAAGGCATTTCCGCTGCACCTGGCGCTGTGCGCATGCACAGTACTGTTCTGGGCAATGCTGGGCGGTGGTCGCCTGATCGGCACGACCCTGCTGGCATCCCGGCTGCGATTGCCCAATATTGCGCAACAGGCATTTCGACAGGTTGCGATGGCCCTGTTGCTGGGTGTACTGGTCCCGACGGGACTGATGGCCGCGGTTGGCGACACGCATGTAGCGCTCAACCTGCTTGTACTGCTCAACGCTCTGCTGCTGGGCCTGGCCTGGGTGTCCATGCCGCCCTGGATCGTCTGGGTATTGCTGCCGCTGGGCTACGCCCTGGATTGGCTGTTGGAGCATACCGATAACGCGTGGAGCACGATCAGCAACACCCCGCTGTTAAGCCTCACTGCTACCGCTACCTTGCTGCTGCTGGCTGTCGCCGCTTTCTGCTGGGGGATGCGAAAGCAACCCGCAAGCACGCAATGGACTACCTCGATCGCACAGTTGTTGAGCCAGGACCGCCTGAGCCGCAGCGACGACACCTCGGCACAGGCTCTGTTCGGCGAAGGCACGCCGGTCGGCCATGAGCTGCGCCGCCACACCGACCAGGCGCTTTCGATCGCGCTTGGCCCTGGCTTCGGCCGCCCCACCGCCCGAAGCTGGCTGCGCGGCCAACTGCCCATCCTCGGTGTCGCAATACTGTGGCTGCTGATGAACAAACAGGATGTCGCCAGCACGGCACTGCTGTTCATTCCGCTTCTGGTGGTGGTCGTCGCGTTTCCGCCGATGATGCGACTGCATACGCTGGTGCGCCGCCCCGCACAGGGCCTGCACGAGCCGGCCCTGCTGCCAGGCCTTCCACGACGCCCGGCCAAGGCCTTGGCCAACCAGTTGGGCCGACAGATGCTGCTGCGTGCAGCCCCGGCGATCTTGGTGCTGGCAGCTACCGCTGCATTGCTTGGAGCCGGCAGGAACTATGCACTGGTACTGCTCTGGAGTTGCACCAGCGCGTTGCTCTGGCTGCATGCGACCAGCTTGTTCGCCCTGCAGGGTCGCCTCGGTCGCGCCCTGCAGATCGCCCTGATGGTGGTGCTTCCGGTCGCACTGGTGGCGACCGCTCTGCCACGACCGGCGCCAGCCTGGCTGCTGTCTGCATGGTCAATCGCAATGCTGGGAGGAGCACTGGCCTCCGCCCTCGCCATCCGTTGGCTGAGTAGCCGCCCCCACCCCTGGCTGCAGAACTGAACCGATCCGCCCACGGCGTCCCGCAGCCGTGGGCGGCGGACAGGTATAATCGCCGGTTCATTCGTATCTGATGCGCCCGGGCGGGCGCCCCTGCCATGTCCGAAGTCGCCACCGAAGCCGCGCGCCGCCGCACCTTCGCCATCATTTCCCATCCTGACGCCGGCAAGACCACGCTGACCGAAAAGCTGTTGCTGTTCGGGGGCGCGATCCAGATGGCCGGCTCGGTCAAGGGCCGCAAGGCCGCGCGCCACGCCACCTCGGACTGGATGGCGCTGGAAAAGGAACGCGGCATCTCGGTCACCTCGTCGGTGATGCAGTTCCCGTACGAAGGCAAGATCGTCAACCTGCTCGACACCCCCGGCCACGCCGACTTCGGCGAGGACACCTACCGCGTGCTCACCGCGGTGGACTCGGCGCTGATGGTGATCGACGTGGCCAAGGGCGTGGAAGAACGCACCATCAAGCTGATGGAAGTCTGCCGCCTGCGCGACACCCCGATCATGACCTTCATCAACAAGCTCGACCGCGAGGGCAAGGACCCGATCGAGCTGCTGGACGAAGTGGAAACCGTGCTCGGCATCCAATGCGCGCCGGTGACCTGGCCGATCGGCATGGGCCAGCGCCTGAAGGGCGTGGTGCACCTGCTGACCGGCGAGGTGCATCTGTACGAACAGGGCCGCAACTTCACCCGCCAGGACTCGACCATCTTCCCCTCGCTGGACTCCCCCGGCCTGGCCGAGAAGATCGGCGAGAAGATGCTGGCCGACCTGCGCGACGAACTGGAACTGGTGCAGGGCGCCAGCCACCCGTTCGACGTCGAAGCCTACCTGGCCGGCAAGCAGACGCCGGTCTTCTTCGGCTCGGGCGTCAACAACTTCGGCGTGCAGCCGTTGCTGGACTTCTTCGTCGAGCACGCACCGGCACCGCAGACCCGCGCCACCACCGGCCGCGACATCGCCCCGCAGGAAGACAAGCTGACCGGCTTCGTGTTCAAGATCCAGGCCAACATGGACCCGCAGCACCGCGACCGCGTGGCCTTCATGCGCGTGTGCTCGGGCAAGTTCACCGCCGGCATGAAGACCTTCCATGTGCGCACCGGCAAGGAGATGAAGCTGGCCAACGCGCTGACCTTCATGGCCAGCGACCGCGAGATCGCCGCCGAAGCTTGGCCGGGCGATGTGATCGGCATCCACAACCACGGCACCATCTCCATCGGTGACACCTTCACCGAAGGCGAAGCGGTGACCTTCACCGGCATCCCCAACTTCGCCCCGGAACTGTTCCGCCGCGCACGCTTGAAGGATCCGCTCAAGCTCAAGCAGCTGCAGAAGGGCCTGGCCCAGCTGTCCGAGGAAGGTGCCACCCAGTTCTTCCGCCCACTGATGAGCAACGACCTCATCCTCGGCGCGGTCGGTGTACTGCAGTTCGACGTGGCCGCTTACCGGCTGAAGGACGAGTACGGCGTGGAAGCGGTGTTCGAGCCGGTCTCGGTCAATACCGCACGCTGGATCAGCTGCAGCAATGCGAAGAAGCTGGAAGAGTTCCGCGAGAAGAACGCCAGCAACCTCAGCATCGATGCGGCCGGGCACCTGGTCTATCTGGCACCGACCCGTGTCAACCTGCAATTGGCCCAGGAACGCGCACCTGACGTGCGTTTCTCCGCCACTCGTGAGGCCGCGCACACGGTTTCGGTCGCCTAAGTCCGATGGCGGCGTGCACACGCCGCCGTTCGGGGTGATGATAGCGGGCACCGGGCCTCCCCCCAGCCCACGCCCTCATTGCCCATGACCGCAACCGTTGCATCGATCCGCGAAGAAGTCGCCAGCGCCCTCACCCACGGTCTGGGCGCAGTCAGCGCATTGGCTGGCGGCGCTGTACTCATCACCCTCGCCGCGATCTATGGCGATGGCTGGCAGCTGGCCAGCGCGATTGTCTTTGGCGTCGCACTGTTGCTGCTGTACACCGCCTCCACCCTGTACCACGCCATCCAGCACCCGGTGGCCAAGGGTCGGCTGAAGATCTTCGACCACTGCGCGATCTACATCCTGATCGCCGGCACCTATACGCCATTCACCCTGATCGGCCTGCGCGGCCCCTGGGGCTGGGGACTGTTCTCCGCGATCTGGGCGCTGGCCGTCTTCGGCGTCATCTTCAAGCTGTTCTACACCGGCCGCTTCAAGAAGCTCTCCACCGCGATCTATATCGCGATGGGCTGGCTGGTCATCGTCGCGATCAAGCCCATGTGGGCCTCGCTGGATGGCTGGACCTTGAGCTGGCTGTTCGGCGGCGGCGTGTTCTACACCCTGGGCACCGTGTTCTATCACCGCGAGCAATTACCCTATTCGCATGCGATCTGGCACCTGTTCGTCATCGCTGGCAGCGTCTGCCACTTCGTCTCGGTGACCGCGCAGATCCTGTAACCGCAACAGATCCGCCGTACCCGCCGGAATTCCCGGCAACATCCTGCCAACACGGTGTTCACATCGCGCCAATGCCCGGTTCGCGCGATGTGAACACGGACCACGCCACGATGGCGACGTGACTACTTCCCCGCCCCCGGCCACGCCAGCAGCGTCGCGCTGGCGACTGCAACGCCCCGGCAAGCCCGGCCAACGCTGGCTCATTGCCGTTGCTGCGGTGCTGATCGCAATCCTCGCACTGATCCTGCTGTGGGACTGGAACTGGTTCAAAGGCCCGCTCGAACGTGCCGTACAGGCCCGCACCGGCCGCGTCCTGCAGATCGGCAACCTGGATGTGGACCTGGGCCCCACCACCACCGTTCGTGGCGACGACATCCGTTTTGCCAATGCCAGCTGGGCAAAACAACCGCAGATGGCCAGCGCTGATCGCGTCGAACTGGATATCCGCATCTGGCCCCTGTTGCGTGGCAGCGTGCAGATCCCCGAAATCCGCTTGAGCCGCCCCGAGGTGCTGCTGCAGACCGCGCCGCGCAAGGGCGAGCCCGGCAACTGGGACTTCCTCGGCGATGGCGGCGGCGAACCTCCGCAACTCAAACGCCTGCACATCACCGACGGCAAGCTGCAGTTCCTCGACGAACCCGGCCGCACCAAGGTTGATGTGACGGTCCACAGCGGCCCCCCGAAACAGGCCGGTGCCGCACCTCCCGTGCTGATCGAAGGCAAAGGCCGCTGGCAGGGGGCGGCTTTCACCCTGGAAGGCGGTACCGAATCGCCACTGGAACTGAGCAACAGCGAGCACCCGTTCCGTATCCATCTCGATGCCCGCGCTGGCGCTACCCACGCCATCGCCAGCGGCACGCTGACCAATCCCTTCCAGTTCCAGGTGTTCGACCTGCAGTTCCAGCTCAGCGGGCAGGATCTGGAGGACCTCTATCCGCTGATCGGCATCGCCATTCCTTCGTCGCCGCCGTACCGGCTGGACGGGCGACTCAAGCGCGAATACCAACGCTGGCGCTACGAGAAGTTCAGTGGGCGCGTTGGTGACAGCGACCTGGCTGGCGATGTGGAAATCGATGTGGCCGGCGAGCGCCCGCGACTGACCGCCAACCTGCTATCCAAGCGGCTGGATTTCGACGACCTCGCCGGCTTCATCGGCGCACCTCCGAAGACCAGCGGCGATGAATCCGCCAACGCCGAGCAGAAGGCCGAAGCCGCGCAACTCGTCGCAAAGCCCACGGTATTGCCGGACACCCCCTACAACCTAGGCAAGCTGCGTGCGATGGACGCCGATGTGCGCTGGAAGGCACAACACATCAACGCGCCCAAACTGCCATTGGACGACATGGACGCACGTCTGTTGCTGGACGACGGGCTACTGCGGCTGGAGCCGCTCAACTTCGGCGTGGCCGGTGGCGACATCCGCAGCACCGTCCGCATGGATGCGCGCCGCCCGCAGATCAGCACCACGCTCACTGCCAGCCTGCGCGGAGTCCAGCTCGGTCAATTGTTCCCCGATGCAAAACTGGCCGAGCAGGCATCCGGCGGCATCGGTGGCGACATCCGCCTGAGCGGCAACGGCAACTCGATCGCCGCGATGCTGGGCAGCAGCAATGGCGATATCGCGCTGGGCATGGGCCGTGGCCACATCGGCAACCTGCTGATGGAGCTGGCCGGGCTGGATGTAGCCGAGTCGCTGAAGTTCCTCTTCACCGGCGACAAGCAGATTCCATTGCGCTGCGCCTTCGGCGACTTCGGCGTGCGCAACGGCCTGATGCAGTCGCGTGCGCTGGCTTTCGACACCACCGACACCCTGGTTGTCGGCGAAGGCACGATCAACCTCAAGCAGGAGCAATTGGATCTATTGCTGCGCCCACGCCCCAAGGACGTGAGCATCCTCGCCCTGCGCTCGCCGCTGCGCATCGGCGGCAGCTTCAAGGATCCGTCCTTCCGCCCGGACTTCAAGGCATTGGGCCTGCGCGGCGCGATCGCCCTGACCCTGGCCAGCATTGCCCCGCCCGCAGCCCTGCTGGCCACGATTGAAACCGGACCTGGCAAGGATGCGCAGTGTGGCGGGCGCTACGCCAGGTAGCGCCGACAGGTTCAGGTGCCAGTGATGTATTGCTGCAGCTGGCCCAGCTCAAGGCGCTGGGCCTCGATCACCGACTTGACCAGGTCGCCGATCGAGATCACGCCTAACACCTTATCGCCATCCACTACCGGCAGATGGCGGATGCGTCGATTCGTCACCAGTTCCAGGCACTGTTCGACCGTCACCGACGGTGCCACCGTGACCAGCTCGGCGGTCATGATCTCGCGCACAGGTGTGGTAGCCGAAGAACGGTCCATCAACACGATCTTGCGTGCGTAGTCACGCTCGGAAAGTATGCCGACCAGCGTGCGTCCATCCATCACCAGCACGGCGCCGATGCCTTTCTCGGCCATCAGGCGGATCGCCTGCACCACCGCCACATCCGGCGGTACGGCGTGGATCTCAGGGGACTTGGCCCCTAGCAACTGTCGAACGGTCTGCATGGCGTTCTCCTGCGCTGGCGGATGGGGCAGATACTGCCACGTTCGCCGGCTGCCAGGTATCAACCAGGTACAAGGGCCGCTGCTTGGCCTCCATGTACATCCTTCCCAGATATTCGCCGATCAAGCCCAGTGCGATCAGCTGCACCCCGCCCAGGAACAGGATCACCGCCATCATCGTCGGCCAGCCAGCAACCCGGTCGCCGTACAGGGCGGCCTTGCCGATCACCCATATCGCAAAGCCGAATGCACCCGCAGCGGTGAACAGCCCCAGATAGGTCGCCACACGCAATGGCGCAGTGGAGAAGCTGGTGATGCCTTCCAACGCGAAGTTCCACAACTTCCAGAAGCCGAACTTGCTGTTGCCGGCCAAACGCGGCTCACGCCGATAAGGCAGCGCGACCCGGTTGTAGCCGACCCAGCCGAACAGGCCTTTCATGAAACGGTGGCGCTCGCGCAGCTGCCGCAAGCCGGCCAGCGCGCGCGGCGAAAGCAGGCGGAAGTCACCGGTATCGGCCGGAATCGGTGTTTTCGACAGACGCCCCATCACACGGTAGAAAGCCGCTGCAGTAAACCGCTTCAGCCAGCCGTCACCGCCACGCTCCAGGCGCGTGCCATAGACATCGTCATGACCTTGCTGCCACAGCGCGACAAACTGCGGAATCAATTCCGGCGGGTCCTGGCCGTCAGCATCAAGCAGGATCACCGCACCGTCCTCAACGAAGTCCAGCCCTGCGGTCAATGCGGCCTCCTTGCCGAAGTTCCGCGACAAGCGCAGCACCGAGACCCGCGGCTCCTGCGCCGCCAGTTGCTGCATCACTGCCCAGGTCGCATCACTGCTGCCATCATCGACATACAGAATGCGGCCATCGACATTCCCATCCAGCGCCTGCAGCTGCGCACACAAACGCGGATGCAGCTGCGGCAACGCCTCCTGCTCGTTGAAAGCGGTGATCAGCAGGGTCAGGCGTTCTGGCGTATTCATCGGCGAAGTCTAGCAACAGCGATGGGATCAATTGCCGTCGTCGACATAATCCGCCCCACCCAGCTGGCGCGCCTGCCGTTGGATCCAGGCAGCTCGGCGCTGCACGTACGGCCCAGGCTTGGCCGCGTTGTAACGCCGCGGTGACGGCAACACCGCCGCCAACCTCGCGCTTTCCGCCGGACTCAGGCGCGCAGCATCCTTGCCCCAATAAGCGCGCGATGCCGCCTGCACCCCATAGATGCCGTCACCGAACTCGGCCACGTTGGCGTACATCTCGATGATCCGCTGCTTCGGCCATAGCGCTTCGATCAGCACCGTGTACCAGACCTCCAGGCCTTTACGCAGCCAGCTGCGACCCTGCCACAGGAACACATTTTTTGCCGTCTGCTGGCTGATCGTACTGGCGCCGCGCAGGCGTCCGCCGCGCTCATTGTGCTTACGTGCCTTTTCAATGGCCTGCAGGTCGAAACCGTTGTGCTCCGGGAAACGCTGGTCCTCGGCCGCAACCAGCGATATCGGCACGCTGCGCGCCATCTGGTCCAGGTCACGCCATTGGTAGCGGATGCGGAACTTCCAGTCCCCCTGCCCCAGCGCTTCCATCTGCCGGAACACCATCACCGTTGAAAACGGCGGATCGACGAAGCGCAGCACCACCACCTGCACTACGCTGAACACGGCAAACACCACCGGCGCCCACAGCAAGCGCCGCAACCAGCGCTTCCGGCGCCCTGCCTTTGTCCCTGATTCCTGCTCCACCTTGAGCTCGGCCTGCTCCGCCCCCATTGATATCCACCTTGCAAGACCTTTTGTCCGGTGCATTATCCGGCACCGGCCCCACCTCGCGTAGATCCAGCCCCATGACCGACACTTCCGACCTGCTTGTCCGCTTCCTCCTGCCCGCCGCCGGTGTGCGCGGCGTCCATGTCCGGCTGGGCCAGAGCTGGCGCGAAATCCTGTCCCATGGCGACTACCCGGCCGCCGCCACGCGGCTGCTCGGTGAGGCCAGCGTGGCCTCTGCGCTGTTCACCGGGCACACCAAGGTGGATGGGCGGCTGTCCATTCAGCTTCGCAGCAGCACCGCGCTGCGCGCGTTGTTCAGCGAATGCACTTCGGCCGGCACCCTGCGTGGCATCGCCCAGCTGAACGACGGCGAAGACGCACCGTCCAGCCTGAGCGCCCTTGGCGAAGATGCCCTGCTCGCCATCACCATCGAGAACCCCGGCCTGGACCCGCGCGAACCGCAGCGCTACCAGAGTCTGGTCGCACTGACCGGCGACAGCCTGGACGAGGCATTCGAGGATTACTTCCGCCACTCCGAACAGCTGCCGACGCGCCTGTTGCTTGCCAGCGACGGCGAGCACGCCGCCGGCCTGCTGCTGCAGAAACTGCCGGGTGACGAGGGTGACGAGGATGGCTGGGTCCGCGCAGGCGCCTTGTTTGACACCCTCGGCCGCGACGAGCTGCTGGCCCTGCCGGGCAGCGAACTGCTGCACCGCCTGTTCCATGAAGAGAACCCGCAACTGGTAGGCGACAAGGCCCTGAGCTTTGGCTGCTCCTGCTCCCGCGAACGGGTCAGCGCCATGCTGCAGTCGCTTGGCGAGGAGGAAGCCCGGGCCGCCGCCGAGCCCACCGGGCAGGTCGAGGTACGCTGCGAGTTCTGCGGTCAGGAATATCACTTCCCATTAGCAGAATTCGGCGTATTGTTCAGTTCCACACCGGCCAACCAGCCAGCTCCCGAGCGGCTGCAATAAGGGTCCAACGAGTTACGTTCTGGGGAGGGCGAAGACTTGTTAAGAAACCATAAACCGCATAGGATCAAGAACTCACGCGCCGGGAACTTCCTGGCGCACACGGGGTCTTACTGAGTCCATGAACGCCTTACTGCGCCTACCGCTTGCCCTGATGATCGCCCTTGGCGTGGTCACGGGCGTGCATGCACAGAGCAAGCCGCGGGCCGTGGACAGCACCGTGTTGCCGGTTTGGAACCGCGGTAGCGGCAAGGTTGAAGCCCTGCTCTATCTGGAACCCACTGGCACCCAGAACGTCGGCGCGCGCTGGAATTTCGGCCGTAGCTCGCTGGATGCGGCCTTTGGCCTGTCCTCCGGCGACTCGCTCGGCCTGCTCTGCAACGGCAGCGGCGGCAGCAGCATTGGTGGCCTTGCCAGCCATTGCATGCTCGCCAGCCTGGGCGATGACGACGATGACAATGATCGCCATATCTCTGCCACCACCGCATTCAACCGCCCCGGCGGCCGCGTTGGCATTACCGCCGGCACGGGCCGCGACACGCTTCCGGCATGGTTGTCGAACGGCGGCAAAGCTGGCGCAGCGCGCGTCGAACAGAACGACCTGACCGTATTTGGCCAGAAGAACATCGGCCGCGAAGGCTTCGTCTCCATCGGCGGCACCTACGCCAAGGCACGTCTGGTCCCGTTGACCGACGCCGCCCCGGCAGTCGCCGACCAGTGGGACAGCAAGAGCCTGAGCGTCGGAGGCGGCTACGGCGCTTTCAGCGCCAATGTGATCGGCCGCGTGGTCGACGCACCCGGCCAAAGTGGCAAGTGGGAAGGCCTGGGCTTGGGCATCACCTGGCGCACCCCGTGGAGCGGCCAGCTCACGGTCGGCGCTGAAAACGTGATCACCCGCGGCAAAAACCCGTTCTCGCCGCGTAACGAGAGCAATGACGACGGGGCAATCCCGTACGTCCGCTACGAACAGGACCTGTAGTCCCTCATCGCTTGATCTGGAAAGCGCCCCGCCTGTCGGGGCGTTTTGCGTTGCAGCAAATGCACTGCCCCCTCCATGATCGACTTTGCTGAATTCGAGTAAATTCCATAACTTCATTAACCAATCTTTAATTTGTTTGCAGTCGCAAGTACTATCGGACCCAAGCCCATGGTTTTGGATCCGCTTTTCGGATCCGCCAGCGGCCATCCCAGCTATACCAAGTCCACTTGGCAGAGAGAGAGAGAGAACCCATGATTTGCAAGACCAACAAGCTGCGTGATGCAGTTGTACTTGCGCTTGTCGCAAGCGCTGGCACGGCCGGTACGGCCTATGCCCAGGAAGCAGAAAAGGGCGCAACCAACCTGGATCGCATCGAGGTCACCGGTTCGCGTATCCGTTCCGTCGACGTCGAGACCTCACAGCCGATCCTGATCCTGACTCGTGAAGACATTCAGAAGCAGGGCGTAACCTCCGTAGCTGATGTGCTGACCCGCGTTTCCTCCAACGGCGCCGGCTCGAACACCACCTTCAACAACGGTGGTGACGGTTCCGCTACGGTCAGCCTGCGTAACCTCGGTGCTTCCCGCACGCTGGTGCTCGTCAATGGTCGTCGCTGGGTCTCTGGCCTGACCGGCTCGGTCGACCTGAATACGATTCCGTCGGCAATCGTCGAGCGCATCGAAGTACTGAAAGACGGCGCATCGTCCCTGTACGGCTCGGACGCCATCGCCGGTGTTGTAAACATCATCACCCGCAGCGATTTTGAAGGCGCTGAATTCAACCTTTACGCCGGCCAGTACGGCCAGGGTGATGGTCAGCGAACCTCCTTCGATGCCACTGTCGGCACCAGCGGTGAGCGCGGCAACCTGGTCATCGGCCTGTCCCGCGTGAAGGAAGACGAGGTGATGGCCGGCAATCGCGCCATCTCCTCGGTCCCTTACTACGGCTACGGCTCTTCCACCTTCAGCAGCTACTCCGCCAGCGGCCGCATCAACGGCGGCGACGGCTGGATGGTATTGCCGGGCAGCGCCAAGGGCAGCGGCCAGGCAGACAACCCGTACTACGCGCTGGACCAGTACGTCCCGTTTACCGACGACTATCGCTACAACTTCGCCAAGGACAACTACCTGATCACCCCGCAGAAGCGCAGCGCGCTGTATGCACAGGGTAGCTATGACCTGACCGAAAATGTCCGCTTCAAGTTCGATGCGCTGTATAACGAACGCCGCTCGGCCCAGCAGCTGGCGGGCTACCCGCTGTCGAACATCGGTGCCATGCTGATGAGCGGCAAGAGCTACTACAACCCGTACAACACCGCGTACGGCGGCGACGGCCGTGATGTCCAGTGGAGCCACCGCCTCACCGAAATGCCGCGCCTGTACAAGCAGGATGACAAGACCCAGCACGTATATGCCGGTCTGGAAGGCAGCTTCGAGTGGGCTTCCCGTCAGTTCAACTGGGATGCCGGTTACTCCTTCAACAAGACTGATCAGACCGAGACCCAGTTCGGCGATGCCAACCTGATCAACCTTGGCAATGCAATGGGCGCTTCGGGCGTGGTCGATGGCGTTGTTCGCTGCCTGGACACCGCCGGCGCGGTAATCGACGGTTGCGTACCGTTCAACCCGCTGTCGCCGGCAGGGGCTGTTCCCAAGGACCAGCTTGACTACATCCTGTTCACCGCGCACAACACCTACCAGTACCGCAACGAGAGCGTGACCGCCAACATCACCGGCGACCTGTTCGAACTGCCCGGCGGCATGGCCGGCTTTGCTGCTGGTTATGAACACCGCAAGGAATCGGGCTTCTCCTCGCCGGACGCACTGATCGCCAGCGGCAATACCTCCGGCAATTCCTTCACCCCGACTTCGGGTGGCTACTCGCTGGACGATTACTACCTCGAGCTGCTGGCCCCCTTGCTCAAGGATCTGCCGGGCGCAAACCTGCTGGAGCTGTCGGCCGCCGTCCGCTTCTCGGATTACTCGACCTTCGGCAGCACCGTCAACACCAAGTTTGGCCTGAAGTGGAAGCCGATCGAGGACCTGCTGGTCCGCGCCAGCTACGCCTCAGGTTTCCGCGCTCCGTCCATCAACAACCTGTACCTGGGCTCGGCTGACGACTTCGCGACCTATTCCGACCCCTGCTCGACGAACGCTACCAACTACGCAGCCGTCAGGGCCGCGTGCTTGGCCGCTGGCGTACCGGCCGACTTCGTTGCCGAGTACAACAGCGCCACTGGCAATACCGGACAGACGATCTATCCGTTCACCAACACCGCAAACAGCGGCCTGAAGCCGGAAACGGCGAAGAACCTGACCGTTGGTCTGGTGTATAGCCCGTCATGGGTCCAGGGTCTGGACATGTCGCTGGACTGGTGGAAGATCAAGCTGGAAGACTCCATCAGCACCCCGAGCGCCAACTACATCCTGGAACAGTGCTATGAGCATGGTGTCAGCTCGTACTGCGACCTGTTCACCCGTAACGCCGCCGGTGCAATCACCGCGATGACCCTGCAGCCGTTGAACTTCGGTCAGCAGCGTCTGGAAGGCTACGACTTCACCGTCCACTACCGCCTGCCGGAAACCAAGTTCGGCAAGTTCTCGGTTTCGTGGGACAGCACCTACGTGTCCGTCCGCGAGACCAAGGTCGACGCCAACACTCCGTGGGAATCGAGCAACGGCATCTACTGGCAGTGGGATCCGAACTGGCGTGTGCGTAGCTCCGCTTCGCTCGACTGGAACTATGGTGATTTCTCGGCCAGCTGGACCACGCGCTACTACTCCAGCCTGAAGGACTACGAGTGGGGCCAGCAAGCCGATGGCAGCTACAACCATGTAGCCGCGACCGCCTTCCACGATCTGCAGGTGTCGTACAACCTGCCGTGGAACGCAACCATCCGCGTGGGTGCCAACAACCTGTTCGATAAGGATCCGCCGGTCGTCATGGGCGCGTTTGCCAACTCGTTCGACCCGCAGTACGTCATCCCGGGCCGTTACAGCTACCTGCAGTACACCCAGCGTTTCTGATGAACCGCTGAGTTCTCTCAGTTAAGTAAAGCCTCGAAAGATGGCCCGGATACCGGGCCATCTTTTTACCCAATGGAGCTGGATATGACCCACCTGAAGAAACCTTTGGCAATTGCTGCCAGCCTGCTTTTTTTCGTGTGCACTGAGGCCGCAGCCCAACGCGATACCGCGATTGACGTCCATCAACCGTTTGCCGAACAACGCCAGAAAATCCTCGACGATCTGCGCGGCGAAAAGTACTCGGAAATATCCTCTCAGAACAAGGATTCGGTGCTGAATGCACTGGAGCGTATCGGACACAACGCAGGGAACAATGGAGAAAAGCTCTCCGAGCTCCCGGAAAGCAGCCGCGTAGCGGTGTTCAACGATCAAAGCCTGATCAACAGCATATTGTCTGATGCAGGCGAAGATAGCCGCCTGATCTGCCGTCGCGAGAAAGCCGTTGGCAGCAGATTGGCCGACAATCATTGCATGACAGTGGCCGAGCGGCGGCGCCAACGCAACACCGCGCAGGATGACATGACCCGCGCCCGTAGAACGATGAAAACTACCAATTGACCCGGCTTCTGGTGGACGCAGCCGGTGCTGCGTCGCGCCAGCAAACAACGTCTCCTCACCCGGGAAGACCGCCAGCTGATCCTGCGTGGCAGCCAACCCATGCGAAACAAAGCACTTGATATCCACGGGGCATATTCAAGACCACGCCCATCGAACAACGTCAGCAAAACCGATCCACGTGGCACTTTCAGCCAAGTGTCTCCGATCCGGGTCCAGCATTTGATCACTCACGCGGATCAGCGCCAACACTTGCAGCGACGGCGCTTACTGCACGCCATCCAGTTGCAGCGACCGCGCCCGCGCGATGAAGGCCGTCATGGCGTCGGCGTGCACTTGCCAGCGGCCAACCGAACGCCGATTGACGGGTTGGCGAACCTGCCATCGACTGGGAGTCTGCACCACTGCGCCGGAAGAATGAAACTCCAGACAGGCAGCATCCCACCGCAACCCCAGGAACTCGATCAAACGTTGCGACTGCGAGACCGGCTGATTAACCATGGCCTGATAATCAAGCTCCAGAACAGGCAACGGCAGAGTGCGACGCCAGAGCTCCATCAACCTCGTTTCCGCCACCATGTAATCAGCGATCCCTTCCCAACTGGTCGCAAATGGCGCATCAAGCGAAAAATTTTCACCAAATATCGAAACCGCGACATCGCAGGGATTGCGCCTGCACCAGATCACCCTCGCATCGGGAAACAGCTGCGCCGCAAGCCCCAGGAAAAAGAAGTTCAACGGCGCTTTGTCTACGAACAACCGTGCGTGCTCATCGGCACGAGCCCGCAGTGACTGCAAGTACTGATCACGGAGCTTAGCGCGCCGACCTTCAGCCAACTGCAAACGTCCAGCTTCCGGCCAGTGAGATCCTTCCAGATCCAGGCCATTGGCCATCAATGTCAGATCTAGCAGCTCTCCGGCGCCATGCGCCAGTGGATGCGCATTGATGATCTGCTCCACCAATGTGGTTCCACTACGCGGCATACCCACGATCAGCACCACACCAGACGGGGGCACCGACGAGGACACTTTCGGCCAGTCGACGCCTTGCGCGAATGCAGCCTCTGTTGCGGACACAAGGCTTTCCAACGCCTGCGGATCAAACGCACCTATTTGTCGCTGGCGGGAGGCATTTGCCATCTCCCACATGGCCATCGCCTCCGCCGACTGCGCATTTGAATCCAACGACTTTCCAAGCTCATACCCCAGGATGGCCCGATCACCATCGCTCAATGCGTCGCCTGCGAGCAGATTGCGAGCATCTTGCCAGAGCCCTGCATCGGCCTTGCGACGGCTCAAACCCAACAATCCAGCCACAGGCAGGGCCCAATTCGGGCGCAGCATCCTTGCGTGGTTATAAGCGGACGCGCTCTCGTCGGAACGCCCGAGATACTCGAAGGACTGACCCAGCGCCATCCAGAGGTCGGGCGCATCCGGGATTCGCGAGATAGCTCGCTGATAATGTTCGGCTGCCAACGCATGGCGCGACAGCCGCCCCAATATCACCCCCAGCTTAAGCTGAGCATCGACCTGCAGCGGTCTCAACTCGGCCCACCGCTGCAGGGCAGCAAGTGACTGCCTCGGCGCTCCATGGTCAAGCTCCAGATCCACCAGCTTCTCAAGCAGATCCGCATTGTCCGGATCAAGCGCATGCGCTTTACGCATGGTGCCCAGTGCCATGCCCCACTGCTTGCGGCCCGCATGGACATAAGCCAACAGCCACCAGCCCATGGCACTCTCAGGCTTCTCGTTTACGGCGCGCTCAAGCAACTGCTGGGCAATGAACAACTCACCAGCACCATGAGCAACTCTCGCCAGATCGCACAACAAATCTGCATCCACGTCGGGCGCGCCGAGCGTCGCCCCCAGGTGCTCCATCGCCACCGCACGATCACCTGTCTTCAGGTAATGCACAGCTGCCAACTCATGGACCCGCGGGTCTGCAGGCGCCGCCGTCAGCAGTTGCTGAAGCAAAGCATGTACGCACTGTCGATCATTGCGCGACAAGGCTGCACGCACCTGTCTCAAGAGCTTTTCGATATACAAACCCTCCCTATCCGCCGACAACACCTCAGCCGTTCGGAATCAACGTCTCGATCACGTGCTCGACATAGGCCTCGAAATCCTCTCGGGCCTGCTTGGGCTGCTGCAGCTGCAGCGACAGCTGCAGGAAGCCGACATAGGCCGCATAGGCCAGGCGTGCACGATGGCGCGCATCAGTGGAACTCAGACCGGCCTGGCGGAACGAGGCGATCAGGTATTCCATGCGTCGCTGCGAGACGCGATCAATGACCGGACGCACCATCGGGTTGTCCAGGGCCTTCAGTAGTTCGCTGTAGATGACGTGCGGAGTGACTTCATGCGCGACCAGCTGGAACAGCGCGCGCAGACGGGTGCGCGGATCGGGCACCTCTTCCAGGCTGCCGAAAACCTGCTGCTGCTCGACGACTTCCCAGCGCTCCAGGGCCGCCTGCAACAGCGCGTCGCGCGAGGGGAAATGCCAATAGAAGCTGCCCTTGGTCACGCCAAGGCGACGCGCCAGCGGCTCGACCGCGACCGCACCCACACCCTGTTCAGCGATCAGGTCCAAGGCCGCTTGCGCCCAGTCATCCGCGCTCAGGCGGCTGTTCCGCGTGCTGCGGGACTCGGTGCTGGAATCTGAAGAATCGTTCATGGGCAGATTTAACCATACGGCGGGGACTGGTTGCAGTATGTGGGCAATAAAATACGGACAATCTGGCAAATAAATGATCAGGTCCGACGCCCTCATCCTCCCCACTCAGCATTTCCATACCCATAGGTATTGACAGTCATTCGAGCCATTCCATACCATCAGGTATGGTTACGCCAACTCCAATCTCTCTATCCCCTGAAGACATCCGTCTGGAAGGCGCACATGGCGCTGGCCTTGGCGCGTCCAGAACCAGCGGAAAACAGCCCTGCATCCTGTTCGCACATGGCTTCGGCCAGACCCGCGGCGCATGGACCGTAACCGCAGAAACGCTCAATGCCGAAGGCCACGCCACGCTCAGCTATGACGCCCGCGGCCATGGCGATTCGGATTGGAATGCCAGCGATCTGCCCTACCACGGCGATCAGTTCACCGATGACCTGATCGTGGTAGCCGGCGAACTGCCGCAGCCGCCGGTATTGGTCGCAGCTTCCATGGGCGGCCTGTTTGGCCTGATGGCCGAAGCGCGCTGGCCGGGCCTGTTCTCGGCGATGGTGCTGGTGGACATCACCCCGCGCTGGGAAACCAGCGGCGTGGAGCGCATCCTTGCCTTCATGAGCGCGCACCCGGACGGTTTCGCCTCGTTGCAGGCCGCTGCCGACACCATCTCCGCCTATATGCCGCACCGCCCACGCAAGAGCGAAGACGCGCTGCGTGCGTTGCTGCGACCGGGCAAGGATGGTCGCTGGAACTGGCATTGGGACCCGCGCCTGGTCAACGAGCTGGCGCGCGACAGCGAACAACATCAAGGCGTGATTGCCGACGCCGCACGCCAGGTGCAATGCCCACTGCTGCTGGTCAGCGGTGGCCGCAGTGACCTGGTCTCGCCGCAGACCGTTGAAGAATTCATGGCGCTGGTGCCACACGCACAGCATGTCCATCTGCCGCACGCCACCCACATGGTGGCCGGCGATGACAACAATGCGTTTACCGCCGCTGTGTTGAACTATCTGGACGCACTGCCTTCCGCAGCGTCCGCCCGAACCGAGCACGTTACCGGAGCACGTCCATGAGCATCGTCGTACCTTTCCTGGCCCTGCTGCTTGCAGGTGCCTTTGTTGCCTACCACCGCATGCGACTCGTCGTATGGACGGTCATCAGCGTGGTGGCCCTGGCCATCTGCTGGTTTGCCGGGGTCAACCAGACCGCGATCATCGTCGCCGCCGCCATCGTTGCGCTGATCTGCGTGCCGGTGCTGCTGCCGTTCCTGCGCAAGCCGCTGATCACCGCACCGTTCATGGGTGTGTTCCGCAAGGTGCTGCCGCCGCTGTCCAAGACCGAGCGCATCGCCCTGGAAACCGGCTCGGTCGGTTTTGAAGGCGAGCTGTTCACCGGCGACCCGGACTGGAACATCCTGCTCAACTACCCCAAGCCGCAGCTCACCGCCGAAGAACAGGCCTTCATGGATGGCCCGGTGGAAGAGCTCTGCAAGATGGTCAACGACTTCGAGATCACCCACGTCCACGCCGACCTGCCGCCGGAGCTGTGGGAGTTCATCAAGAAGAACAAGTTCTTCGGCATGATCATCCCGAAGGAATACGGCGGCCTGGGCTTCAGTGCGCTGGCCCACCACAAGGTGATCCAGAAGCTGGCATCGGTATCGAGCGTGGTCAGCTCCACCGTTGGCGTGCCCAACTCCCTGGGCCCGGGTGAACTGCTCAACCATTACGGCACCCAGGAGCAGAAGGATTACTACCTGCCGCGCCTGGCCATCGGCCAGGAAGTGCCGTGCTTCGGCCTGACCGGCCCGTTCGCAGGCTCCGACGCCACCTCGATTCCCGACTTCGGCATCGTCTGCAAGGGCATGTGGAAGGGCGAGGAAGTGCTGGGCCTGAAGCTGACCTTCGACAA
The DNA here is from genome assembly GCF_029959445.1 of Stenotrophomonas sp. PS02298. GTDB lineage: Bacteria > Pseudomonadota > Gammaproteobacteria > Xanthomonadales > Xanthomonadaceae > Stenotrophomonas. Next base: position 2,240 of record NZ_JASCOR010000004.1, on the reverse strand, counting down.
GCGTTACATCACCCTGGCGCCGGTCGCGACCCTGATCGGCATGGCCTTCCGCATGTACGACCCGGACGGCCTGCTCGGCGATACCAAGGACATCGGCATCACCTTGGCACTGCTGCCGCGTGACACCGATGGCGTGGAGATCGGCCGCCGCCACTTCCCGCTGAACTCCACCTTCCAGAACGGCCCGATCCGCGGCAAGGACGTGTTCATCCCGATGAGCCAGCTGATCGGCGGCGCCGAGAAGCGCGGCCTGGGCTGGAACATGCTCAACGAGTGCCTGGCCGTTGGTCGCTCCATCACCCTGCCCTCCACCGCGTCCGGCGGTGCCAAGGCCGGCGCGGTGGTGACCGGTGCCTATGCACGCATCCGCAAGCAGTTCGGCCTTTCGGTCGGTCGCTTCGAAGGCGTGGAAGAAGCGCTGGCCCGCATCGGCGGCAAGGCGTACAAGATCAGCGCGCTGTCACAGGCCACCGCTGCCGCGGTTGACCGTGGCGACGTGCCGTCGGTGCCGTCGGCGATCGCCAAGTACCACTGCACCAACATGAGCCGCGAAGTCATTTCCGATGTGATGGACGTGATTGGCGGCAAGGGCATCATCCTCGGGCCGCGCAACTTTGCCGGCCGCAGCTGGCAGGCCGCGCCGATCGCCATCACGGTGGAAGGTGCCAACATCATGACCCGCTCGCTGCTGATCTTCGGCCAGGGCGCCATCCTCTGCCACCCGTGGGTACTGAAGGAAATGAAGGCTGCGCAGGATGAAGACCGCAAGGCCGGCCTGCGTGAGTTCGACCAGGCGCTGTTCGGCCACGTTCGCTTCGGTATCTCCAACGCCGTGCGTTCGCTGTGGTTCGGCCTGACCGGTGCGCGCTTCGGTGCCGCCCCAGGTGACGCTTACACCCGCCGCTACTTCCGCAAGCTCGACCGTTACTCGGCCAACCTGGCGCTGATGGCCGATATCTCGATGATGACCCTGGGCGGCAAGCTCAAGTTCAAGGAATCGCTGTCCGGTCGCCTGGGCGATGTGCTCAGCCACATCTACATGACCAGCGCCATGCTCAAGCGTTACCACGATGAAGGCGCACCGAGCGCTGACCAGCCGCTGCTGGCCTGGGCCTTCCACGACAGCGTGCACAAGATCGAGGAATCGCTGTCGGCTGCGCTGCGCAACTTCCCGATCCGTCCGATCGGCTGGCTGATGTGGGCACTGATCTTCCCGTTCGGCCGTCGCGCCGAGGCCCCGGGCGATCGCCTGAGCCGCCGCGTTGCCGCTACCTTGATGGCCCCGGGTGAAGCGCGTGACCGTCTGGCCCAGGGCGTGTTCCTGACCCCGTGCGAGAACAACCCGGGTGGCCGCATCAACAGCTACCTGTCCAAGGCGATCATGGCCGAGCCGGTGGAACGCAAGTTCATCAAGGCGCTGAAGACCAAGGGCATCGAAGCACTGACCTTCGCCACTCAGCTGGACGAAGCCGTGGCCGAGGGCGTGATCACCCAGGACGAGCGCAAGCTGCTGGAAGAACTGCGCGAGATCACCATGGACACCATCACCGTGGACGACTTCGAGCCGCACGAACTGCGTTCGGCCGGCTACTACGACCTGCCGGGCAAGCAGCGCCCGCAGCCGCAGCAGGCCGCATAAGCCAATCCACATGCAATACCGACGGCGGGCCTTGTGCCCGCCGTTTTCATATCAGGACACCATGCCATGACTGCGCCCTTGCTTTCGCTATACCGTCGCTTCACCCGTTGGCCAGCAGGAAACTGGCTGTTCTCGCGTGCGGTCTGCTTCAAGGCACCCTACTTCGCCAGCATCTCGCCAACCATCACTGCACTGGAACCTGGTCGTTGCGAAGGCGTGATCCGCCAGCGCCGCCGTATCAGCAACCATATCGGTACGGTGCATGCGATCGCGATGTGCAATCTTGCCGAGCTGGTCGGAGGCGTGATGGTGGATGCCAGCCTGCCGGCTGACATGCGCTGGATCCCCAAGGGCATGGAAGTGAAGTACCAGGCCAAGGCGCTGGGTGTGCTGACAGCGGTAGCGATGCCGGAATCACCCATCGTCAGCGCGAAAGAGAGCTATGACCTGCCAGTAATCGTGCGCGTGACCGACAGCAAGGGTATCGAGGTCTTCCAGGCCCGCATCGCGATGTGGGTATCGCCGAAGAAAACCTGACCTGTAGTGCCGAGCCATGCTCGGCAGAGGCCTTACCCGTGTACAGCCCCTGCCGAGCATGGCT
>NZ_JASCOR010000049.1 GCF_029959445.1 Stenotrophomonas sp. PS02298 | reverse complement strand
GGGTTTCGTTCCGAAACCCCACTCTGACCCCGGTTTGCCGACCTCGGTTTCCGTCTACTTGATCCTCGGCAACACCGCCTCGCGGCCGTAGCAAAGATCCACGACTGCCCGCAGAAAATCATTGGTCGGGATGCGTTCGCCGTTGGTCGAATATGCGATCGCCACACCGTCGCTCGGGTTGTAGATCACGCGTGAGTGCGAGCCGAGAACGTCGCCACCGTGACCTAGAAAGCGATTCTCGCCGTAGGTGAACTCGGCCAGGCCGCGTCCCCAGCCGCTGCCAGCCGGCCGCGGCTGCATCTGCTCCACGGTCTCCCTGCGCAGCAGCCTGTACTCGAACAGTGCGGTGATCAGTACATTCAGGTCGTGTGTGGTGGCAGCGATGTCACCAACGCCGATCACGTTGGAGTACACGATCTCCTTGATCTCCCGCCATTGCCCGGCGAATGCATAGGACTTGAAGGTGTTGCCGGGATGGGAGCGCGTGGAAGCGAAGTTGCGAAGGCCAAGAGGGGCTGCGATCTCCTGCGCGACGATGTCGTGGTAGTCGCGCCCGTACACCTGCTCGAGGATCATCCGCAGCAGGAAGTAGGCGGAGTTGGAGTAGGCAACGCGTTCGCCAGGTTCGAATGCAACGCCTTGCGTTCGTATCTCCCGCAGGATTTCATCCTGGTTTAGCGGATCAACTACCCAGACCTGGCCATTCCTGATCGCGAAGTTGCCAAGGCCGCTGGTGTGCTCCAGCAGGTTGCCGATGCTTATCTGATGTGAGGAAGGCATGTCCGGAAAAAAGCTGGACAGCCTGTCATCCAGGCGCAGGCGCCCATCTTCGATCAACTTGAAGGCCAGGATCGCCGTGACCATCTTGGTCACGGAAGCGATCTGGTATCTGCTGTTCTCATCGTAGGCAACACCAGGCAGATTCTGCTGCCCGAAGCGCCTGGCATAGACCTCGCGGCCGCCCCTGAAGATGGACAGGCTGCCAATGCCGCCATTGTTGTCCTCGACATGGTTGATGAAATCATCGAGCTTTTCTGCATGCACTTCCGCATGCACTGCTTGTGACGATCGCGGTTGCGCCTGCGCCAATAGCGGAAGCGCCAAAGCCGGAAGAAGCATCAACAAGGCAGCCAGTCTCTTCATTTCGCTCGCGTCTGTTCAATCATTCAAGGGCGGTGGCGGCACGGCACTGCGATCAGTACCCGCTGCGTGACAGCGATGGTGAGGGGTTACCTGCGCTTCGCGTTGTGCTGGCAGCAGTCCCACGGAGCCGGCAGTTCAACGCCTGCCTGCAATGTCCCTGATCGCGTCGGCAACCGCTGCCGGGTTCTCGCGGTGGATGTTGTGGCCGGTGACGAAGTAGCGGTGGAAACCACGGTTGAAGGTGCTGAACAATGCGGCGTGCTGCGCCTTCCACAGCGCTTTGCCGGCAGCTGTTTCTTCGAGAACGAAGGGTTCGGCGGCGACCTGCGTGGCGGTGAGCAGCGCGACCGGTAGATCCGGCATGGTGCTTGGCGTCTGCGCGTCAGGCGCATCCAGCTGGGTGATCAATGTCCGGTAGTCGGCGGCCATGGGCGGCGGCAGCATGCCCAGCAGGGCGGCGTCATCGGCCAGTACGCGTGCTGCATCGGCCTGCTTGAACGCGTGTCGCTGACCCAGTGTGGCCGGGTCAACGAGGACCAGCGCCTGCAGTTGTTGCGGATGGCGGCGTGCGAACTCGGTGGCCAGCAGTCCACCATACGAATGGCCGACCAGCACGACCTTCTGTCCACCGGCGAGGTCACTGATCACGGCACCGAGGTCAACGAGGTGAGCATCGATGTCCTTGGGCGTTCCATCGCTTCCCGACTTGCCAAGCCCCGCGCGTGAATAGCTGATGCTGCGGTAGTCGGGGCCGAGCGCAGCGATCACGTCATTCCAGGTGTCCTTGCCCTGGCCGAAGCCCGACTCGAAGACCACCGTGACCGACCCGGCTCCCGACTGCTCGGCGCTCAGCTTGTAGGTGCCGCGATCCACCATCACTTCGGTGGCCTGGGCCAAGCTGGCGGCAGCCAGCAACGTTGCCAGCAGCCATACCTTCAATTTGCCTGTGCTCATGGGCTCCCCTGGATGTTGATGTTGTTGGGCCCGCCGTGCTCATGCAGCAGGGCGGGCGCATGCGCCGGTCCATGCCGCGTTTAGTTTGCGGTGTGTTGATACTATAGTTAGGTATAACACCTATCATCCCTGCCAGAAGTCATGCCGGTCCGCACAGGCAGGGGCGGCCTCGCTGGGCGGGGAGTTGGGCGGCGCAGGAAGGGGCGTCCCGCGCGCTGGTTCACGTATCCGGATCCATCGGCAGCACATGGACGAAGCGCCCGGTTTTCACCGGGCGCTTCATCATGCAACTCAGGCGGGCAGCAACGCGGCGCTCAGCTTGCCGGCGTCTTGCGTTTCCCGCTCCATGACTTGCTGACGATCATCCAGTTGCCGTCGATCTTCGCCAATGCCAGGTAATCCGAACCATCCCATGTCGGATAGTCGAGCGTGAGCTTGACCACGGCCGCGCTGTCGGTGACATCCAGGATCCGGTATTGGCGGTGACGTTGCGCCTCATCCGGCGCTGGCTTGCCGGGAAACCCTTTGGCCCATTCTTCCGTGGTCTCCATCACGACGGCGCCGCGATTGGACGAATAGCCGATAACCACGCCGTCCTTCCGCAGTACGCCGCTGAGCAGGTTGGCGTCGCCTGCTTCGAAGCCGCGCAGCAGGGTCTGCATGGCGCGATCAACTTCGGCATGTTCGTTGCTTTGTGCCATCAGCGAGGTTGGGAGCAGAAGCAGTGCTGCGGCGAGAACGGTGGATCGGATTGATGTGTTCATGGGTTTCCTGGGGAGTGTGGGTTGTTGATGTGCGTGGAGTTGGATGGGGTCTGGTCGCTCAATCCCTCCTGGCGGGGCTGGTTTGCGGGTTGGGAAGCTTGCGCAGCGCATCGACCACGGCTGCAGCCAACGGCGCGGCGGAGGCATAGTTCTGGCCCGTCATCACGCGGCCGTCGACTTCGATGTAAGGCGCGTAGCCGTCGACGGCATGGAACAGTCCACCACGGGCTTGCACGGTCTGCCGGATCAGGAAGGGGAATTCCTTGAAGTAGGCGGCGTCGCGATCCTCGTGTTCTTCCGGGTAGCCGGTAATGCGTTTGCCGGCGAGCAGGCTTTGGCCGCCGGTGAGTTTGAGGTTCACGATTCCGGCTGTGCCATGGCACACGGCCGAGACCACCCCGCCATTGCGTTCGTAGACATGCATGGCGATGTCCTGCAGGGCGCGGTTCTCCGCAACGCCGTACATGGCGTTGCTGCCACCGACGTAATAGACGGCGCGGTACAGGCCGGGGTCGATCTGCGCCGGTGTGGCGGTGTTGCGCAGGCCGCGCATGACGCGCTCGTCCTGCAGGCGCGATTCCACTTCCTTGCCCACGTAGGGGTCGAGGATGGGCACGTCGCCGCCGTCGGGGGTGACGAAGTCCACGGCATAGCCGGCGGCCTGGAACGTATCCCAGGCATGGACCACCTCGCCGAAGCTGATGCTGGCCGGGATGCTGGAGCTGCCGTGCACCTTGCTGCTGGCAAGGATGAACAGGATGCGTTGTTGCCCGGCCCGGTTGGTGTCGCCGAGGCCGTTGCTGGCGACAAGGTGATTGCTGCCGGCCTGTTGCGTAGACGGGTCAGTCGAGGACCGCCCCATGGCGGGCCCGGCGCTCGCGGCGGCATCGGAAATGCCGCCTTGCCATGCATATAGCAGCAGGATCAGCAGCGGTTTGAGGAGTCGATGTAAGGGCATGGCGCCGGCTCGTTGGGGTGAGCCTGCAGCCTATGTCTTCCCTTTTAAATCAATGTCTTGCTATGCAATTCCGGAGTGCTGGAATCAATTTCAGGAGTTTCCGGCAGCGGTGCGGAACGCCCCCGGCGGCAGGCCCTCCAGCTTTTTGAAGGCGGCGTGGAAGGTGGACATCGATTGGAAGCCAGCCTCCTCGGCGACCAGCTCAAGTGGCTTTGGCGGCAGTTGCAGCAGCAGCGATTTCGCTTCGATGACACGCAGTTGTGCCAGGTATTGCTTGAAGGAAGTCTGCTTGTTGTCGTTCAACAGCTGCGACAACCGGGTCTGCGGAATGCCGAGCCGGCGAGCAAGACGGGGCAGGGTCAGGCCCGGATCGAGATAGAGGCGCTCGCGTGCCATCAGGTCGGCCAGCGCCTGCAGCTGGGGTGCGGCTTCGTCGTCGGAAATCCGCCGGTCCTGGTAGGGCTCGATCGGCGCCTGGCCGGAACGCAGGCGCAGGTAGACCAGCACGCTCGCGGCCAGGAGGAAGGTGAAGGACAGCGCGCCGACGATGTAAGAGGTGTAGCCCGCGGTGAAATAGGCGGCCCAGATCAGCCACACGCCGAGCAACGCTCCCAGCAGCAACGCACCGGAAGGTGTGCCGGTGAGCTGGGCGCGTTGCCGGTACAGCAGTCCACTGGCCAACAGCAGGTAGCCCAGCCAGACATATTGGATGGCCGGGGTGATGGTATGCAGCCACAGCTCGGGATGGCCGGTGTAGGGCAGGAAGACGTTTACCCCGATGGCAATGGCCAGCAATGCGGTGAGGTGACAGCGGTCTGCCAGCCGTGGACCGGGAGTACCGGCCAGGCTCGAACGCAGTAGAAAGAACAGGCACGGCCCGATCATGAAGCAGGCGGTCAAACCCAGTTGCAGGAACACCCGGGGAATGTCCGGCCAGAAGTAATAAGCAACCGATTTGCCTGTGCGCATGCCCACGACCAGAATCAGCAGCGCCAGCCAGCGCTGGCTGGGCTCACCCTTGGCCCGCCACCACAGGAACGATGCGAGGACGGTGCCAATGAAGGCGCCGAGCATCGCAAAGAAGAACAGGAAGTGTTGGCTCAGCATTGGCGAAGTATTGAGAAAACCAATCCTTCGTCAAGTTGCGGAGGTCATGTGCGAGGCCAGTTAACGCCAGCAGCAGTGTGGGCCGGTCTTGCGTCGCAGGCCACAAGCAGCAGCCTGCGCGGTTGCCCATTCAATCGCCGTCATCGGCTTCTGGATGTCCGCGGCGATCAATGCTGATGGCGCACAGGAGCAGCGCAGCGGCTGCGAGCAGCGAGGTCGCCCAGAGCGTTCCGCTGAGGCCAAGCTGGTCCAGCACTCGCCCGCCTCCCCAGGCGCCAAGTGCGATGCCGGTATTGAAGACCCCCACATACAGCGCGCTGTTTACCTCAACTGCGCGTGGCGCTGCCTGCATCATCCAGGTCATCAGCCCGACCGATACCCCACCGTAGGCCAGGCCCCAGAGCAACAGCAGCGCGCCTCCCATGATCGGGGTGTCGCCGATGCAGAGGAACAGGACAGCCGTGGCCAGCAGGCCTGCGGCAATGGCCGTTACCGTGGCGGATACGTTGTGAGGGGCAAGGACGCCCACCAGGAAATTGCCTCCGACGCCGGCGACGCCATAGGCAAGCAGCAGCGCACCGATCCATGTGGCGCTCACGCCAGATACCAATTCAAGCAGTGGCCGGACAAAGGTAAAGGCCGCGAAGTGGCCGGCGACCAGCAACAGCGTCAGGACCAACCCACGCTGCACGCGTCGATTGCGCAGCTGCTGGGCGAAGTGGCGCAACTGCACCGATGCCGAGACGGGGAGCGGGGGAATCACCGCGAGCTGAAGCAACAGCACCGCTGTGCTCAGCAGCGCCATACCGACGAATGCCTTGCGCCAACCGAACATCTCCCCAACCCACGCGCTCAACGGAACCCCTAGCACGGAGGCGGCGGCGACGCCGCCGAAGATGATCGACGTGGCCAATCCAACACGTTGTGCGCAGACCAATCGCACCGCCAGCCCACCGGCGATTGCCCAGATCCCGCCCATGCACAGGCCTACCAGCAATCGCGCTGCCAGCATCCACTGCATGGTCGGCGCCCACGCAGACGCGGCATTGGCCGCCGCCAGCAGAGCCAACAGCACGCACAGGATGTAGCGTCGGTTGATGCCGCCTGCGGCAATCACCACCAACGGCGCGAACAGCGCTGCCAGCAGGGCCGGCACCGAGATCAGCAATCCGGCATTGCCGGTGGACGTACCAAGGTCATGGGCGATGGGCGTAAGCAGGCCGACCGGCAGCATCTCGGTGGTCACTACCGAAAAGGTTGCCAGAGCGACGGCGACAACGGCCAACCATGGATGGGCCACGGCGGTTGCCGTGGAGGATTGGGTTTGCATGGTCTGTTCCAGCGGTTGGGTGTTGGTGGTATCAACAGGCGTCGGCGGTGTGCTGCATGCAAGGCCGTAGGCGTCGGCCAATCCATAGCGACAGCAGCAACACGGCAGCACCAGCCCCCACGCTGATGGCGAAGCCTGTCCGGGCCCCGGCCAGATCCACGAGTTGCCCGGTTGCTGCGGCGCCGAGCGCTACGCCGATATTCAATCCGGCCAACAACCAGGTCATGCCCTCGGTGAGTTGCTGGTCCGGCACGGCGCGCTCGACCAGCGACATCACCACGATCATCGTTGGCGCGAAAAACATGCCGGCCAGCAGCACGCTTGCCGCAAGCGCTGGCAGGCTGGCCACCAGCAGCAAGGGCAGGGTGGTCAGTGCCGTTGCTGCGCCGCCCCATAGCAGCAGGCGATGCAACGGTGCATCGAATTTCAGCGCACCAAAAGCCAGTCCCGCCGCGCAGGAGCCCAGGGCATAGGCCGACAGCACGATGCTGGCTGCCAAGGGTTGGCCGATCAGCTCGGCGAAGGCCACGCTGGTGATGTCGATGGTTCCAACGATCATGCCCATTGCGACCATCAGCAGCGCAAGTAACCGTACTTCCGCCAGCGCCATCACCGACCGATTGGGCTGGCCTGCGGCATGCGGAACCAGCTGCGGTTGTGTCGCCCGCTGCATTGCAAGTGCAGCGGTGCCCACGGCCAGCAGCATCGCGGCCAGCAGCACGCCTGCCTGCGGGAACAGGCCGACGCAAAGGCCAACCGACAGCGGTGGCCCGGCGATGAAACTCATTTCATCGAACACCGTTTCCAGCGAATAGGCCGTCTGCAGTTGCGGCTGCCCACGATAGAGAGCCGTCCAACGGGCCCGGACCATCGCCGACATGCTGGGCATGCACCCGGCCAGCGCGGCGCAGGGAAACAGCAGCCAATCCGGCGCCTGCCAGTAGCTGGCAAGGAGGAGCAGCAGCATGCCGACAACGCTGGCGGCCGAAGCCAACGGCAAGACCGTTGCCTGGCCGTGGCGGTCCACCCAACGCGAGATCTGCGGTGAGGCCAGCGCATAGACCAGCACAAAGGTGGCCGAAACCGCGCCGGCCAATGCGTAACTGCCACGCAACTGCGCCAGCAAGGTGATGATGCCGATGCCGGTCATGGGCAGTGGCAGCCGGGCCAACAGGCCGGCCAGAGCGAAGCCGGAAGTACCGGGTGCAGCGAAGAGGGCGCGATAAGCGTTGGCCATTGGGGTCTCCGGAGCGCTGCGGCTTGCCAAGGCAATGGCTGGTCGCAACAATACATACGAGGTGTATGTAAAAGACTATATACATACGCTATGAATGTAAATAAACATACGAAACGTATGAAAGGAGATTGCCGTGGTCCGCCGCACCCGCGTTGAAATGGAGGCAACCCGCGCCTTGCTATTGGCCACTGCCCGCCGCGTTTTCGCCGAGAGCGGCTATGCGGATGCATCGATGGATGAGCTGACCGCACAGGCTGGGCTCACCCGAGGCGCGCTGTATCACCATTTCGGGGACAAGAAGGGCCTGCTGGCCGCAGTGGTCGAGCAGATCGATGCAGAAACCGATGCGCGGCTGCAGGCCATCAGCAACGCCGCAAGCGATCCCTGGCTGGGCTTCCAGCAACGCTGTCGGGCCTATCTGGACATGGCGCTTGAATCGGAGATCCAGCGCATCGTCCTGCGCGATGCGCGCGCTGTGCTTGGCGGGGCATCGCTGGATTCGCAACGGCATTGCGTGGACTCGATGCAGCGGCTGATCGAGGATCTGGTTCGCCAGGGCGTGATTGCCGAGGTGGACGCGCAGGCCTTGGCATCGCTGATCTACGGCAGTCTGGCCGAGGCTGCGTTCTGGATAGCGGAAGGGACCGATGCCGATGTCCGCCAGCGCAAATGCGCGGCTGCACTGGAACTGATGCTGCGCGGATTGACGCAGCGCTAGCGGAGTGCCGGCGGTGCCAACACGGGCAGGCGGGGGGGGACCTGGCCAGGCGTTGGCCCGCAATGCCGACGTTACGCTGGATGAAGCTGGCTCCGTGAGCCGGCCAATGTTCCCGGCTGATCCGGCCCGGTGATTTGCGCCGGGGAGGCTGCTTGACCATAATGCGAACTATTCTCATTTGTGGAGCGGCCTCGTCACCGAGGCGCTCCGTGTGCCGGGCAGGGGTCCGTGGCTGCAATCGAGTTCACCGCACATCGACAGATTGAAACCCTGTACGCCGATCACCATGGCTGGCTGAGCGGCTGGCTTCGGCGTCGGCTGGGCAACACCGCCGATGCCGCCGATCTCGCGCAGGATGCTTTCGTGCGCCTGCTGACGCGGCCGGTGCCGCTGGCCAGTGCGCCGCAGGCCCGCCAATACCTGCGCACCATGGCCAACGGCATGTGCATCGACCTGTGGCGGCGACGCGAGGTCGAGCAGGCGTGGCTGGACGCGTTGGCGGCAAATCCCGAGGCAGTGGAACCATCCGCCGAGGAGCGCGCCATCGTCATTGAAACCCTGTGCAGGGTCAGCGCGATGCTGGAAAAGTTGCCGGAAAAGGTCGCTTCGGCCTTCCTGCTGTCGCAACTTCATGGCCTGCGCTACCGCGAGATAGCCGAACGCCTGCAGGTGTCCGAGCGGATGGTGAAGAAATACATGGCGCGGGCGATGTTGCATTGTGTGCTGCTCGAAGCCGGTAGCGGTTGCTGAGGCATGCCATCGCCTTCCGCCGCTGCCGATCACGCCGCGCTGGAGCAGGCTGCCTGGTGGTACGCAACGCTGCTTGATGCCGAAGACGACGCCGAGCAGCAGGCGCGCTGGCGGCAATGGCTGCAGGAACCCAGCCATGCCCGCGCCTGGGCGCAGGTGGAAGCGGTCAGCCGCCAGTTCGCGCCCCTGCGCGGCGAGCATCAGCGCGGGGCAGCCGAAGCGGGTTTGAAGGCGGCGCGTCGGGTGAGCAGCAGCCGTCGTCGCGTTTTGTCGGGGCTGGCATCGTTGGCCACGCTTGGTGTCATCGGTTGGCAATACCCGCGCATCCGCCACGAATGGTTGGCGCGCACCGCGGACTACCGCACCACTACCGGCGAAATCCGCGACACCGGCCTCGCCGACGGCAGCCGTGTCTGGCTTGCCCCTGGCAGTGCGCTGGACGTGGACTACAGCCCCGAGCTGCGTCGCTTGCGGCTGCATGAAGGCGAGATCCATGTGCAGACCGCAGCCGATGCGCGGCGCGGCTTCGTGGTCGAAACCGCCGTGGCCAGGCTGCGTGCGCTGGGCACGCGCTTCAACGTGCGCTTGCAACAGCAGGCGCTGCAGTTGGCCGTGCTTGAAGGCGCGGTGGAAGTGAGGGCGGCGGGTTTGGTCAGCGTGGTCGAGGCCGGGCAACAGTTGCGCGTCGATGCTGCCGGCATCGGCCCGACCCAGCTTGCCGACCCGGGCATTGATGCATGGACACGCGGCATCCTGATGGCCGACCAGATGCCGCTTGCCGAACTGGTTGCCGAACTGTCGCGCTACCGGCCCGGCCATCTGGGCGTCGCACCGGAGATCGCCGCGCTGCCAGTAGCCGGCGTATTCCCACTGCGTGACCCGGACGCCGCCCTGACCATGCTCGAACGCAGCCTGCCGGTGCGCGTAAGCCGCAGCTTGCCGTGGTGGACGACGCTGGAACCGCGGCACTGATACCGGCTGCGGCGGCGTGCTGATGCCGGAGCGAGCCGGGGACGTTTTTTCCAGAAAGTGGTTCCCCTTTTTTCGCCCTCGTCCGATCAACAGGGAAAGCATCGCTATTTCCTGTCCCCACGTTCGAGAGAAATCCATGCATCGCCTCCATCACTCCCTGGCGCCGATCCACCGACAGCTGACGCTGGCGGTCTGCCTTGGCCTTGCCGTCGCCACCCTCGCTCCGCAGCAGGCAAGCGCGCAGCAGGCGTCCACCAAGCTGCAGCAGGCCAGGTCGTACACCATCCCGGCCGGGCCACTGACCAGCACGCTGAACCGCTTCGCGGGCGAGGCGGGCATCTTCCTGTCCGCTGCCGGCGAGCTGACTGCCGGCAAGCGCAGCCCTGGCTTGAATGGCAGCTACAGCGTGCCGCAGGCCTTGGATGCGCTGCTGGAAGGCAGCGAACTGGATTGGCGTATCGACGGCGACCGCGTCACCCTGCAGCGGCGTGCAGCCGCGTCTGCTGGCAGCACCGCCGCACCGGCAGCCACCGCTTCGCCGCAGACATCGACGCTGGCAGCGCTGCAGGTCAACGGCACCTACCTGGCCCGCAACAGCACCGCCACCGGCTTGAACCTGGACCTGCGTGAAACCCCGCAGTCGGTCAGCGTGATCACTTCGGCGATGATGGAAGACCGCAGGATCGAGAACCTGGCCGATATCGTCGAGCACACCACCGGCCTGTCGATCAGCCGCTACGAAAGCAACCGAGGCAGCATGTTCTCGCGTGGTTCCAAGATCGAGAGCTACCTGATCGATGGCGTACCCACCACCATCGACGAGCAGTGGAGCGCCGGCGAAATCCTCAGCAATACCGCAATCTACGACCGCGCCGAAGTGCTGCGAGGCTCGGACGGCCTGATGGTCGGTACTGGCAGCCCCTCGGCGGTCATCAATCTGATCCGCAAGAAGGCCGACAGCCGCGAATTCACCGGCAGTGCCGCCGTCGAGTACGGCCGCTGGGACAAGCGTGGTGTGACCGTCGACCTTGGCGGCGCACTGTCGCCCAGCGGCTCCACCCGCATGCGCGTGGCCGCCGACTACGACGAAGGCGACAGCCATATCGACCGTCTGCACAACCGCAGCCATGTGGTGTACGCAACGCTCGAACAGGATATCGGCGACAACACCTTGATCGCGGCGGGCATCAGCCAGCAGGACAACCATACCGACAGCCCGAGCTGGGGCGGCGCCCCGGCCTGGGCGCTGGGTGCCGACGACAAGGTCGAGCGCATCCGTGGCCTGCACCGCGGCCTCAACACCTCGCCGGACTGGTCGTACTGGGACAGCAGCTACCGCAACTGGTTCATTGACGCCGAGCACCGCTTCAACGCCGACTGGAAGGCCAGCGTGCGGGTCAGCCGTGGCCAGCGCGAGTCCGAGTCCAGGCTGGCGCTGTTCTATCCGTACCCGATCGACCCGAGCAACGGCAAATCGGTGATGGCGATGGAGCTGATGCCGGGCTTCGTCTACAAGTTCCCGGTGCCGGGTTATGCCGGTGTCTACTGGGTGGACAGCGACAAGGATGCCGCCAGTGCGCGCGTCGATGGCGGCTTCGACCTGTTCGGTCGTCATCACGAAGTGCTGGTGGGCTACGACCATTGGAAGGAGCGGGTAGTGGCCGACGGTGCCCCGGGTACGGTCACCATCGCCACCACGCCGAATGTCTACGACTACAACGGCAGCGCGCCGTTGCCGAGCTTCATCGCCCGCCAGAACTACAACAAGCGCGAGGTCACCCAGAACGCGGTGTATGCGGTGGGCCGCTTCTCGTTGGCCGATCCGCTGAAGTTGATCCTCGGCGCGCGCATGGTCGATTACAAAGTGGTCGACCTGAAGACGCCGGCCAACAGTTATTCGCTGGACAACGAAGTGGTGCCCTACGCTGGCCTGGTGTACGACATCAATCGCCAGATTTCCGCGTATGCGAGCTACACCAGCGTCTTCCAGCCGCAGAACTACCGTGATGCCGGCAACCGCCTGCTGTCGCCGATCGAAGGCAATACCTACGAAGTCGGCTTGAAGAGCGCCTTCCTGGACGGTCGCCTCAGCGCCACGCTGGCGCTATACCGCATGCAGCAGGAAAACGTCGCCACGTACGCCGGGCAGGTGCCGGAAGATCCGTCCAACCCGGGCGGTCCGATGCGTTCCAGCTACACCGGCATCGATGGCACGGTCAGCAAGGGCTTTGAAGCCGAAGTGGTGGGCGAGATCCTCGAGGGCTGGCAGCTCAGCGCCGGCTACAGCCGCTTCAAGGCCGAACAGGCCAATGGCAGCGACGTGAACACGGTGATCCCGCGCAAGCAGTTCAACCTGTTCACCAGCTACCAGTTGCAGGGCGCATTGCAGGGGCTGACCGTGGGCGGCGGCGTGCGCTGGCAGAGCCGCACGTTCGCCTGGCAACCGGCAGCGCAGGCGCTGGGCATTCCGGCATTGGAACAGTCTTCCTATGCCGTGGTGGATTTGATGGCGCGCTATCAGTTCACCTCGCAATGGTCGGCACAGCTCAACATCGGCAATGCATTGAACAAGTCCTACTTCGCGCCGACCGATGACGGCATGCAGTTGTTCTGGCAGGCACCGCGCAACGCCACCGTCAACGTCCGCTATACGTTCTGACTGCGCACCGCCATCCGGCAGAGGTGCCGGATGGCGGCATGCATCGCGATCTCCCGCAACAACGAGTCCTACCTACGTGACTGGCACTTCCCGCACCTACCGTCTGAACCTGTGGTTGCACCGTTGGTGCAGCCTGTTGGCAACGCTGCCATTCCTCGTGCTGTGCCTGACCGGCACGGTGCTGATCTTCCACGAAGAGATCGACGCAGCGATGGGGGTGATGCCGGCCGCGCCGGGCCTGTCGGCCTCACAGCGGCCCTTGGCCGAATCGGTGGATGCGGTGTTGGCTGCCAGTCCGGATGAGAAAATCATCTACCTCGGCCTTGATGCCGACCACCACCCGGGCTTGCTGCTGCTCAACACCGTGCCGCACGGTGACAGCGGTTTCGAGCGGGCGAAGCTGCAGTTCACCGATCTGGCTACCGCCGAGCGCATCGATGCCAGCGCAGGGGATGGAACAACCTTGACCGGCTTCCTGCTGGAGCTGCACGCACAGTGGTTCCTCGGACCGTTCGGCGAACTGCTCGGCGCCTTCTTCGCGTTGCTGGTGCTGGTGTCGTTGCTGTCCGGGTTGGTGGTGTATTGGCCGCATGCCAAGAAGGTGGCGTTCGGCCTGCTGCGGCGGGGCAAGGGGCCGAGGCTGCGGCAACTGGACCTGCACAACACCATCGGTGCGATCGTGCTGGGCTGGGCCTTTGCCGTCAGCCTGACCGGCTTCCTGCTTGGCTTCGGTACCCTGGCAACCGGGCTGTGGTCGCAACAGCAGCTTGCACGTGTGCAGAGCATGCATACGGGCGCGCCCGTCGATCCCCGCCATCCGCCCATCGATGCCGACCAGGCACTTGCATCGGCGTTGACCGCAGCACCAACAGGCTGGCAGGTCAGCTCGATACTGTGGCCGGCCACGGACTTTTCCACGCCGCGCCATTACACCGTATTGGTGGCCGGCAGCGGCCTGGACGAGCGTCTGGTGCGGGTGGTGCTGGTGGATGCTGCCAATGGCGAGGTAGCGGGGACCGCCGAACTGCCGTGGTACCTCAAGGCCATCACCTTGTCCGAGCCACTGCATTTCGGTGACTACGGTGGCATGCCGCTGAAGATACTGTGGACCGCCTGCACCTGGTTGACCTTGTTCATCACCCTCAACGGTGCATGGCTGTGGTGGGACCGTAGGCGCAAGCGGAAAGTGAAGGCGCGCGGCGATTTGAAGGAGGTGGCGCCATGACCGGCAAGCGCACGATCATCGTGACCACGGTGCTGGCGATCCTGGGCATGGTTGGCCTGATCGGCATGCTGGTGGTTGAAGGAGGCTGGGACCTCTTCTTCTTCCTGCTGTCGATCCTGCCGTTGCTGGTTGGCGCGGTTGCCTTGTGGCGAAGAAGAACCGTCCGTTGAAGCAGCGCCAGACCGGCACCGCGCCGGCAGCCGATCAAAGCGAAGTGCGGATGTGTCGCACCGATACCTGCCATGCACGAGCTATCTTGATGCCGTCTCCAGGCTCAGCAATGCCTTGGACTTCTCATCTCCCTGCGCGGCAGCCTGTTCCAGCAGCGCAAGTGCAGCAGTCCGATCGCCTGCGTGGCCACGCTCCATGCGCATGACCGCTGCATTGTAGGCGGCAATCGCGCTACCGATGCCTGCTGCATGTTCAAAGCCTGCCAGTGCTTCGTCTGGGCAGAGCAGGAAGATGTCCTTGCCCGCAGCGGCCAGCATCTGCAGGTTCGCATCGTTTTCGGGGAGGACGTCCTGCGCCTGTGCAAACCAGCCAGCAGCCAGGGACACCAGCAACGCTTCGTCCTTCGGCAGGTAGTAGGAGCCGCCACCCTCGCGCAGCGTGAACGCCTGGCGGGTGGTGCGGCGCGAGCCGTCGCTGCTCAGCCACAGGAACCCATCCTCACCACTGACGGGAACGCCGCCAAGCGCAGCGGACAGGCGCTGCGCCAGGGAAGGCGCACCAGGCGCGGGCGAAACGCCTGTCCACGAACCGATGAGTTCGACACGCTCCACTTTCCCATTGAGTGACGCCCGGCTTGAGGTTGCAAGTTCCTCAATGGTGAGGATCCGCATATCACCGTCATACACCCGCCACGGACTGGCATGCAGGCCGATGGTGAGGACATCATCGTTGTCGGGTATCGCGCCCATGTACTGATACAGCGCCTTCCCGGCGTAAATGCAGTGCTCCGGGTCCTGCTGCGGTGAACAGGTGGGCACCGTTACCGTACCGGATAGCGGAAGGTGGCTGTTCTCGCAGGCCTGCGCGGCCGGCACAAGCAGGCACAGCAGCAAGGCGGTGACCCTCATGCTGGCGTCCCCAGCGCGAAGTCGACCGCCACATCAACATGGATCGCGGTTGAATCAAAGCCTGGAAGCGGCAGCTTGTCGGTCTCGAGGATCATGCAGATCTCGGTGCAGCCGAAAATCACCGAGTCGGCTCCCGAGGCCTTGGCCGCTTCCACCAGGGAGATCAGGGCTGCCCGCGATGCATCGAGCACCTTGCCAGCGCAGAGTTCGTCGAAAATGATGTTGTGCGTCAGCGTGCGGCCCGCATCGTCAGGAACCATGACGGATATCCCATGGGTCTGCATGCGAGCCTGGTAGAAGCCATGTTCCATCGTATAGCGGGTGGCGAGCAGCAGCGGCTTGCGGCAGCCGGCATCGAGCAGCCTGCGTGCAGTCTCATCGACGATATGCAGGAAGGGAATGCCGATGGCCTGTTGAACGGCCGGGGCGACCAGATGCATGGTCACCGCGCCGATCATGATGCAGTCGGCGCCGGCCGACTCCAGGCGTCGGGCGATGGCTGCCAGATGGTCGCCGGCCTCCTCCCAGCGGCCTGCCTTCTGCAGGTCTACGATCTTCTGGAAATCGACCGAATACAGCAGGATCTGCGCTGAGTGCAGTGATCCCAAGCGGGTGCGGACCGCTTCGTTGATCAAGCGGTAATAGACCGACGATCCTTCAAAACTCATCCCGCCCAGCAAGCCGATCGTGCGCAGTTCCATTGGGTCATGTTTCCATTCGAGTTCAAAAGGGGGCATGCAGGTGCATTCGCGCGCCGCAGTCATCTGGATAGTAGCGTCTTCACAGCGAATGCATGCCGAGGCTGCCGGCTGGCAGGGCTGGGGGCCGACAGGGAGTGCCTTGAATCATTGCGGGACGCACACTGCATCAGCTACTGGTCTCGGCGCCGCCGATTGCGTTGCCTGGTTTGCATTGCACGCCGTTTCGAGAGTGCGGGGCTTGGCATCGCATCCAGCGTAACCAGCACTGTAGGCGGGATGAGGGTGGACAAGCTTCTCCCATGCGCAGAATAATCCTCGCCTGTACCAGGCTGGGACGAACATGATACGGAAGTCGATCATTGCGGGATCGTTGGCGGTTCTTGCGTCATCTGCAACGTGGAATGGCGGCGCACAGGCAGCGGAGCGGGCGTTGAATGCGACGCAGGCAAGCACACAAGGCAGTGCCGAGGCGGCACCGCTGGCGCTCCCTGATCTGCAAGGGGTAATGAAGGCAGTCCTGCGCCAACAGGCGGATGTCGACGCACACCTGGCAAGCAGCCGCATGCCGCTGTATGTATCCATCCGCGACCATGCAGGGAAGGGCATGATCGATCTGTCGCCGGAATCGATCCTGGCGCTCGAACATACCGGTTTCCTGCTCTTGCCAGGCTCTGCCTGGCAGCCTCCATCGGACGACACGCGCGTAGGAACTGCGATGCGGTTGAGCTTGGATACGCCTGCAAAGCGCCCTGATGGCGACTACGACGTAGCCTTTGGATACTGGTGTGGCAAGGCGTGCTCATCGCAGTACGATGCCGTGTTGCGCCACGATGCCTCAGGTTGGCATGTGCTTTCCTCGGCGATGCGCTCGGCACCCTGAGGTGGCTGGGCCACATTGAGGTTCCCGCATTGCGCAGCATGGACATATCCACACGGCCCGCATGGCCAAGGCCGCTGCATTCGCTGCGGCGCCCGGGCCAGCCCAGGAGTTGACCGATCATGAGAATCCGCAGCCTGTGGCTTGTCGGCCTGCTTCTCTTGCCCTTGCCATCTGTCGCGCAGAGTGGATGGGTGGACATGAAGGGAAAGCCGGTTCCCGAGACGGACTCGGCAAAGTCCCGTGAGGGCTTCAGCGCCACCTTGGTGATTACCCCGGACCAGGACTGGCGGCAGAAGTGGGACACGCCACCCGAGACCATTCCGCGCTTTTCCGAAGCGGATGAGGTTGGCGCCGATGGCGAGCTCTTCATCCTCACGTTCCTGTCAAATCCGAAAGTCGACTCCACGTCCGGAATGACCGACGTTGCATGCGATTTCGTCATTCTTCGCCCGGATGGGTCTTATTCGACCAGGGAACGCGACCTGCCGTGCTTCGCAGTGAAGCTGCAGGGTGACCCCAGGAACGTCTATCTGTCGACCGCAGCGTTGAAGTACGTGGCCGAACACACGGACCCGCGTGGCGAGTGGTCCGTTTCAGTGACGGTGAAGGATCGGCTTCGTGGCGTTGAAATACCGTTGACTGCGTCTTTTGTCGTGCGGTGATCACCAGTGTTTCATTTGCGGCTGATGCTGCGTGGAACCCGGGCCAGCCCGGGTACTACGAACGGCTGCCGTTGTTTGCATGCCCGACCTTACCAGGATCGCGCCTTTGCAAAGACGCAAGCCACCCTACAGTGTGCATCGCACAAGGTGCATAGCTTGCCTGAAACCGGGCATCGGCTAGGGTCACACAGATGGAGGCACCAGTCGTGCTGAAGTACGGGCCATCGGAACGAGTCCATGTGGAGAACGAGTGGTACGACGGGCCGCGTGCAGGCGTAGCGGACGTCGATGGCATTCCCCATCGTTTCAAGTCCATTTTCGACGAGGCAGAGGGCAGGTACCTCGAGACGTTCCTGGTGTGGCCGATAGACGAGAAGCTGGTAGCACTCGAGGTTGAGCAGTGGCGCATTTTTGTGGAATGGAATGTGCTCTACGAGGCTGCTGAGGTTGGTGTGGACTCGCATCCAGGGCATGGCGGTCGTAGCAGGAGATGGGACGAGATTGAGGCACTGCTGACGTCAAATCGATCGGAAGTTCCCGCGTTGGCCAGACGGGCCATTGCAAAGCTCAGCTACATCGACGGAACAGCACGATATGAACTGGCCGGGCCGGCGTACATGTTGGCTTGGTGCCTGCTTTGAGGTTTTCCAGCTGTTGGCGATACTCTGGCCAAGGGCTCGAGTAGGGCCCGATAAGTGCTTCCAGTCGAACCCATGATCACTGATCGGTTTGGTTCAGGTGTTCCATATCGGCTACTGGCCGGATCTTTCACGCCGCATCGCCGTTGCGGCGTCCAAGAAGTACGCGTGCTTCCCAGAAACTGACGATCAGTACGACCGCCGTGGTCAGCCAGCCCATCAGCAGCATGTCTGCAACCAGGCCAACCGGGACCAGCGCCAGCAACAGCAGTGCGCCAACCAGGTGAGACATCGGTATGGCGCCATAGACAATTCGCTTGTAGGCGGCACTGCCGAGCAGATAGATCGCGGGCCCGGCCAGCAGGATTGCGATCTGTGCGGTGGCCGGATGGGCATGCGGATGTGCCAGCACCAGATCGTTGCCGACCGCCGAGGCGATGACACCTGCGATGAGAATGGCGTGGACGTAATGGAAGTACGCGCCGATGCGGCCGGGGTCGTCCGAGTGCGAAATCGCGTTGGTCGCATCCTTGCTCGATGTGCCGAAGTACAGCCACCACATGGCCAAGGTGCCGAGGAAGGTGGCCAGCAATGCGAGCACGACCGGGACATCCCATTCGGCGGCGCCGGCAAGCGTGGCGCCGCTGGCAAGCAGGGTTTCGCCAAGCGCCACGATCACGAACAGCTGGCAGCGTTCGGCCAGATGGCCGCCTTCGATGGTCCAATCCCGCGTGTGCGAGCGGCCCATGCCAGGCAAAGCAAAGCCGAACATCGGCGATACGTATTCGCACAGCACGGCGAGCAGCCATAACAGTGCGCGTGCCTCATGCTGCACGATCGCCCCGGACAACCAGAACACTGCCGAGATCAGCAGCCAGCCCAGCATGCGCCGGTAATTGGGCGCCAGCGGATGGCCGGCCGGCAACTGCAATGCAATGAAGGCGGTTCGACCCACCTGCATTGCCACATAGGCGGCGGCGAATACCAGGCCTCTGTCAGCGAACGCCATGGGAATGCTTGCGGCCATCACCAGCCCAAGCAGCATGGTCACGAACACCAAGCCGCGGATGCGCGGCGTCTCCGGGTCGAACCAGTTGGTGACCCAGCAGGTGTACTGCCAGCCCAGCCACACCGCGAACCACAGGATCAGCGTTTCGACCACGCCGGCAACGGTGAGGTTGTGCAGCAGCTCATGGCTGAGCTGCGTCACCGCGAACACATACACCAGGTCGAAGAACAGCTCTTCGTAGGTCACGCGCACGTGGTGCCCGTCGCGACGACGCAGCAGCGGATGGCTGGGGAATTGTGCGCCAGGCACGTCGGTCGTCGCAGGTTTCATGACAGTGAAAGCCGCCATGCCACGACGCAGGCGATGATCGCAGGCACGGCGAAGACCAGCACCAGGATGGGCAACTCTTCGCGGAAGCTGTACCCGGCATGGGCAACGCCCACCCACATGTTGATTGCTGCAACCACCAGCCAGACCGGAATGAACGCCTTGGCTGCCAATGCCATGCCGGCGGTGGTGGCGGCCCACAGCCAACCAAACAGGAGGAACAGGCCAAGAAGAACCAGGCCACCAACGATTACCAGAACGACATGCATGCTCACTTCTCCCTGTAACCGGGTTCAGGCGTGGCCGTGCTTGGCCCCGACTGGCGGTGCGTCTGCGCTGAGGAGAATACGCTCAGGCTTCCTGCGACGTCCTTGCCGCCGTACGGTGGAAATACATCCAGTTCGAGGTCGGGATTCCCGATCAGCAGGGCCTTGGTGTTGCTCAATGCATCGAACCCGGCCTTGCCGTAATACTTGCCCATGCCGCTGTAGCCGACTCCGCCGAAAGGCAGGCTGTCGATCCAGCAGTGCAGGTTGGTCTGGTTCACACAGCCGCCCCCGAACGCGAGGCTGCCAAGTACATGGTCGATGTGAGCCTGGTTC
This sequence comes from Stenotrophomonas sp. PS02298, assembly GCF_029959445.1. Lineage (GTDB taxonomy): Bacteria > Pseudomonadota > Gammaproteobacteria > Xanthomonadales > Xanthomonadaceae > Stenotrophomonas. The sequence goes on along the minus strand of NZ_JASCOR010000049.1, from coordinate 8,447 downwards.
TTGCTGAAGATATAGGCGGCCAGTGGCTTGGGTTTGCGCTTGATGGTGGCGATGACCTGTTTCAGGTCTGTGTAGGGCAGGACCGGCAGGACCGGGCCGAAGACTTCCTGCTGCAGTGCCGGGTCGTCCCAGCTCGACGGGTACAGGATTGTCGGCTCCACATAGCGCTCCGGAATATTGAACCGCCCGCCGTGTACCACCTTGTCGGGCAGGATGTAGGACGCCACCCGTTGCGCTTCGTGTTCGCTGATCATGCGGGCGAAATCGGGGCTTTGTCGCGGATCGTCGCCGTACATCCTGACGGTGGCTGCCTTCAGCTTCTCGATGAACGCATCGGCCACGCTTTCGTGCACATGGACATACCCCGGCGCGATGCACCATTGGCCGGATATCGCGTTGTGTCCCCAGGCGATCCGGTCGGCGGCAATGTCGAGATTGGCGGTCTCGTCGACGATGGTCGGGTTCTGTCCGCCCAGTTCCAGAATCACCGGCGTCAGGTTCTCGGCCGCCGCGCGCATCACGACCTTGCCGACGGTCGAGCTGCCAGTGAAGAAGATGAAGTCGAAGGGAAGTTCGAGCAGGGCCGCGATTTCCTCGCGCCCGCCGGTGACGATGGCGACGTTTTCTGCCTCAAAGTATTGCGGTATCAGTCGCTGGAACAGCGCGGCGGTGGCTGGCGTGGTGTTGGCGGGCTTCAACACGACGGGGTTGCCGGCGGCCAAGGCGGCAATGGCCGGATCGAGCAGCAGCAGGATGGGGGCATTGAATGGGCCGATCACCAGGGTTGGCCCGTAGGGCTCCTTCAGGATCAGGCCGCTGTTTCCGGTTGCTTCCAACCCCGCCGGGATCGCGACCCTGCGTGGCGCCATCAGCTCCGTGAGGTTTTCCCGGTAGTAGTTGATGTTGCCAAGCGGAACGGTGATCTCGAACAGCTGCTCGAACGAGGGCTTGCGAAAGTCCTCGTAGAGCGCGGCGCAGAACGCATCCTGATGGTCGCGCAGCATGCGCTCCATGCGCTCAAGCTGGTCGATGCGCCAGCCGCGTGGCTTGGTCGCGTCGGTAAGGAAATGCTGTTGCTGTGCATCCAGGATTGATTGGAATCTATTGGCCATGAGCGTGTCACTGGTGATCGTGCCGGTACCGGGCCCCGTTCCGGCCCTCCATCCGGCATTACGTCGGTCGCGGAGCGGAAGCGGTGCTGCAGCCCCCCGTGCTTCCGTCTCCGCAACCCCCTTCCTTACCGCGTCGTATAGCCGCCGTTGGCGAAGATCGTCTGCCCGGTGATCCACCAACCGTCCGTCACCAGGAACCTGACGATGGGGGCGATGTCCTCGATATCGGTAAGCCCGGTCTTGCTGTACTTGCTCAGTGCGGCAGCGGACTTGTGATAGGCCACTGCATCGGGCTTCTCCTGGCCGTAGAAGAAGGGGGTATCCATCGGCCCTGGTCCAATGGCATTGACCGAGATTCCCCTGTCGCCGAACTCTTTTGAGGCGGCGCGCGTGTAATGTTCAACCGCCGCCTTGCTGCCGGGATAGATTGCATAGAACGGCGTGTAGGCGGCCAGCAGCGAACTGACGATGGTGACGATGTTGCCGCCATCAGCCAGTACCCGGCCTGCCTGCTGGATGAAGAAGAACGCGGCTTTGGCGTTGGCGTCAAAGCTCTTGTCGTAGTCCGCCTCGGTGATCTCGGCGATAGGCTTCTTGATCACCACGCCTGCGGTGTTGACCGCGATGTCGACCTGGCCAAAATGCGCCTTGGCCTGATCGAACAGCTGCACATTGTTGGCGACGACCGCCAGATCACCCTGGAACAGGATGGCGTCCGCCCCCTTGGCTTTCAGTTCGTCGGCCGTTCTCTCCGCATCCTTTCTCGAGGAGTCGCTGTTGTAGTGGATGGCGATCCCGCGGGCCCCTGCATCGACAAACTGGTGGGCCACCAGGGCGCCGAGGTTCTTGCCGCCGCCTGCGATAACCGCGACTTTGTTTTTCAGGGAATGGTCGGTCATGTGGATGGTCCTCTGATCTGGGAACTGGCTTCGACGTTGGTCGGGGGATTTCACGCGCGGGCTTTTCCTGAAAGACGGGAGATGCGCGTGGACTCGTCAACGGCTATGGCACCGTCGATGAATACCTTTGGCGTTGCTCAATGCCGCACGCATCCGTAGAAGTTGCGCACGACTTTCCTTGGATACATCCAGTCGACTGGCACCGGCGTGGGTCTCGACGGCGCTCAGCCAGGGGCCGGCTGCCGCTCCCAATGCAGCGGTGGCTGCTTCCGTGATGCATCGTTCCCTGAGTGCGGTCAGCACCGGTTGCAGTTCACGCATGGTTCTCACGCGCAACGGCGGACAGTCGCCCTGCGGTGGATCCCAATGCACAGCCTGCTGCAGGTGGGCGGCCACATCCTCGAGCAGTGCGGACGTTGCGGGGTCCAGCCGCCGGGCTTCGCCAAGATGTCGCGTGATCCTGTCGGTGAGGCGGTTCGCTTGGTTGTCGAGGCTTGTTTTTTTGGGCATTGCAGGCGGGGAGTTCGTTCTTCCTTGTGGGGAAGCCAAGGCGCCGGAACAGGCGGAGCGTGGTGGGAGAACGCGCGTTCGGCAATCAGGTCCTGAAAGGCGACGTGACCGGTCATGCTGCTGCAAGCAACCTGGATTGCCGGGATCCAGGCACTGCCTGGCGGTGGTCAGGGACCTCATCATTGCATCACCGGTTTCATGAGGAAGCATGCGTGTTACACGCGCTAAGGGTGGATGTATCCCGCGGCGGGTGATAGGCCAGTGTTGATATGACCAGACGATCCCCGTTCGACTGGGAGCAGCGCAACTTCAATTGCCTCCAGCACCATTACGTCGATCTGCTCGCTATGGCCTACGGTATTGCTCGAACGATTGAAGTAGAGGCTGGCGGCTGATTGCCTGATCTTCTGGAGGACTTCTATTCGGCCGCTTATGTTCAGCGAAATATCGTCCAGAGAATCAATCAGGACTTTCAGTTGATCGATGCTTGCATGCTTCATCAGGTTGACCTGGAGCGCGTATTCGAGGCGGTAGTTGGGGAGGAGATGTCTGGCGTTCGGCCTTGTCGACCCGGAAAGTGAAACCAATATCCATGGCGGTCGCAGGGCATAGGCGCATCCATCCAGGAAGGTTGCTTGGTATCCCCTTGGACTTCCGGTGCCAGCTCGCGGGCTGGCCGGTGGCAAGCTCCAGAACGTTTCAGGAAGCTCCCGGATATCTTTGGCGCGACGGATCTTGAGTTTCCGTTGGGCGCCGCAGGCGTCGTTGGGAGGCCTTGGTTTGTGTGCGTTGCGTGAAGCCGTGTTCAGCTGTGGCAATGCAGTCGTGGAAGCGTCGGTGTCGCCGACAACCTTTGTTCCTCGTATGGGCTACTTCCTCACGGCAGGAAGGAGGTCTTGGACGTAAGCTACAAAAGTGGATCGTGGAATACACGCACCATTTTTCACCGGTCCGGGTGAGAAGCGATGAGGAATGCCGAAAGGGGGCGGAAGCCGGTTGGGGGCTATTCCGCGGGTAAACCAGGTGCGGGGAGATTCTTATCAAACAGCTACTTCTCTTCAGGCCGGTGCAGCGCTGGCTTTCAGATATCCCGGTGCAGGATCCGGTCGACCGGCGCAATGCGCCGTTCCTGCAGGTATTGCTGATCTTCCTTGGGGTTTTCATCCCGCTCAACAAGTCGCTGTATCTCTATGCGGTGCTGAGCGGTCGTTGGTCAGCTGATTTGCCGCCACGCAGCGCCATGCTCGCCGACCTGACGACAGACGTGTTGATGACGTCGGCCGCATGGGCCTGTGTCTGGTTGATCCGAACGGGGCGTTTCCGTCGTGGCATGCACCTGTTCCTCGGTGTGGTGTTGTTGTCGATGGCGGTTATCTACACCGCGACCGGCATGCTCGGTCTGCGCTTCGATCCGATGCCGATGATCCTGCTGGCGCTTGCAGGTCTGGTCCTGGGGCGGCGGACCTTGTGGATCACCTACGCGGCCTGCGTTGCCATCCTGGCGGCGACACTGCTTGCGGACTACCTGCGGGCAATGCTCGGAGGTGGCACGGCGTCAGTCGCCGGGGTCGGCAAGGCGGTGTCGTTGGCCGGGATCTGGTTGATCATTGCGATCGCCCTGGATCGCACCGTGGCTGCATTGCGCAACAGCCTGGAAGAATCCAATGCCCGTGGTCGCGAACTGGAGCTGGCCTATACCCGGCTCCAGGAAGAGGTCGCCGAGCGTGAACGCACACGTGAGCAGCTGATTCATGCGCAGAAGATGGAAGCTGTCGGGCGCCTCGCAAGCGGCGTGGCACATGACTTCAACAACGTGCTCGGGATAGTCCTGGGTCAGGCCGGGCAGCGGGAGCGCCTCGCAGACAAGGGTGCGACCGCACTCTACGGCGCGCTGGAGGACGTCGAGCTCGCTGCCAAGCGAGGCCTGACGATCAGCAGGAAGCTGCTGAATTTCAGCAGGCAGGATGTGGCGCACCCGCAGGTCTTCGATATGCGCGTTTCGCTCGGCGAGCTGTCGCCGATGCTGAAGCAACTCTTTGGCGGTCGCGTGCAGTTGCAGCTCGACTGCGGTGAAGAGGCCTTGCCGGTACGCATGGATGCTGATCGCTTCGGGCTGGTCATCCTCAATATCGCGGCCAACGCGAGGGATGCGATTCCCGGAACGGGTACTTTCGAGGTCAAAGCCGAGCGGGAAGGGGACGCGTGGGTCTCACTCACCCTGCAGGATGACGGCCACGGCATGACAGAGGCCATTCGTGCAAGAGCGTTCGATCCGTTCTTCACCACCAAGCCCGTTGGCCTTGGAACCGGCCTGGGCTTGCCGGTTGTGAAGGACATGGTCCTTGAGGCGGGTGGAAACATTGAGCTTGCTGCCCGGCAACCACAGGGCAGCACGGTGAAGATACTGCTTCCGCTGGTATCTCCGCGCGGATGTCCGATGGGCTCAGGTAGCGAGCAGGTAGCCCTTTCCACGGACAGACAACAAGGGCAACGGTGACGACTCGGGTGCCGCACTGGCGGCTTTGCGGCGGACCCGGTGCACCAGGGCTTCAAGACGGTGCGGGTCGAAGTCCGAGGCATTGTCGGTCAATGCCTCGATCAAGCGCTCCTTCTCGACCGTCTGGCCACGGTTGGCATTGAGCAGGCCCAGGAGTGCCCGTTCCGGAGTTGTGAGGGCGATGATCCGCCCGGACGGGGGCACAAGACACCAGTCATCAGATGCCAAGGCCCAGTGCGCATTGCCGCCCTGGGCATCGGCGTTGTCTCCGTCCTTGAGGGGGCGGTCAAGGCGGCGTGAAAGGCTGTGCAGCGTGGCCGCAATGATGTCGATGTCGACCGGCTTTGACAGATAGGCATCCGCACCGTGGCGCAGCGCCCGGAGGTGGTTGTCCCGGCTCTCCGTACCGGTCAGCATGATCAGGCCAAGCCCGGGTTGTATCTGGCGAAGATGCGCCGCAATGCTCAAGCCATCCTCGCCGGGCAGGGCGATATCCAGGATCACAACGTCGAACTGCTGGGTCAGCAGGCTGCGGTAGAGTCCGGTGGCGTCATTGAAGCCGTCTACCTTGAAACCATAGTCACGCAGGCCGGGAAGCAGGACGCGTTCAAGCAGCACCGTGTCGTCTTCGGTAATGGCCACCTTCAATGGAAGGCCGGGGCTTTTGTCGGCTTGTTGGCTCAAGTTGGTGATGCCTGGATTGTCCTGCCAAGACTACTTGACCGGCGCGGGAATCATCCAGCGTTTCGTGGCCGGGGCAAGCGCGGTGACTGGCCAATGCGGCGTTGTGGACATGGCGTGAAAGTGAGGGCCCATCGGTTCGAGCGCAGCACTTGGCCTGTCGGGGCTGAATCGGTAGCTTGAAGTAGCTAGTGGCCTGTACAGCCACGGCTGACGGCGGGGATCACGTAAGGCGGAGGTGGCCCCGCTCGCCTGGGAACCCGGTCTATTGGCATTTTCCAGAACCGCAAAATATACTATCCCCCAGTACAGGATATTGGCGCCGCCATGCCGCATTCCCCCGAAGAGAAGAAGAAGGTCCTGGCCCGGGTCAAACGCATCCGCGGCCAGTGCGATGCGTTGGAGCGTGCCTTGGAAGCCGGCGCCGACTGCAACCCGGTGCTGCAGCAGATCGCGGCCATCCGCGGTGCAGTCAACGGACTGATGTCCGAGGTGATGGAGGCGCACCTGCGCGAGGAGTTTGGCCAGCCGGCGCGCTCCGACGCGCAGCGCGCTGCACGCGTTGCCGAGATGTCCAGCCTGATCCGTTCCTATCTCAAGTAATTCCGGCGTCGCCTTGCGCCGCCCTCATCATTCCCGCAGGAGAAAGTCATGAAATCACGTGCCGCCGTTGCCTTTGGCCCGGGCCAGCCTTTGCAGATCGTCGAGATCGATGTCGCACCGCCGAAGGCGGGTGAAGTGCTGGTCAAGATCACCCATACCGGCGTCTGTCATACCGATGCTTTCACCCTGTCCGGTGACGACCCGGAAGGCCTGTTCCCGTGCGTGCTGGGCCACGAAGGCGCCGGCATCGTGGTTGAAGTGGGCGAGGGCGTCACCTCGGTGAAGGCCGGCGATCACGTCATTCCGCTGTACACCGCCGAATGCGGCGAGTGCCTGTTCTGCAAGAGCGGCAAGACCAATCTGTGTACCTCCGTGCGCGCCACCCAGGGCAAGGGCGTGATGCCGGACGGCACCAGCCGCTTCTCGTACAACGGCGAGCCGATCTATCACTACATGGGCTGTTCGACCTTCTCCGAGTACACCGTGGTCGCCGAAGTGTCGCTGGCCAAGGTCAACCCGGAAGCCAACCCGGAGCACGTCTGCCTGCTGGGCTGCGGCGTCACCACCGGCATCGGTGCTGTGCACAACACCGCCATGGTCGCCGAAGGTGACAGCGTCGCGGTGTTTGGCCTGGGTGGTATCGGCCTGGCGGTGATCCAGGGCGCGCGCCAGGCCAAGGCCGGCCGCATCATCGCCATCGACACCAACCCCTCCAAGTTCGAGCTGGCCAAGCAGTTTGGTGCCACCGACTGCGTCAACCCGAAGGAGCACGACAAGCCGATCCAGCAGGTCATCGTGGAGATGACGGGTTGGGGCGTGGACCACAGCTTCGAGTGCATCGGCAACACCAATGTGATGCGTGCGGCGCTGGAATGCGCGCACCGTGGTTGGGGCCAGAGCGTGATCATCGGCGTGGCCGGTGCGGGGCAGGAGATTTCCACCCGCCCGTTCCAGCTGGTGACCGGCCGGAAGTGGATGGGCACCGCGTTCGGTGGTGTGAAGGGTCGCAGCCAGCTGCCGGGCATGGTCGAAGATGCGATGAAGGGCGACATCGAGCTCGCGCCGTTCGTGACCCATACGATGGAACTGGACAAGATCAACGAAGCCTTCGACCTGATGCACGAAGGCAAGTCGATCCGCTCGGTCATCCATTACTGAGGCTGGTTTGTGGGAGCGGCGTAAGCCGCGAAGCCAACACTCCATCAGTCGCACACAACCAGCAACTCAACACCAGGAATTCAAAAACCATGCAACGACTCGAACACCGCGCCTGCTTCGGCGGCTGGCAGGACGTTTACCGGCACGAATCCAAGGTGTTGGGGTGCGAGATGACGGTAGGCGTCTACCTGCCGCCGCAGGCCGAGCACGGCCCCTGCCCGGTGCTGTATTGGCTGAGCGGCCTGACCTGCACCGAGCAGAACTTCATCACCAAGTCCGGCGCACAGCGCTATGCGGCCGAGCACGGCATCATCCTGGTGTCGCCGGATACCAGCCCACGTGGTGATGCGGTGGCCGATGCCGAGGGCTATGACCTGGGCAAGGGTGCGGGTTTCTACCTCAACGCGATCCGTGAGCCGTGGTCGCGGCACTACCGCATGTACGACTACATCGTCGATGAGCTGCCGGCCTGGGTGGAAGCCGATCCAGCCGCCAGTGACGTGCGCGCGATCAGCGGGCATTCGATGGGCGGCCACGGTGCCCTGACCATCGCCCTGAAGAATCCCGGGCGCTATCGCAGCGTGTCGGCGTTCTCGCCGATCGTGGCACCGTCGCAGGTGCCATGGGGACAGAAGGCATTCGCTGCCTATCTGGGTGAAGACCGCGAAGTGTGGAAGGCGTATGACGCCAGCGAGCTGGTCGCGCATGCGCAGGAGAAGCTGCCGTTGTTGGTTGATCAGGGCGGCGCCGATGAATTCCTGGAGAATCAACTGCGCCCGCAGTTGTTGCAGGCCGCCTGCGAGGCTGCCGGGCATCCGTTGCAGCTGCGCATGCAGCCGGGTTATGACCATAGCTACTACTTCATCAGCAGCTTCATCGGCGAGCACATCGCGCACCACGCCAAGGCGATGGGCTGAGCGTTGTTTTGTAGAGCCGAGCCATGCTCGGCTGGGGCTCTACCGGTAACGCCCCCGCCGAGCATGGCTC
>NZ_JASCOR010000048.1 GCF_029959445.1 Stenotrophomonas sp. PS02298 | reverse complement strand
CAGCAAACGATGGACCTTACCCATCCGTGATTGGAAGGCAGCCCTGAACCGATTTACCATCCAGTTTGAGGGGCGGCTCCCTCAGCTGTAACCCGAATCCCGTTTACACAAAAATCTGCACACGCTCTTGCCGATGCGCCCCAGGCCCGTCCACCGGAGCCGCGCAACGTCAGGCCGCCTCAATACGATTCGCGTGACAGTGGCTATTACAAGCACAAGAAGAAGAAAGGCCTGCTCGGCGAGCTCTTCGACTTCTAGCTTGAAAACCGGGGTCAGGGTTGGGTTTCCGCCCTGGCCTTGGTTCGTTAGGTGGTCTTGGGTTTCCCCAGATCAACTGGATCTGCAGCAGAGAGCGCGCAGTATCGGGATTAAATCGTAAAGAAATAAACCGGAAATGGCGTTCATGTTTTGAGCAATACGTATTTAAATCAGTTTATTGCAGTTGCCATTGTCATCTAGTATCGTTTCTTGAATCGTAAAGAAATGAGCGCTGATCATGGCCCGTCCTTCCTCAGCCAGCGTCCCGCAACTGCTTGATCTGCTTCAGAGCGGCGATCCGGTGCCGGCTGGCGTGTTGGTCGAAAAGCTGGCCGTTTCCCGTCCCGTGCTGTCGCGGTTGGTAGCCGAAGCCGGTGATCAGGTACGCCGTGTTGGCAAGGCACGCGCCACCGCCTACGTGGCTACAGCTCTGGTCCGGCCAAACACGTGGCCGCTTTACCGGATGGGCCCGGATGCCAACATGGAAGAGCTGGGCAGCTTGCACGCGCTGCGTGGAGACGGCTTCCTTTTTGAACCTACGGGCGCTCATCCGAACCTCATGCGGCAAGTGGACGGCCCGGCGGGCTACTTCCCTGGGCTGCCCTGGTTTCTGGATGACGTGCGCCCGCAAGGCTTCCTCGGTCGTTCCATGGCCCATCGCTTGGGTCGTGCATTGGGTGTGCCGGTGGACCTGAAGAGCTGGCAATCGCGCGACAACCTGCTCGGCATCCTGCATGGCGGCACCAGTATCGGTGACCTGCTGTTGGGGCAGGCCGCTATCGACCGTGCGCTGCTGGATGTGGATGCGCCACCTGACCGGGTGGACATGGACAGCCGGCAAGAGGTCTACGCCATACGCGCCAGGGAAGCCCTCGATGGCGAGGACGTGGGCTCGTCTCCAGGCGGTGAGCAGCCGAAGTTCACTGCCACCGTGGTTACCGCTACTGGTCGGTACGCTGCCTTGGTGAAGTTCGCGCTGCCATCGTTGAACCTGTTGGGCGCACGTTGGGCGGATCTGCTCACCTGCGAACACCTGGCGCTGACCACGCTGCGCGAGGCAGGATTTCAGGCTGCCCGCACGCAGTTGCTGCGCAGCGACGAGCACGTATTCCTTGAAGTGGAAAGGTTTGATCGCACTGCGGACATACTGGGTAGGCGCGGCTTTGTTTCGTTGTTGGCGCTCGATGCGGCTTTCATCGGTGAGGGGTCGCGCGACTGGGGTCTGGCAGGGGAACAACTCAACAGCGAGCGACTGATCAGCCGCGATACCGCCGAGAACATGGCACGGCTGCATTGGTTCGGCAGATTCATCGGCAATACCGACATGCATCTCGGCAATATCGGTTTCGAGCTGATCGACGATGGCCCGCTACCCTTGTGTCCTGCATACGACATGTTGCCGATGTATATGGCTCCATCGGCTCAAACCGGAAATATTCGCGCACTCGCACCGGTAAGCATCAATGCGCCCAGCAGGGCCGGGCAAGCGCCATTCATTGCCTGGGTCGCAGAACTGGCTGAGCAGTTCTGGCGGCGGGTAGCGGAATCGGAGGTTTCCCCGGAGATTCAGGCCATAGCCCAGCAAAACATCGACGTAGTCAGCCGCTACGCCCAACGCTTCGGCAGCTGAAGGAAAACCGGGGTCAGAGTCGGTTTTCTAGATGCGGCTCTTCGGCCAGGATTCCGGGAAACCAACGCTCCGCTCACGGCAGCACATGAAGCACCTGCGCCGGATAATCCGCCACCATCTTCAAGCGACCGAATGCCGAGCCGCCGATGGCGCCTTCCACCGGGGCATCGGTCATCGATGACATGTACTCGGTGAAATTGCGGTCCGGGCGCGCCGCAAACCATGCTGGGCCGGTGTCGGTGCCAGCGATGCGCACGTTGGCTACCTGGATCATCGGCATGCCGCCATCGCCTTTCAGTGCCACTGGCCAGTCCGGGTGCGCATCGCGCCACTTGCGGTACTGGCGGGCGGTGATGAAGCTGCCTGCCACGCGCGCGCCTTCGGCATGGCCCAGCGCTTTGGCGCCATCCGCGCCCAGCCGGAGTTCGGCACCGGTGTCGAACAGCATGTCGAGCTGTTCGCCGTCGATCTCAACCTGGATGCGCGGCCAGTGCATGTTGCGCTTCGGCAGCATCGTCAGCGGCGTGCTGCGGGCAGTGGCCGGCGGCCTCCAGCCCTGCAGCACGCTGAGCGTGCTGTTCGGGTAGTCGAACTCCCACACCCGCCCGGCAAACCAGCGGCTGCCAAGGAAGCCCTCATTGAGCATGGGGCCTTCGCCGAAGCCCTCGGCGGGCACTATCGCGAGCCGACCCTGCAGGTAGCTGTCGTGTTCGGCGGGCGGAATGCTGGCGCCATCGGCGAAGGCTGGCCATTCCGCGGTCTTGAGCGGCGGCTGGCCTTCTTCCTCAACCTCCGCACCGGGGCGCAGGCCCAAGCGTTGCGCGATATCGTCGCGCACCATGTTCAGACCGCCACCGGTGTCGGTGTAGAACACGATCGTCGCGCCATTGGCCAGGCGCGGTGTCAGCAGGATGCGCTGGTGCTCGAAAAGGGCAGGTACCACCGTGCGCGTGGGAGCTGGCTGCGATGCAGCAGTCTCGGACGCCAACGCGGTCACCGGGCAGGCCGCAGACAGCATCAACCCCAATATGAGAACGTCACGGCGGGCGAACAACGTCATGCAGCACATCCTTGTTGTCATTGGTTGCCCGATCTTCGCAGATGCATCTGCCCGGTGTCGTGTGGCGGAAGTGCCAAGGACCTGCAGAGCCGGGCACAGGGCGGTTTGCTGCTGAATTCAAAAGGGAGGAGCAAGCACGTCGCTTCCGCCTCGCTTCGTCGGGCAGCCGCCAATACAGGCCCGGGCTGAGGTATCAGGCCAGCTTGCGCACCCGTGTATCCGCCGCTTTCAGTGCCGCTCCGTCAGCACCCTGCAGCCGCATCAACGGAACCGGCTTGCCGGTGCGGTTGTCGAGCAGTTGTGAGTGGCGTTCGCCGCGCTGGTAGAGATGCTGTTCTCCCCATTGGCGCAGGGCGACGAGGATGGGGAACAGGCTCTCGCCCTTGGGGGTGAGCACGTATTCCTGATACGCCGTGCCATCCGATGCGGCATGCAGCTGCAGGATGCCGACATCCACGAGTTTGCGCAGGCGGTCGGTGAGGATGTTGCGGGCCACGCCCAGGCCGCGCTGGAAGTCGCCGAAGCGGCGAACACCGTCGAATGCATCGCGCAGGATGAGCAGTGACCAGCGGTCGCCGACAAGGTCGAGGCTGCGGGCTACCGGGCACGGTGAGTCGGATTCGAGGCTGCGGCGGGACATGGCGGCTCCTGTGGTTGCGTGCATTGTAGTTGCATTTTAAAACCACTGTCCGATAGCATCTATTTGGTTGTTATTTGCAACTGGATTGGATCGGTCGTGAATCTGCCTTTGGAAAGCTCGCTGGAACACCGCGAGGCCACCACGCAGCTGCCGGGCAATGCGCTGCCCGCAGGTCTGGTATGGCTGTTCGCGATTGCCAGCGGGCTGTGCGTGGCCAATGTGTACTACGCGCAGCCCTTGCTGGACCTGCTGGCGGTATCGCTGGGCATCAGCCAGGCCGCCGTCGGCAGCGTGGTGACTGCAACCCAGATCGGCAGTGCCTTGGCCTTGCTGCTGCTTGTGCCACTTGGCGACAGGTTGGAGCGGCGCCGCCTGATGCTGGGCCAGCTGTTGGCCTTGGTGGTCGCCTTGTTGTGGGTGGCCTCGGCGCAATCGCCGTGGCTGTTGTTGCTGGGCATGCTGGCGGTAGGTCTGCTCGGCACGGCGATGACACAGGGGCTGATTGCCTATGCGGCCAGTGCTGCCGGCGACGGCGAACGCGGGCGTGTGGTTGGTGCCGCGCAGGCGGGTGTGTTCATCGGCCTGCTGATGGCGCGTGTGGTCGCTGGCGGTGTTGCCGACCTGGGTGGCTGGCGCAGCGTCTACGTCGTTGCGGCGCTGGCGATGCTGCTGCTGGCCGGCGTTCTCTATCGGAGGCTTCCGCGTTTACCGGCGAGCGCAGTGACGATGCGCTACCCGCAGTTGCTCGGCTCAATGTTGCAGTTGTTGCGGCAGGACCGGGTGCTGCAGATCAGGGGAATGCTGGCACTGCTTATGTTCGCGGCATTCAACATCTTCTGGAGTGCACTGGTGCTGCCGCTGAGTGCGCCGCCTTATGGTTATTCGCATACGGCAATTGGTGCGTTCGGGCTGGTCGGCGTTATCGGTGCGTTGGGCGCGACTGGAGCAGGCCGATGGGTCGATCGCGGGCGAGGCCAGGCCGTCACCGCGATGGCGCTGCTGGTGCTGCTGCTGGCGTGGTGGCCGTTGTCCTTGATGCCGGTGTCGTTGTGGGCACTGGCGCTCGGCATCGTGCTGCTGGATCTGGGCGGGCAGGCGCTGCACGTGAGCAACCAGAGCCTGATCCTCCGCGAACAGCCGCAGGCGCATAGCCGGTTGGTTGGGCTGTACATGTTGTTCTATGCAGTGGGCAGCGGGGCCGGAGCGATTGCAACGACCGCCATGTATGCGCAGGAAGGCTGGACTGGTGTCTGCGTGCTGGGCGCGGCGACTTGTGGCGTTGCGGGAGTTTTCTGGCTTTTTACTCGGCGCTACATGCCTGAGCAGCTGCGGTAGCGAACAGCATCAGTCGATAGGTGGATGAAGTGGCCCGGGCGCGCGCCGCCTACCCGAGCCACAAGAGCGATGCTTCTTCGAACAAATTGATATGTTGGGCTGGGTGGTATCGATCTCAGTTGCCAACACCAATCTGCTTCATGAAAGCGGCGTTGTCCCAGTACAGGAATTCCTCGGTCATCTGCCCCTGTTCGTTCCAGTGCCCAATGGTGACCATCGGCAGCCGGTACTTCTTGTTGGTCGGCTGGATCACGGTGCCGTCGGCAAGCGTCATCGGCTTGCTGAAGGTGCCTTCGATGAAGCCCGCAACCGCCGTCCACTCGGCATTCGCTGAGCCGAAGCGCACCGGATGCTCGGTAATCCGGTTGTCGGGTGCAAAAGTCCACATGAAGTCCAGTTCCTTGATGTGATCGGGCAAACCGGTGGTGGTGTGGCCGTCTGGATAGTGCACGACGATGTCCTTGGCATGGCTCAGGTGCAGGTCATCCCATTGCTGCTTCGTGTAGACGCGGAAATCCAGGTCATCAAAGGTCGCAAGGTTCCTGGCCAGGGCTGACGGCATTCCCTGTACGGTGGGGGTTGCTTCGCCGACCTTGCTGGCGGGCCAGCTGTTGGTTGGTGGCTCTGCGGCATGTGCGGTCACAATCGTGGTGAGTGCAACGGAAGCAGCGAACGCGACGCGTTTCATGGCATTCATTGAACGGCTCCTGCAAGGTGTGCGCTGAGGTAACGACGTTCGTGGTGTTCCAGCCTATGCCGCAAACGCGAATTGGAGGGCTGGAAGCGGGGGAAGCATGAGCCGCTTCTGGTTCGTGGTGTGTGAAGCAGGCGTGGTGCCGACGTCTGGATTTCCTATTCGTTGCGAGCATCGGCGTGCTTGCCAGTGCACGCATTCAATTCCAGGGCCCAGAAGCTACAATCGGCCGATTCCCATTGCATGACCGGGAACTACATGGATGCAACGTACTGATTACCCCAGGTGAAAAATGAGAGTCCGTATTTTTGGAGTGTCGCTGCTTGTAGGTCTGCTGCTGGGCTGCAAGCAGGTGCCGGCGGGTGATGCGGAGGGCGTCGCTGGCGCAGTTCCGGCGGCCGAGTTACCGGCCAAGGCAAGCGCGGATCCGGTCGCCGAGATCGAAGACACCGAATCCTCGCCCTATGAAGAGGGCGACCCGGAGGGCGATGCGCCCACGCCAGCCGCGTTCGACTACGAACCCAGCTGTGAGGAAGATCCACTGGCGACGTATTTCTTCACCCTGGTGGGCGGCAACACCGTGGACAACTGCGGCCGTGCTGATCCCAAGGTCACCGCCGCATTCGACGAGCTGCTGAAAGAGGCGGCTGAGGGCGACATCGCCGATCCGCATGTCCCACCGCAGCGCGACCGGCTACTCAGTGGCCCCAGCGCACCGGGCGTGCCCAAGATGTTGGGAAGCGAAACATGGTGGTTCTATACGGCCTGCCAGGCGCACCAGTGCGACACGCAGCAGCTGGCAATGCTTTACCAGCCCCAACACACCAGGATGGTTGGCCGCCTGGTATCACGCTGCAAGGTGTGGTGGTTGGGCAATCCGACGGCTGAGCAGCGTGCGCTTATTGATGAAACCAAGCCGGTGGATCCTGCGCTGCTAAGTGATGAACCCTGCGACGAAGAGCTTTGAGTTCGGCTTGGAGTGGGACGCCGAAGTCCGATAGCAGGGTTGATTGACTGAGCCGGATGTTGAGGACGCTCTGGACTATGCGACAGTCCAGAGCCACATAGGGAGATGTGGAATGACCGGGATTCGTCTTTGCTACTTGCGTGGTATCTGCGCGGCGATTGCACTTGCTGCAGTTGCATTGCCCGCACTGGCGATTGGACAACAGCCAGCCTCAATGTCGGCTGCACTGGCGCCGCCTCCAACGCACCCCGACGAATCGGCAGCACGTCAGACCGCCCAGCGCTACCAACAGCTGCTTCCGCTTTACCGCTGGCGTTTGCTCACTGCTGTGGACAAGGATGGAATGCCGCGAGCCTGGTTCGGCGAGGGGGCAGATGCACCGCAGCTGCAATTCGGTGTCGAGGATAAAAGCCCATCAGCGGAACCGTCTCTGCTACTGCATAGCGAGCTGTGCAAGTGGCAGGTGGATGGCGAGGTGGTGCTGCGGCGCTATCAGGTGCAAGGCGCTGATCCGCAGCGCGAGGTGGCCTGGCAGTTGAACCTGCGCAGGCAGCCGCATGAGCGCACGCCTGCATTGACCTGTCAAAAGCCGGCCTACACCGCTGAGCTGCGCCTGCTGCAGATGTTGTCCGGCGGGCATGCGTTGCGTATGCGCGTTGAGCCGGCGAAGAAGGACCGGCCGCAACTGGAGCTTGGCGACGCATTTGGCGGCGTATTGCGTTTCGAAGGAACGCCGCTTGCGCAGGGCACGCGCTACGGTCTGCAGGGAGCGGAACGACTGCTGCAGATCAAGGAGGCATCGGCTACATGCGCGAACAGCTGGCTGCCCGGTAATCGCTGCCTGCTGTTCCGCGAGGTGGCGCTGGATGGTCGGGCGAACGCTGCATCCGATTGGAACGGCGACGTCCTGGCGGTTGACGGCTACAAGCACAGCGCCGGGACCGATGCGATGTTGCTGGTCAGGCGCTATGGAAGCACTGGTGACGACCTTGCAGCGCCGATGAGTTATCGCGCGGAACGCCAGTTGTGGGAACGTGGCGCTGCGGCAGGACCGGACATGATGGCGAGCGTCGCTGGCGTCCGCGCGGATGCGGTGCTGGAGCCCGAGCAGGCAACGTTCTACCCGAAGTTGCTGGCGCGATTCATCGGCCGTGATCGTGGTCTTGCAGGTACTGAGTTCGCCCATCTGTATTACGGCGCATGGTTGCAGCGCAACCTCGGGCCGAAACCGGCCGAAGGCGATTCGCCATTCACCGTGGCCGACGAGCTGGCAGCGGCCGAGGGCTATCTCGAACTGCGCAGGCAGCTTGCTGCGTTGGACGGGGCGGACGGCTCAGCTGGCGCGCGCCTGCAGCTCCACCAGGACTTTCTGGGGCGGTATCCCTTGCATTTGAATGCGCTGGAGAGTCTTGCTGGCGATGACGCGACTGTGCGCCTCGGGTTTGACGGCTTGTTGCAGGCCATCATGGCAAGTGGCGACGGCAACAGTTGCCAATCGCCGTGGATCGTAACGTCGTCTGCTGATATCGGCGTGGTGTTCCGGCATCTGGCGCTGGATCGGGATTACGCGATGGATCTGAAGGAGGACGAAGCTTGCCTACGGGTTGGCTCCGGGGAGGATGGGAAGTACTTCCTCGTGCTGGGCTCGCGATAGCAACAGCTTTTGTAGGGGCGGCGTAAGCCGCGAAGCTGATGCTCTGAAACAAAGCGAGCTTGATCGTTCTACAGCAACTCCCTTGTTGGAGAGTTGGCGAGCTTCGCGGCTTACGCCGCTCCTACAAAGCAGGATCATGTCGCGCTCGCGGATGGAGGTGGAGCGATCAGATGGAAGGTGACTTCAATGTTGGTAATGGCCAGGCACAGGTAAACGAAGCAATATGAAATTCATCTTGATTCTTGCGCTGCTGCTGGCATCCAGCATCGGCACTTCCTTGCTCGCTCCTGTTGGTGTTGCGCATGCCGCGCTGCCACAGGTCGCAGCCGTGTCGCCGTTGGTTGTGGCGGCTGCAGACGCCGGTCTGTTCGCTGATGGCAGGGAGAAAGGAAAGGACGCGCTCTATGCGGTGGCTTTCTTCCTCGTGATCTTCATCCTGATTGGTTGGTTGGCAACGCACCTGTCGCGCGAAAAGAGGTCTGCGAAAGTCGCGCCATTGCCGCGCGTACCGGTGCGCATGCATTGGTATGACGGCACCCAGCTGCCAATCGCGGACTGGGACCGTATCAGCGAGGACGCGCCGGCGGGATTGGATGCCGACGCCACGCATATCCACCGGACCTCGGCGGCCAAGGAGTGGCTGGAAGCGCTCAGCCAGCAGCTGGGGGAGCATTACCGCATCACCGAGTCCGCCGACTTCCTGCTGCTGTCGAACCTGATGGACAGGCCCGGCGAGGTATTCCTCGCGACCTGCCAGCGCCTGCTGGCGCGGATCAATCGCAGCCTTGGCGATCTTGCAGTCGCGCCCGGCCTTGGCAAGCATGTGGTGATGGTGTTCGCCGACCAGGAAGACTATTACGCCTACGTATCGCATTACTACCCGGATGGCGGCGAGTACGCGATGTCCTCGGGCATGTTCATCAAGGCAGGATACGGGCACTTCGTGATGCCGTTGGAGATCCTCGATTCGATGGAGCCGGTGATTGCGCATGAGCTCACGCATTGCCTGCTGCAACACTTGCCGATCCCGGCGTGGTTGAACGAGGGCTTGGCGGTCAACACCGAGCACACCTTGTATCCACAGCTGGCCGCACCCGGCGCACAGATGTACTTCCCGCACGAGATCGCTGCGCAACACGCGGCTTACTGGAACGAAGAGAGCATCCAGTCATTCTGGTCCGGGAAGTCATTCCTGGCTGCGGATGATGGCAACCGGCTCTCCTACGATCTGGCCAAGAAGATCACCGCGTTGGCGGCGGGTGATGAGCGTGCGTTCCGCAAGTTCGTGGCCGCCGCGCAGATGAGCGACGGCGGTTTGGCAGCGGAGCAGCACCTGGGTTATCCGATCCAGAACCTGATCGAAGCGGTACTGGGTGAAGGTGAGTGGACGCCGCGGCCGGAGTCGTGGAAACAAGGTGTGGAGCGGGGGCAGTTCTAGCTTGGCTGGGTAACGGGGCAAGCAATCGCACGAGGCGATGCACGCCTTGTAGGAGCGACGTGAGTCGCGAAGCTGGGTATCGGTGCGCGGTCCTTGGCCATGCAATTGCACGGACCGACCGGCTTTGGGATTTCCAGCTTCGCGGCTTACGCCGCTCCCACAATCAAGGGGCGGATGAGGCTGCAGCGTTGTATGGCGGGTAGTCGATGTAGCCCTTGCCGCTGCCGCCGTAGAAGGTGGTTGGATCGGCCTTGGCAAGCGGATAGCCGTTGCGCAGGCGCTCGACCAGATCGGGGTTGCTGATGAACGGCACACCGAAGCCGGCCATGTCGATCAGACCCTCATCAATCAGTGCCTGCGCCGATTCGCGGTCCAGTCCGCCGGCCAGGATCAAACGGGTTTCCTGCAGCTTGCTGCGGATCGTCCTGAGCAGGTTGTTGAAGCCTGCCTGGCCCGGCGCGCTGCTTGAGTAGCCGGCCTGGTTCATCAGGTGCACGAAGCCCAGCTTGCGCTCGCCGATGGCCTCTGCAAGCGCGGTGTAGGTCTCATCGATCTGCGGGTAGGCGGGCATGTCAAAGAGGTTGCCGTACGGCGAGAGACGAATGCCGGTGCGCTCAGGACCAATGCGCGCGACGATGGCGTCGATCACTTCCAGCGTGAAGCGGATGCGGTTCTCCAACGTGTCAGCGGAGTACTGATCATCGCGATCATTGACCAGCGGGTTGAGGAACTGCTCATGCAGGTAGCCATTGGCGCCGTGGATTTCGACGCCGTCAAAGCCCGCATCAATCGCGTTCTGTGCAGCCTGGGCAAAGTCGTTGACCACGCGTGCAACCTCCTCGGTGCTCAGCTGGCGCGGTGCAGGCGCATCGACCATGCCTGGCAGGCCTTCTTCGTTGTAGCCGAAGGCCTTGGAGTTCGCCGGCTGCTTGCTGCTGGCGCTGACCGGTGCGCGGCCATCGGTCTGGATCGACGGGTGCGACATGCGGCCGACGTGCCACAGCTGGGCGACGATCCTGCCGCCCAGCGCATGCACCGAGTTGGTGGTCAGGCGCCAGCCCTCGATCTGCTCGGGGGTGTAGATGCCCGGATTGAACAGGTAGCCCTGGCCTTCGCGCGAGATTGGCGTGCCTTCGCTGACGATCAGGCCGGCGCTGGCGCGCTGGGCGTAATAGAGGGCAACGCGCTCGTCAGCGATGTCGTTGGGGGCGCGTGCGCGGGTCATGGGCGCCATGGCGATGCGGTTGGAGAGCTTGGTGCCGATGAGGCCGTAGGGCTCGAAGAGCTTGGTCATTGAAGTGTTCCAGGTGGATCCAGACGGGGAGGGTAGTGCCTGTCACGACAGCCGGGAAACCGCTGTCGCAGCATGTATTGCGGAATACATGGGCGCTGTCTGGGGTGTCACAACTGGACGCGATGGAAAGCAGAGTTGCGGTTTGTGCAACATCTGGCCGCCAGCGTGGCTGGCGTTGCAGGAACGGCGGACACCTCGAGGACGCTGGCGGCGGCCGCCGCAATTGCTGATTTCACCTGCGTGGAAAGATCGCCGGCTTCGCGGCTTACGCCGCTACTGCAAGGGTGGCGGTCAACGACGGTGTTGCTGGAACAGCCAATCGCGCCACCAGTTGCCAGGGTGGATATCGGCCGGCGGTGCGTGCGGCAATGCGTCGTACTCCCGCAGTTGTACCTGCTCGCCGCCCGCTGCGCGGATGGCGGCGACAAAGCGCCTGTCAGCGGTGATCGGGTTCTCGTCATCGGCAGTGCCGTGCATGGCCAACACCGGCAGGTTCCTGAACGTGGCGGCATCGGCATTCGCAGGTGCAATGCCCGAGATCGGCACGATGGCGGCGAGCAGGTCTGGCTGCAAGGTGGGCGCCAGCCACGCCGCCGACCCGCCCATCGAGAATCCAAGCGCATAGATCCGCGTGGTGTCGACGGGATTGTCGGCGGCGATCCTGTTCGCCAGCTCGAGCGCGGCGCTGAGCACCGGAGACGCTTCCGCATGTTGATCCGCTGACGCAGGGCCGTAGTTCGCGCTGCGCTCAGGGAACTGCGGCACCAGCACGTAGGCGGGGTATTGCTGCCGTACTTCAGGCATCGCCCAGCTCCTGGCCAAACGGTCGAGTTGGCTGCTGTTGTCCCTGCCTATGCCGCCAGAGCCGTGGAACTGGATGACCAATGGGTAGGTTTCGCCGGCTTTGGGTGCCGTCGGGCGCAACAGTCGATAGGGGATGACCACTCCGCCAGCCGAGGTGAAACTGCCGGTCTCGAACTGGCGAATATCAACCGACGCGAACACCTCCTTGGCCAGCGGTGCTACACCGACGACCTGCTCGGCAGCGGCGCTGCCAAGCGTGCACGCAGCGAGCAGGCCGAAGGCGAATGCCAGGTGACGGTTGCGCATGTTTGATCGTCCCGGTTTGAGTGCCGGTGATTGTAGAGCCGGGCTTTCATGCAGCGCCGCGAGATTAACTCATGGCAGCCATGAGTCAGGCAGGGTGTTGTGGGAGCGGCGTGAGCCGCGAAGCTGAGTATCCCTGCATCGCCGTATACAGGCATGCCCGGGGAGCCTGGATCGCCGGCTTCGCGGTTTGCGCTGCTCCCACGGTCGCTGCATTGAGCTAGCATCAGCGCAATCGGGCAGCCAGGGACTGGAACGCATGCGAAACGCGGTGACACGCTGGCTGTTGCTGGCTACCTTGCTGTATTCCGGTTGCGCGCCTGTGTTGGCCGCGCCCGGCAAGCTGCTGGAGGCGGTTGCCACCGACGGCGCTCCCGCTGGCGCCAAGGCCTGGCGTATCCGCTACGAGACTACCGATGTCGATGGCGATCCGACCCAATCCACCGGCGTGCTGGTTGCGCCTGACGGGCCAAGCCCGGTTCAAGGGCGCGACATCGTGGCATGGGCGCACGGCACCGTGGGCATCGATTCGGCGTGCACGCCGATTCGTACCCTGGACCAGATCCCGGGGCTGGCCGACATGCTGGCGCGGGGATGGGTGGTGGTCGCCAGTGACTACCCGGGACTTGGTACGCGCGGTCCGCACGCCTACCTGGCGGGTGACGCCGCCGCGGCAGCGGTGCTGGACTCGGTGCGCGCCGCGACGGCGCTGCCAGCCGCTGGTGCCAGCCGCAGCTTCGCGGTCTGGGGGCATTCGCAGGGCGGGCATGCGGCGCTGTTCAGCGCGCAACGCGCACGCAGCTATGCGCCCGACCTGCAGTTGCAGGGCGTGGTTGCAGTGTCGCCGCCTACGGAATTGGCAGCCAACATGCAGCATGCCGATACCACGGTTCGCGGCCTGTTGACCGCGTTCACCGCGCGCAGCTGGTCCAGGGTCTACGGCGCCGATCTCTCCACCATTGCCAATGCAACAACCCGCGGCGTGATCGAGCGAGCCACCAGCGGCTGCGAAGGCGATCCGTTCTCGGAGGCGGCATTGGTGCGCTTGTTGCGCTTGCGTGCGCGCCTCGGCAGCCTGGATCTGGGCGGTCGTGCGCCCTGGGATGGCTTGATGGCACGTAATTCGATCACGGCGTTGGCTGCCGGTTCGGCGCCGCTGTTGCTGGTGCAATCCGACGCTGACGGCCTGGTCGCGACGCCGGTCACCTGGCGCTTCTTCGAGCAGAGCTGCAAGCGTGGCGCAGCGGTGAACTACCTGCGTCTGCCAGATACCGGCCATGCCACCACGGCGATCGCCTCGGCGGATCGCGCCATTGCCTGGATCGCCGAACGCTTCAGCGGGCAAGCAGCTGGCAGCGACTGTGGGCTGGCGATGAGCGCTGGTACGGACGCTGGCGGATGAAGCGGCCTTCATGCAATGAACAGCCCGCCCTGGCAGCAGCGTATTCCGCTGTGGTTCCAATCACGGAGACTTCGTCATGTCGCTTGTGCTCTACGGTCATCCATTCTCCTCGTATACGCAGAAGGTGCTGATTGCGCTTTATGAGAACGCCATCGACTTCGAGTTCCGCCAGCTCGGCCCCGACACGCCTGAGCACATCGGCCAGTGGCTGCAGCATTGGCCGCTGGGCAAGTTTCCGTTGCTGCTCGACGGCGAGCGCAGTGTCGTGGAAACCAGCATCATCATCGAATACCTCCAGCTGAAACACGGCGGCGCGGTGCGACTGCTGCCCGATGAACCAATCCAGGCGCTGGACGTGCGCTTTCATGATCGCTTCTTCGACCTGCATGTGATGAGCCCGGTGCAGCATGCAGTGACCGGCGCGCTCAGTGGCGACGATGACAAGCGCGACGAAGCCCGCGCCTTCAGCGTGCAGAAGCTGGAGCTTGCCTACGCCTGGCTGGAAAGCCAGTTGCCGGGCCGCCGATGGGCCTGTGGTGAGGTCTTCTCGATGGCCGATTGCGCCGCGGCGCCTGCGTTGTTCTACGCCGATTGGACACACCGCATCAGCGATGCATACCCGCTGCTGCTGGATTACCGGCAACGCCTGCTGCAGCGACCCTCCTTCGCACGTGCGGTGGATGAGGCGCGCGGCTACCGTCACCTGTTCCCCCTGGGCGCGCCCGATCGTGATTGACGCCCGGCAGCGCGCCTGGTGGTCGCGTTACCCGTGGTCGCCTGTGATCCGCATTGCCGCGTTCGTCACGCCACTGCTGGCACTGCTGTTGTACGCGCGCATCGCTGTCGCACATGCGTCCACCCAACAGCATCGCGGCGATACCGGCTTGGGCATCGCCCTGCTGTTGGGCGCTGTTGCATTGCTGATGCTGGTGGGATTCTTCGTCGACGCAGTGCTGCAGCTGGTGCGCGGGCGCCACTGGAACTGGATCACCGATGCGCTGATCCTGGGGCTGTTGTTGATGCCCTTTTGCTGGGTGGCCTGCAATTGGTTCGGCGTGCATGAGTCGCTCGCCTGCCGGGTGCCGATCAGCCTGTTTGGCACCGTACTGGCGTTGCTTTCGCTGTAATGCCGGACGGCGCGTGCTTTCAGCCGGGTTGCAGGATCAGCGGCTACCGAGCTTTGCCCAGCGCCCACCTTCATGCAGTGACACCTCGAAGCGGGCCCATTGCCGCAACTCCGCAGCGGTTGCATGACCAATGTCGCCAATGCCATCGCCCGCCACCACGGCAAATACCAGGCGATCAGCAGAAGGACCGGAAAGCGCTGGTGTTACCGATACCCGTCGCACGCTCCAGGCGCGACCCAGGCGGCCATTGCTGTAACAGCGGCCGGGTTCGATCAGGTCCGGGTGCAGCGCATCACGCTCCGCATTCTGCTTGGCAAGCTCCAGCAGCTCGGTGAGGCTTTCGTCGGTGATATCGACGAAGGAGTTGAGCTGGCCAATGGCCGCGTGAAAGTCTTCCTGGGTCAAGTCGACATGGCGCTGCGCCGAGGGCACGGCTATGGCCTGCTGGCGACGACGATGCAGCTGCACCGGGTAGCGGCGCCAGGCGAAGCAGGCGTTGAACACGATGCCGGCCAACAGGATGGCGGCGACGTTGATTGCCACCGGGGTGAGCAGGTAGTTGTAGCCCAATGCATGCACGTCGCTACCACCAATCACCGCGGCCAGCGCGGTGGCGCCGCCGGGTGGATGGATGCAGCGCAGGTAGTGCATCGCACCGACGGCCAGGCCGACCGCGAGTGCGCCCGTCCAGGCTTGATCGGGGAACATCAGCTGGCAGCTGACGCCGATGAAGGCGGACACCAGGTGGCCGGCAATCACTGCCCACGGTTGCGACAAGGCACCATGTGGCACGGCAAACACCAGTACCGCGCTCGCCCCCATCGAGGCCAGCATGATCGCGCCGCCTGCGTGGTTGAAGCCTGCGGGGAAGCACCAATGGGTGAGCTGGTAGACCACCGTGATGCCGATCAGCGCGCCCAGTGCGGAAATCCACTTTTCTCCGTGGCTGGTCTGGTTGCGCTCGATGCTCAACCAACTACGGAGTGGATGCAGGGGCTTGCTGCTGGACTTCATGGCGGTGGATGGGTTCAGGGGAGGCTATTTTGCCGCGTTTCCCGTGCTGTACATGAGTCCGGATCGGTTCATTGGCCGTTGGCTGATGCGGATTGGTTTGGTTCTCATGCCGCGGATGCATGCGCCGGCAACCTGAAGCGGTAGGATGTGAAGCGCTCCCCCTCTGTTGTCTGCGTGATGATTCCCGGACCATTGATCTCCTGGCCGTTCCTGCTGATGGTGTTCGTGTTGCCGCTGCTGGGCGGCTTGGTGGCGATAGGTTTGCTTGTGCGGGGCTGGCATTTCCATCGCCACGGCCAGGGCGGCTGGGGCGCGTTCTTCAACTGGAAGGCACGCCTGTGCACCGCGTTTGTAGTGCTGGTGGCGGCCTGGGTAGGGGTGCTGATCTACAAGACCACCGAGTTCAAGCGCGAGTTCGCCATCGAGAGCTGGCAGCGCGGTAGCCGTGCACAGTTCGTGCTGGACCGTGATTTTCAGTATGGCGAGTTCACCGTCCCCAAGGGAACGCTGGTCAATCGCCGCGATGTCTTCGACAACGGCGAGCCGCAACGGCCATTGGGATTGCGTGGTCTGGATGCACTGCAGTTCCCCGAGCCAGTGCAGCTGGCGGGTCTCTGGGTCGATGTACTGGAAACATCTCCCGGGCGCATGCGCTTGGCTGCCGATCAGCGCATCAGCCCGGTCCATCATTCCGATCCGGAGAGTGGTGACTGGGTGGTCGATCCTTCGCGTCCGTTCATCGACTGCAAGGCCGGTGAGGTCGCCTGGTTCAATACACCGTTGATCGACTATGACATCCAGGCCGAGTTCACGACCGGTGAACCGGATGGCGCAGCCGCACGCTTCAAACCCAGCCAATGGCAGTTCACCCATTGTGAGCGCGATTGGGGTCCGCTGGAGATCAAACCGGCCTTCGCCGAGCCGATGCCGGCGGGCGCGACGCCACAGGTTTTCGCGCGGCAGAACTGATCTTCTGCAGCAGGGAGACAGGTTTTACGCAGATTTGATGCGGACCTTGGGGCGTCGCCATCGTCGGTTTATGGAAGCTGCGTGAACACTTCCGCATCGCCGCGCAGCTCGCGCGGCCGCTTCCGGAAATCCCATGAAACGCTCACGTTCTTCGTTGTACTTTGCTGCCTTCATCGCACTCACCGCCAGCGCGGATGCATTGGCCATCGACACCAGCGGCAGTGCTGGCCTGACCAGCGACTATGTCTGGCGCGGTTCCAGCCAGAGCCAGGGTGATGCTGCCGTGCAGGCTGGTTTCCGCGTTGCCGGCGATAGTGGCTTCTACGCCTCGGCTTGGGGATCCAGCGTGGAGTTCGCACCGGAAATACATGCCAGCAGCGAGTTGGACTTCGTCGTTGGTTGGAACGGGAAGCTGGCCGATGACTGGGCATTGGATGCCAACCTGCTGCATTACCGGTATCCGGCAACGACCGTCGACCTGAACTGGACCGAGCTCAATACCACGCTGACCTGGAAGGACGACTACTGGTTGTCGCTGGGTTGGTCGCCGGAGGCGCTGGGCACCAACCAGGATGGTCTGTACACCCAGTTGGGTGCACGAATGCTGCTGTCACCGCAACTTCGTCTTGAGGCCGCCGCTGGTTGGTACCAGTTGCAGGATGCGGTGGGCGGTGGCTACGCCCACGGACAGGTCAGTGCGATCTGGGCAGTGGCAGCGCCGATCGAGCTGCGGTTGAGTGGGCACTTCACCGACCAGCAGGCAGGTGATCTGTTTGGTGACCAGGCCGCTGGCACACGTTGGGAAGCTGCCGTGCAGGCGTCGTTCTGACAGGGCCCGGCTTTGTGGGAGAGCGCGCCGTTTTTGTAGGAGCGGCGTAAGCCGCGAAGCCGGGAACTGCTGGCAGCCAGTTGCCCAACGATCTGATGGTGTGTGAGCTTCGCGACTTACGTCGCTCCCACAAGAAGGCTGGGTGCCCTTGTGGGAGCGGCATCAGCCGCGAAGCTGGCATCAATGAGCAGCCATATCGATTGCGATCTGGTGGTCCATCAGTTTCGCGACTTACGTCGCTCCCACAAAACGGCGTTGGTGCCGGTCCGTCAGCGGCTTTCGGCTGGTGCCTGTGCTTTGATGCTGCTTCGACCTTGCTTCCTGTTACCGGCGAAGGTCAGTGACAGGTGGATGAGGGCGATAAGCGCGATGATCATGGCCGATTCACCATGGCTTGCCAGGAACGCCATAAGCAAACCAATGAATCCAAAGATGGAAAGGACATCGAACAGCAGGCGACTGAAGCGCCACGCAGCAACCAGGATCAGCAGATACAGCGCCGCTGGCAGTGCCGGCGTCCGGGCCATGAAGTAGATAATTTCCATCTCGGGGATGCATGCTTGTTGGGTTGTTGGAGGCGAATTCTAGGTACGTCACATGTGCTGGGTATGCGGCCAATGTGAAGCGAATTTGAAGTGCTGAATGCCTGCGCCTGGCGTTTGAAAAAGTTCTGGAAATCCGTCGCTGGCTGCGGTTAGCTTTTGCCACTCCGTAGACATTCAACAGACGACCTTGAACTCTTCCGATCGAACCAACTGGCCGCGAACAGTACGCATCGTCTTGCTGCTTGCAGTGCTGACGCTTGCCGGCGGCTGGCTATGGCAGCAGCCCTTCGCCGTGGTCGCCCGCGAAGGCTGGAAGCTTTCACGCTTGCCGGCACCAACCGTGATCCTCGTACCCGTGCAGGGCATCAAGCCACGGCAGATTGCCGACACCTTCGGCGCGCCACGCGGGCGCGACCGCAAGCACCATGGTGTGGATATCTTCGCCAAACGCGGCACACCGGTTGTCGCCGCTACCCCGGGCGTGGTGGCGGCGGTGCGCGACAGCGGCCTGGGTGGCCGCCAGGTGTGGGTGATCGGACCGGCTGGGCAACGGCACTACTACGCCCATCTTCAGGATTGGGCGCCCGGGCTGGCCTATGGGCGAATCGTGAAGGCCGGTGATGTGCTGGGCTTCGTGGGTGATAGCGGCAATGCACGTGGCACGCCGCCGCATCTGCACTACGGCATCTATGGCGGCGAAGGCCCCTTCGACCCGCTGCCGCTGATGCATGCAGGCCAGCCGCGCAAGCGGTAAGGTACGCCCCCTGCAAGCCGCCTTCCCGCGGCGTGAGCTGTGCTGAACGATGCTGATTGATCAATTCGACCGTGAACACCTGTGGCACCCCTACAGCGCCCTCGGCAGCCCGGTGCCGGTGCTCAAGGTTGCCCGCGCCGATGGCGTGCTGCTGCAGCTGGAAGATGGTACCCGGCTGATCGACGGCATGGCCTCGTGGTGGTGTGCCATTCATGGTTACAACCATCCGCAGCTGAACCAGGCGGTGGTTGACCAGCTGGGCCGCATGTCGCACGTGATGTTCGGCGGGCTTACCCACGAGCCGGCCATCGCGCTGGGCAAGCAGCTGCTGCAGATCGCGCCCAAGGGGTTGGACGCGATCTTCTACGCGGACTCCGGCTCGGTTTCGGTGGAAGTGGCGCTGAAGATGGCGATCCAATACCAGACTGCGCGCGGCAAGCCGGGCAAGTGCAATATCGCCACCACGCGCTCGGGCTATCACGGTGATACCTGGAACGCGATGTCGGTATGCGATCCAGTTACCGGCATGCATGGCTTGTTTGGCACTTCACTGCCGACACGCCGTTTCGTGCCCGCGCCACAGACGCGCTTCGGCGAGGAATGGGATCCGGCCGATATCGCAGCGCTTGCGCAGTTGTTTGCTGAAAGCGCCGATGAACTGGCTGCCTTCATCATCGAGCCGGTGGTGCAGGGCGCGGGTGGCATGCGCTTCTACCATCCGCAGTACCTGCGTGAGCTGGAACGGCTATGCCGCGAACACGACGTATTGCTGATCTGCGATGAGATCGCCACTGGCTTCGGTCGCAGCGGCCGATTGTTTGCCTGCGAGCATGCTGGCATCAGCCCCGACATTCTGTGCATCGGCAAGGCATTGACCGGCGGTTACATGACGCTGGCGGCGACGCTGTGCACGCGCGAGATTGCCGATGTGATCGCCAGCGCCGAGCCGGGCGTGTTCATGCACGGCCCGACCTTCATGGCCAATCCGCTGGCCTGCGCGGTCGCACTGGCCTCGGTGCAGCTGCTGCTGTCGCAGGATTGGCAGGGCAGGGTGGCGGCGATCGAACAAGGTCTTGAACTCAGTCTGGCGCCCGCGCGCAGCTTGCCGCAGGTGGCCGATGTGCGCGTGCTTGGGGCCATCGGCGTGATCGAATTGAAAGCATCGCTGCGGCTGGAACGCATCCAGCAGAGGATGCTGGAGCACGGCATCTGGATCCGGCCGTTCGGCCGACTGGTTTATGTGATGCCACCGTTTGTTATTGACGATGCACAGCTGCAGCAGCTGTGCGAAGCCATGGTCGCGCTGGTGGCCAGCCTGCAGGAAGAGGATATGCGCGCATGAGCGGCAAGGTCGTATTTGTCAGTGGCATCGATACCGAGATCGGCAAGACCGTAGTCACCGGTTGGCTGGCGCAGCAATGGGCGGCGCAGGGCGAGGACGTGATCACCCAGAAATTGGTGCAGACCGGTTGCGTGGCCGCTTCCGATGACATCCTGCTGCACCGGCGCATCATGGGCACTGGCTTGTTTGAAGAGGACCGTGACGGCACCACGATGCCGGCGCTGTTTGCCTATCCGGCATCGCCGCATCTGGCTGCGCGTTTGGAGCAGCGGGCTTTGGATCTAACTGCCATCGAGTCTGCGACCGCACGTTTGTGCGAACGCTACGAGACGGTTTTGATCGAGGGTGCCGGTGGTTTGATGGTGCCGCTGACCGAGCAGCTGCTGACGATTGACTACGTTGCGCAGAAAGGCTGGCCGGTGTTGCTGGTGACCTCCGGGCGCCTGGGTTCGATCAACCACACCTTGCTGTCGTTGGAAGCGCTGGCGGCGCGTGGCATCGCCCTGCATGGCGTGGCTTGGAACAGCCGCGATGACAGCAGTGATGAAGTGATTGCGGCTGATAGCCGTGGCTTCATTCGCGACTGGGTGTTGAAGCGGTTTCCGGATGCGGTGTGGTACGACGTGCCGCGGATTGATCTGGGCTGATTGGGTTCCTCGCGAAAAGCACCCCTCCCCAACCCTCCCCTGCGCGTTGCGCAAGGGAGGGGGCAGATGGTGCAGGGCTGATTGGGTTCCTCGCGAAAGGCACCCCTCCCCAACCCTCCCCTGCGCGTTGCGCAAGTGAGGGGGCTGATCATGCAGGCTTGAGGCTGTTGCTTGCGCCCCCTCCCTTTGCCGCAGGCAAGGGGAGGGTTGGGGAGGGGTGCTTCTGCTCCTGCTCCTGCTTCAGTCGCAGATACCCCTACTTCTTCAACTTGTACGCCAACACGTAGTCGCCAGCCTTGGTCCCGGTCGAACCATGACCACCCGCCACCAGCAGCACCATCTGCTCGCCCTGGCTGTTGAGGTAGGTCATCGGCGTGGCCTGTCCGCCGGCCGGAATACGGACATCCCACAGCACCTTGCCGCTGGCCAGGTCGTAGGCGCGGAAGTTGTCGTCGGTGGCCGCGCTCATGAAGGCCACGCCGCTTGCGGTCAGCATCGGTCCACCAATGCCGGGCACGCCGATGCGGATTGGTAGCGGCAGCGGTGACAGATCGCGGATGGTGCCGTTGCGGTGCTGGTAGGCGATCTTGCCGGTGCGCAGATCGGCGGCGGCAACCGTGCCCCATGGTGGCACCTGGCAGGGGACGCCAATGGGCGACATGAAGGGCGTCATTTCCACCGCATAGTCGGCGCCCTTGTTCTCATTCAAGCCATGCTCGCCCTTGTTCATCTCGCGGCCGCTGGTTTCATGCTTGGGCACCAGCTTGGAGACGAAGGCCAGGTAGGTGGGCATGCCGAACATCACCTGCCGCTGCGGGTCCACTGCCACGCTGCCCCAGTTGAAGGTGCCGAAGTTGCCCGGATAGATCAGGCTGCCCTGCAGCGTCGGCGGTGTGTAACGGCCTTCGTAGCGCAGTTGCCGGTACTGGATGCGGCACAGCATCTGGTCGATCAGGCTCGCGCCCCACATATCGGCTTCGCGCAGCGGTTTGGGCTCGAAGCTCAGCGCGGACACGGGTTGCGTGGGTGCGGCGAACTGGCCTGGGATGTCCACGTACTGCGGTGCGGTGCGTTGGCTGATCGGCAGCAAGGGCTTGCCGTCGCGGCGGTCCAGCACGTACACGTCGCCTTGTTTGGTCGGCTGCACCAGCGCCGGGATGCGACCTTGTGGCAGGTCCAGATCGAGCAGCACCGGTTGCGCTGGTGTGTCCATGTCCCACAGGTCGTGGTGCACGAATTGCTGCACCCAGCGCACCTGGCCACTGGCAATATCCAGGGCAACTACCGATGAGGCGTAGGTTTCCTCTGCGGGGCTGCGGTACATGCCGAGCTGGTCCGGGGTGCGGTTGCCCATCGGGAAGTAAGCCACGCCCAGTGCTTCATCGGCGCTGGCCACCGACCAGCTGTTGGGCGAGCTGGGCGTGTAGACCTGGTTGGGGTTGTTCGGGTCCAGCGGCGCGGTCTGGGTGGGGTTGCCCGAATCCCAGTTCCACAGCAGCTTGCCGCTGTGCACGTCATAGGCGCGGATCACCCCGGAGGGCGAGTTGATCGCATAGTCGTCGTTCACTGCACCGGCGATGATGACCTTGCCACCTGCTATCAGCGGCGGCGAGGTGGAGTAGTAGTAACCGGCCTGCTTGAACGGCATGTTGTGCAGCAGGTCGAGCACGCCGTTGTTGCCGAAGTCGCTGCAGTGTTCGCCAGTCTGCGCGTCCAGTGCATGCAGCTTGGCGTCGGCGCTGGGCAGGAACACGCGGCTGCTGCAGGTGTGCACGCCGGTTGCTGCGCTTGTTGCGGCGGGGGCCACGGGTTCAGTGAAGTACGACAGCCCGCGGCAGGTCTGATGCTGGCGCTGCGGTTCCATGCCAGCGCCCGGGTCGAACTTCCACAGCACCTTGCCGCTGTCGGCATCCAGCGCGAACGCCAGGCTGTGTGGCGTGCACAGGTACAGCGTGTTGCCGATCTTCAACGGGGTGACTTCGTAGGTGGTCTCGCCCACGTCCTGCGGCAGGCGCACATCACCGGTCTGCATCTGCCAGGCCAGCTGCAGCTGACCGACATTGGCCGGGGTGATCTGCGCCAGCGGCGAGTAACGTTGACCGTAGCCGCTGCGGCCGTAGGCCTGCCATTCGCCCTCCGGCTGCGCGGTGTCGCCCAGTGCCGGATTGGCGTTGACGATGTCCATCGGCAGGCGGCCATCGGTCTCATGCAGGTGCCGCGGGATGCAGGCGAAGGCGACCGCGGCCACGCCCAGCGAGGCCAGCAGCACCGGCCAGCCGGCCGGGCCGGTGTAACCACGCGGGCTGGAGCGGCGCGAGGCGGGCAAGGCCATCAGCAGGCCGAGCAGGGCGGGCAGGCCAACGCGGGTGGCCAACGGCCACCAGTACAGGCCGGCCTCCCACAGCGACCAGCCCAGCAGCGCCAGTAACCAGCCGGCGTACAGCCAGGTCGGCCAGCGCCGGTGTCGCCACAGGCCCCACGCCACGGCCAACAGCAGCAGTCCGCTCAGCAGGTAGAACGGGCTGCCGTGCAGCGCCAGCAGCCAGCCACCACCCACTGCCAGGGCCAGCCCGAACAGCGTGGTCAACAACAGGGTCAGAACACGCATGGCGTCCCCGCAGCTCCGGAAGATGCGGCCATGCTGCGCCACGGCATGTCTGCATGGCGTCATGCGCACTCTTAACATTCCCGCCGTAGAATCGGAGCCCTGCCGACCAGGGACTGAGCATGAGCATTCTGGACTTCATCAGAAAGGAACTGATCGAGATCATCGAGTGGACCGATGACTCGCGTGACACGCTGTCGTACCGCTGGCCGGATGACGACCGCCAGATCAAGAACGGCGCACAACTGATCGTGCGCGAGTCGCAGATGGTGCAGTTCGTCGCTGCCGGCCAGTACGCCGATCTGTTCGGCCCGGGCAAGCACACGCTCAGCACCCAGAACATTCCGGTGCTGTCCACCATCCTGGGTTGGAAGTACGGCTTCGAATCGCCGTTCAAATGCGATGTCTACTACCTCAACACGCGCCTGTTCACCGGCAACAAGTGGGGCACGTCCAATCCGGTGATGATGCGCGACGCCGATTTCGGCGTGGTCCGCCTGCGCGCGTTTGGTACCTACGATTTCCGTATCGTCGACCCGCCGAAGTTCCTCAAGGAAGTGGCCGGTACCGACCAGAATTTCCGCCTGGATGAGTTCGCCGACACCATGCGTTCGCGCATCGTCAGCGTGTTCACCGAGGCGCTGGCCAAGGCCGGCGTGCCGGCGCTGGATGTGGCCTCGCGTTACTCCGAGCTGGGCGAAGCCTTGCTGCCGATCATCAACCCGGCGATGACCGACAAGTACGGCATCGAGGTCACCAGCTTCATCCTGGAGAACGTGTCGGTGCCGCCGGAAGTGGAGCAGGCCATCGACAAGCGCTCCAGCATGGGCGTGATCGGCAACCTCAACGACTACGTGAAGTACCAGATGGGCCACGGCATGGGCGAGGGCGGCGAAGGTGCAACCGCCGCTGCGGTGCCGGCACAGATGGCGATGGGCTTTGGCATGGCGCAGGAGATGATGCGCAACATGCAGACCGGTGCGCCGGTGGTGCCGGGTGCTGCTGCACCGCCGCCGTTGCCGGCTGCCGGTGATGCCGTGGCGCTGGACGTGCTCACCCCCGAACAGGCTGCACAGGCCTTGTCGGTATCGGTCGAGGACGTGATGGCGTCGATCGCCTCAGGTGACCTGAAGGCACGCAAGATCGGCAATGCCACCCGCATCGCCCGCTCGGCACTGGAAGAGTTCCTGCGCGGCTGATGAACAACGCAACAGTTGGCAAGCATCCCTGCCCGGAATGCGGCGGGGATCTGCAATGGAATGCCGGCAAGCAAGCCCTGGCCTGCCCCTACTGCGGCACCATCGTGCCGCTGTCGGAGGCGGCCATGGGCGTGGGCGATGGCAGTGCCGGCGTGGTCGAGCAGGACCTGCTGGCGGCACTGAAGCGATTGCAGGACGAGGCGAACCAGCCGCCGCCATTGCCGCCACAGCCGCAGGGCGGTGTGGTCGGCATGCTGCAGAGCATGGCCGCCACCCCGGCCGAGCAACGCGGCTACGGCGCGCAGCCGCGCGAGGTGCAATGCCAGAGTTGTCATGCGATCTCGGTCTTCGTCGACCGCAAGGTGGCCGACCGTTGCGAGTTCTGCGGCTCGCCATCGATCATCGACCACGAGTCGCTGGGCGATGCGATCACCCCGCAGAGCGTGCTGCCGTTCAAGATCAGCGACGGCCAGGTCCGCGACATCATCCGCAAGTGGTATGGCACGCGCTGGTTCGCGCCGAGCAAGCTCAAGCGCGCGGCGCTGACCGATACGCTCAAGGGCATGTACCTGCCGTACTGGACGTTCGATGCGCAGGTCGCCGCACGTTGGACCGCCGAGGCGGGGTATTACTACTACGTCACCGTCAGCTACCGCGATTCCAAGGGCAATACGCAGACCCGGCAGGAACGGCGTGTGCGCTGGGAACCGGCATCCGGTTCATTGCAGCATTTCTTCGATGATGAGCTGGTGCCGGGCACGGTAGGCGTGCATCCGGAACTGCTGGGCAAGATCGGCCAGTTCCCGACCATCACCGATTTGAAGCCGTATTCGCCCGAGTTCGTGCGCGGCTGGACGGTGGAGCGTTACCAGGTGGATCTGCGCCAGGCCGCGCAGCTCGGTGAGGAACAGATGCAGACGCAGACCCGCTACCTGTGTTCCGAGCAGGTGCCGGGCGACACCCAGCGCAACCTGCAGGTGCAGGCCACGTACAGCAAGCGCACCTTCAAGCACATCCTGGTGCCGGTGTGGCTGGTCAGCTACACCTATGGCTCGCGCAGCTACCAGGTGCTGGCCAATGGCTACACGGGGCAACTGGCGGGTGAGCGTCCGTATAGCGCGTGGAAGATATTCTTCGCGGTGCTCGCGGGTGTGCTCGCCTTGCTGGTGCTGATGTACGTGTTGGGGATGGCGCAGTAACCGCGCGGCTATTGCTGTCGTCGGGCATATAGCCCGTGCCGTTGCTTTTGTGGGAGCGGCGTAAGCCGCGAAGCAGATGCATCATCAGATGGCTCAGACGCTGGTTGTTTCAGCGCTGTCAGCTTCGCGGCTTACGCCGCTCCTACAAAAGCGCAGCGATCGCGTTCGACCATTCCTGCAGATCCTGCGTGTCCGGTCAGCGGTTGCGCTTACCCGCAGCTGCAAAGCTGCACCAGCCGCTTAATCGCCCAGATGCAGCACCGGCATGAAGCCGCCATAGACCAAGCGCTTGCCGTCGAACGGCATCGGATTGGTGGCTGGGTCCATGCGTGGGTCTTCCATCATTTTCTGCATGCCGGCATCGCGGGTGGCCTTGTCCGGCCATTCGATCCACGAGAACACCACGGCTTCATCGTCCCTGGCCTGCACGGCGCGGTAGAAGTCGGTCAGGGTCCCGTGTGGCACGTCGTCGGACCAGCATTCGGTCACCCGCAAGGCACCGAACTCGATGAAAAGGGCATCGGCAATATGCGCGTGCTCGATGAACCGGGCTTTGTTGGCCAGCGGCACGGCGGCCAGGAAACCATCTACGTAAGACATGTCGGGCCTCGCAGGGTGGGCGGCATGGGGCCGCCTTCGGTGGAACCGCGTTAATGGGCGACATCGATTCTGCGCTGGACAATGTTTCGGTCCCGCAAAAACTCCGTTGTGAGCCGTCCTTGCACGCAGCGGAAGCACGGTTATGTGGCCTGGCGCACAACGGATCGGCGACGAACCGCCAACGGCATTGATATTGATCAGGGTCGGCTGGCGTTGGCCTGCCGACAATGGCCTTGCTTCGGGTAAGGCAGGGAACATGAACCAGCTTCAGGAAGTCGATTCGCGAGCCAGCCCGGCTCCGTGCCACCGCATCCGTACCAGCAGGCGTGGTGACAGGGGGCGAGGGGGCAAGAGAGGGGTCAATGAATGCCCGTCGCTGCCGTTATGGGGAAGCACCCCGTTCAAAGCCTGCACCGGCACGCTGCTGGCGCCAGAAAGCCCCCGTTGTGAAAGACCTTGCTTCGCCGGCGCCGCCCCCGTGGTCTCGGTGAGCGCTGGGCGGCTGGATGAGGCGGCCTGCTTGCCTGGCAGCCGCGCAGGAACGGCTGCCAGGTACTTACCCGAAAGATCGCATACCGCCAGCGTTGGCTGGCACCAGGAGAGTAGTGATGCAGTTTGTTTCCCGTAATGCACTGGCCGCCGCGCTGGCTGCGCTGTGCCTGCCGGCCGTGGCCTGGGCCCAGGATGCAGCGCCCGCCACCAAGGTGTCGGCGCAGATCTTCGTCAACGCCAGCCAGCTGGATCGTGATGGCGTGGTCACCGACGATGAAGGCCTGGCGCTGGATCTGAAGCGCACCTTCATCACCGTCGATCACCGCTTCAACCAGCACTGGACGGCGCAGGTCACCACTGATGTGCAGTGGCTGCGCAACAGCGACCCCACCGACGTGTGGTTGCGCCATGCCTACCTGCAGCGCAGCTTCGGCAAGGGCAACTGGCTGCGGCTGGGCAATGCGCCGCTGCCGTGGATCCAGCAGGAGTCGGCACGTGATGGCTACCGCTACGTCGATGGCGCCTTGATCACCCGCAGCAAGATGGGCAATGCCGCCGACTACGGCGTGCACGGCCAGTACACACGTGGCGATTTCACCTATGCCGCTTCGGTGGTCACCGGCGGTGGTTACCAGAAGCCGCGCCTGGGCAATCGCCCGGACATCGAGGCGCGTGTGGGTTGGGTACCGGCCAAGGGCGTTGAGCTGGCGCTGGGCGGCTATCGCGGTACCCGCGCGCTGGATGCCGGCGACATGCCGCGGCAGCACACCGCGCAGCGCTGGAACGCGATGGCCAGCTGGGTCGGCGAGCGTGGCCGGATCGGCGCGCAGTACTTCCGTGCCGAGGACTGGACCCGCGTGGTCAAGCCGGGCAGCGACGACCAGCGCGGCTGGTCGGTGTGGGGCAGTTACCAGTTGAGCCCGCAGTACGCAGTGTTCACCCGCCACGAAGAAACCCGGATGAGCCTGGATATCGATCCGCGCACCCGCGAGCGTTATCACATGGTCGGTGTGGAATGGAAACCGAACAAGCACCTGCGTCTGGCAGCGGTGGGCAAGCAGCTGAAGCAGGAGACGGCGACGAAGTCGCTGGAAAGCCATGAAGCCGGCTTGTGGGCGCAGATAGCGTTCTAAGCGTTTTGCGCTGAACCTCCGGCGAGGCTGGCGTTGCTCCTCCCCGTTGGCGTAAGCCAAGGGGGAGGTTGGGAGGGGGTTGGCTTTTACTTGAAGCTTTGGGGTTGTTGCGAAGAGCCCCCCTCCCCAACCCTCCCCTTCGCTGTGCGAAAGGGAGGGGGCGTGGCTGCTTGCGTGGCCGGGAGCGCTTGGCTCCTCCCCGTTGGCGTAAGCCAAGGGGGAGGTTGGGAGGGGGTTGGCTTTTACTTGAAGCTTTGGGGTTGTTGCGAAGAGCCCCCCTCCCCAACCCTCCCCTTCGCTGTGCGAAAGGGAGGGGGC